>CAUJJW010000252.1 GCA_963205105.1 Verrucomicrobiota bacterium | reverse complement strand
CTCGAACGGCACGCCTCCTGAGCCATCTCGCAGCGATCCGCAAAACGGCAACCCGCCGGCCATTGACCCAGACTCGGAACATTGCCGGGAATCCCCCGTAGCCGTGCGGATGTTCGTCCCTGCTCAGGAACAGAATCCACGAGAGCTCGGGTGTAGGGATGCAGCGGATTCGACAGCACCAACGCCGCCGGCCCCTGCTCAACGATTTCACCGGCATACATCACCGCCACCTCATCGGCGACATCGGCGACGATCCCGAGGTTGTGGGTGATCAGCAGAATCGCCATGCCGAAGCGCCTTTGCAGTTCCCGAAGCAATTCCAGAATCTGCGCCTGAATCGTCACGTCCAAGGCCGTGGTCGGCTCGTCAGCGATCAGCAGGCGCGGCTCCGACGCCAGGGCCATCGCCAACATCACCCGCTGCTGCATGCCACCGGACATCTGATGCGGGTAATCGTGCATCCGGACCTCAGCCGCGGGAATCCCCACCAGCCCTAGCAACCGCGCCACCTCGACATCTGTAGCTTTTTCGGGTCGGTGAAGTTGGAGTGCCTCCCGGATCTGCCGTCCCACTCGCATGACCGGATGCAGCGAAGCCCCCGGATCCTGGAACACATAACTCACCGCCCCACCCCGCAGACCCTGCAGTTCCCGAGAAGACAGCGTGAGCAGGTCACGACCTTCGAACAGAATGCGCCCGGAGGGATACGAGGCGGGCGGTGCGGGCAGAAGCCGGGTAATGCTCAGGGCGGTGATGCTCTTCCCGCAGCCGCTCTCGCCCACCAAACCCAGCGTCCGCCCAGCGCCCACACTCAGCGAAACCCCGCTCACCGCCGGCGTGGCGCCAAAGTGGATGTGCAAATCGTCGATCTCGAGCAGCGCCATGTCAGAACGTGTCCTTGCAAGCCTCCACCAGGACCGATCCGCACACCAGCTCCACCACCGGCACCCACCATTCCGCCACCTCCGGCTTCCTGCCAGTGTTCGGCGCTGTGTCCGCCTCATCCCACCAACGCTGCACCATCGCCACCACTCGAACGCTCCGAACGGACGACCGTCTCGGTCGCCATAACCTCTCACCCAGGGCCGATAGCCGTGCCACCACCACACCCTCGGTGTTGCACAATCCCAAATGACCGTCCCGACCTTCCGTCAGGTTGAGCAGGCTTCCATGCCGGAGCGCCTGCAAAGCCGAGTGAACACGGTGGTAGGCTGGAAAAATGCTCGCGTAATCGAGGTAGATTCCGTCCAAGCCAAGGGACTCATAGGCCAGCACCGGCCCCGAACCAGCCACCCCCGATCGTACGCATCGATGGACCGCCGGCCCTTCCAGCACATCGACCAGGCTGCCCCGGGGATGGGGTGTCTCAACGATCGTCAAGGACTCCCGCGCCCTCGTCATCCCGACGTACAGCATCCGCCGCGCCTCCTCCTGCTTGCCGTCATCTCCCACCATCCCCCAAGACCCCACCACCAGCACATGATCATACTCCGTTCCTTTGGCTGCATGGATCGTGCTCAACGTCACACCGTCACCCCACTCACCCTGGCGACGGGCGTCCGCAAAGGACTCATGCAGAAACTCCAGCACCTCGGTGACCGCCGCGCTCGCCCCATGGCTTTCCACCATCCAGGCATCCAGCTGTCGGCATAGAAACCGAACCCAGGGATCCGCCTGTTCCTCAGGTTCCGGAAACAGTTCCGCAAGAATCCGCCGCAATTCGGCGATATCGATGAACCTCCCCGCCTGCCTGGAAACCTCCTTCAAGAAGGCGCGCACCTCCCGGATCGATGCCATCGAAGGCAGGACGTCCCGCCCGGCCAACCAACGAATGGGAATCCCTTCAGCCTCCGCCAGCGCCCGCACCAGCGACAGTTGCCGATGGGTCGAGGCCAACACCGCCATACGCGACCAATCCTCAACTCCCAAAACCCGTAACCGTTGGATCTCCGCGATCACCACGGAGGCCAGCGCCCCGGATTCGGGCACGGACACACACTGCACCCGCCCCCGGACAACCGCATCGCGCCTGCCAAATTCACCTCCGGCAGGATGCATGACCCGACCACGGTCGATGCGGATCGGCTGTTCGACCTTCATCCGATCCCGATTCCCGGCGATCAGTTGGTTCGAAGCCTCGATGATGTTCGAGGTCGACCGATAGTTCTCCACGAGCTGATGAATCTCGGCGTGGTAATCCTCCTGAAAGCGTCGAATGAACCGAACATTGGTCCCACGGAAGGTGTAGATGTTCTGGTCGTCATCCCCCACCGCCAGGATGGAGAGCTTCTGGTCCGGGTCCGACAGCGTTCTCCCGGCAATCGCGCTGATCAGGTCGTACTGCGCCTCGTCAATGTCCTGGTACTCGTCCACCAGAATGTGCCGGAAACCCGAAAGCAGCCGGTCCCGAACTTCATCGCCGGCACCCTCAACCACAGATGCGCCACCCCGAAGCATCGCCACCGCCTCGGGCACTAAGGAATCCAGGTGAATTTCAGCCCGTGCCCGCCGTGTCACCCCAGCCACTGATCGCCCCAGCAGCCGCAACGCCAGCCCATGGTACGTCTGGATCAACACCCCGCGCGCATCGTCTCCCACCAGGGCGGTGAGTCGCCGTCGCAGTTCCGTGGCGGCCTGCCGGTTAAAACAGCAGATCAGAATCCCCCGCGGCGGCACACGCTCCACCCGCAGCAGATAGGCGCATCGGTGAACCACCGTCCGTGTCTTGCCGCTGCCCGGCCCCGCCAACACCAGCATGTTCTCCGTGGGTTTCGCCGTCACAATCCGCATCTGCGCCGGATGCTGAAGATCCGTTACAATGGTCTGAAACGACCGCGCCGTGGTGGCGTATTGGAGCAGGTCCGGTTTGGAACCAAAGAACCGCCGGACAAAGGCTTCCTTCCGTTGGGTGAAGTAGGCCGTCACCAGCGCCCTCGCCTCCTCGATGCGCTGAAGCCCGCGACGCGCATACTCGCCCATCACGTGCACCTGGAGGATCCGTTCCCGATAGTGGTGGTGCAGCGGCTCGTAGTCCGCCACCCGGTACCCGCCCGTGCGCCGATCCGGCCTCATGCGGATCGTCATGGCCGACCGGAAAATCGCCAGACCGCTTTGAAGAATCAGCACGCCCTGCTCGTGCAGATACATCAGCGCACGTTCGATGGCCGCTTCCACGTCCTTCACCTCCGTGCGCAGGTTCAAATCCCCCTCCACTGCATCCACCAATTCTTCCATGGAAAACTCGACTAGGACATCCGCCTTCGGAGTCGTCGACGCAGGAATCTTGCGTAACAGCAACTCAACGAGAAGACCCGCCACGCGTCGGCGTTTCCCCGAGAGTTCCACCACCGCCGACCAACGCCGGCGCACCCGGACCCGATAGGTTTCGCGGGCCACATGGCGGAGGTCCAGACTGCCATGACTTCCGGCAAAACCACGACCATCCTCCGCGAGACTGCGAAAAAGCGCCCGCACCCGGTCCACCGTGCTCGGACAGGACTCCTCCAACAGACGCTCATTGACAGCGCGGACATCCAGCAGCAACCAGCCTTCCGGGTCCGGTTCCGACTCCGACAGCAGCGAGAGCATGCTGCGCTCGGTATGAAGCACCTCGGCGAGCCGGATGCCTGAGTGGTCCGCCACCTTGTACCGCACAAACGCGTTCAGCAGCAGATCCCGCTTCACCAACTTATTCTCCGCCATGCTCCGCAGAATTTTTAGAATGCGGGCCGAAATGTACTCGGGCGCAGGACGCGATCCTGCTGCGTACCCGTGGGCGAAGTACTCCACGAACTCGGGTAGAAGCGCGAGTTTGTCGATCGTCAGCATCTCCGTCGGCGGCGCATTCAGGATCTCTCGCAGGATGGCCAGCCAGAGAACCCGCTCCGACTCCGACAGCCCCAGCGCCTTCATGCGCGTTTCCGCCTCGGCCAGATTCCTCACCAGCATCCGGGCCTGAAACACCGAGGTGGCGTTCTCATCCCGAAGCAGGAACCCCGCCCGCTCCAGCCAGGCAATCGCGGTCCGCACACGGGTGTCAGCACCTGACTCCGCGGAACCCAGGTCCGCGATCAGGTTCTCGTCACGCAGGATCTCACCCGTCGTGATGACCACTTCCTCCTGCCCAGGTCGAATCGCCCGCCGCAACACCCGCAGCACGTCGGCAATGTCCCGTCGATCCAACTCCGACATCGCCCCCAGCCGGAACTGCTGCTCGCAGTCCGCCTCGTCGTAGAGCAGAACACAGTGCGCTCGTTGTCCGTCCCGCCCGGCCCGGCCCGCCTCCTGAAGGTAGTTCTCCAGGGACCCCGGCGTGTCCGCGTGCACCACCAGACGCACGTCCTCCTTGTCGATTCCCATGCCAAAGGCGTTCGTCGCGCATATCACCCGAATGTCACCCGCAAGGAATTCCTCCTGGATCCGCCTCTTGTCGGGTGGCTCAAGACCCGCGTGAAAATGGGCCGCCGACCAACCCTTTTCCCGCAGGAAGGTTGCCGTCAGTTCCGCATGATCCCGCGTTGCAAGAAAAACAATGGCACTGCCGCCATCCCCATTCCCCAGGCCATCCCGAAGCCGCTCCTGCAGCCGATCCAGCTTTTCATGGGTCGCCACCGGTTCGACCTCGAACTCCAGATTGTCCCGTTCCACACCACTCTCGAAGAGCTTCAGCGACCGTCCTGCTTCGACCCGAAAGTGCTCGATGATTTCGTCGCGCACCTCCTCCTTCGCAGTCGCCGTAAAGCACGCGATGGGCGGAACCGCCTGCCCGTGCGCCAATGCAAATTCCCGAATGAACCTCCCCGCGTAGAGATAGTCCGTTCGAAAATCGTGCCCCCATTTGGACAAACAATGCGCCTCATCGAACACCCAGCAGCCGACCTCCCGCTGCGCAATCGCCTCCCGGAACGAACGGTTCCGCAGCTGCTCCGGGGAAACATAGAGGATGGCAATGTCTCCCATTACAATCCGCCGCAGAACCGCCCCCCGCTCCGGCGGCGTCAGCATGCCATAGAGCGCCGCCGCAAACGGCGTCCCCGTCCTGCGCATCAAGCCATCCACCTGGTCCTTCATCAGCGCCTGCAACGGCGAAATGACGATGGTCAGCACACCGCGTCGAAAGTTGCGTACCAGGGCCGGCAGTTGAAAACACAGCGACTTGCCACCCCCCGTCGCCATCGTCGCCAACAGCGAATCGTCCCGCATGCCGGCCTCAACGATCTCCCGTTGCAGACTCGCACCCGCAGGAGTCGCCGGTTTCGCCCGAAAATCATCAAAACCAAAGAACTTCTGCAGTTGCTCCCGCGCATTGTGGGTCGTGCGGCAGTAGCCACATAAAGCATCGGCACAGGGAATCTCCCGCACGCTTCGAAGCCAGGGCACGATCTCCGGAAACGTCCGTCGCACCCAGGGCGGCAAAACCGAATTGGACCCAGCCACTCTCAGCCACGTCAACGCATACGCCAGTGTCAGCCGCTGATCCCCCGTTCGAACCTCATCGACCCCCAGCGGCGCATGGCAGCATCCATGCCGCCGAACGATCGCCTTCGACAGTTCCAGGGCTACGCCAACCCCCGGCTGTTCCCCACCCAGTTCGCGAAAGAGAAGATCCAACCCGGCAGCCGATCGGTCGTTCGCGTCATCCGGAGTTCCCAGCAAATAGTGCAACGCCGCGAACATCCCCGGATCCGACTTCTTCATCCCCACCAACGAACCCATCGCCTCCTCCAGCACCACCATCGACTGCCGGGCATCCGCCACCGGGTCATTCACACTCTCCCGGACCAGTTTGTAGTCCTTGATCAGCCGGTGATAGGGATTCTCCGGAAACGCAATCGGGGACAGCACCAGGGTGTCGATGACCGGCAGCTGAAGCAACGGATGCTCGGGAAACAACGCCCGGAATCGGTGCAGGTCGTGACGGACCAGGTTGTGCCCCACCACCGCCACCGCCCGCGACGACCCACCCGCCAGTCGTCCCAACGCCCCTTCCGCCTCATCGCTCCGATGGCTCACCAGGGTGTCCCCGGCAAGGACCGCACCAACTTTCAACAGCCGGCCCGACGGAGCAACCTCCAGGTCGAGGGCAAGCAAGCGGCGCAAGAACCCTGCAGACCCGGCGCCGGCGGCGGCAGGCCCTTCCTGGGTGATCAAGGGGTCTCCCATGAACAAGGTCAGCGTCTCCCCTACCCATCGGCAACCCGCGTCCCACACTCCAGCAGCAACTTCCGTCGCCACCCTCGGCGGTATCCCTGTCTCGTCCGTCGCTCTGGGTTGCCGTGCCCCACCCAACGCCCGCGGCTGAACCGTGCACCCAAGCGATCAGCCGCAAATGCGTACCCTGCCGGCAGGTCGTCCCGGTGAACCTCCTGGTCGACAACACCGGTATCTTCACCGCGGGATCTCCGGCGGCCCCTGCCCCGGTCAGGGCGCCGCGGAGTCCATCTGCCAGCCACCACCCAACGCGCGGTACAGCGCCACCACGCTGAGCAACTCGTTCAATCGCGCCTCCGCCAGCACGAGTTCCGAGGTGAACAGTTCCTGCTCGTTGTACAGCACTTCCAGATAGCTGGTCACGCCACCCTCGTAGCGGACATTGGCCAACTCGGCCGCACTCCTGTGCGCCCGCGTCCGTTCCTCCATATGGCTCCGAAATTCCTGCGTTCTCTGGTACGCGATCAAGGCATCCGACACCTCCCGGAACGCCCCCTGCACCGCTTGCTGGTATTGCGCCAAACTTTCCTGAAACCGTGCCTGTGCCCCCCGCAAACTCCCACGCAACGCACCCCCGGTGAACAAGGGCATGGAAACCGACGGCCCAAATTGCCAGGTCCGCGACGGGGAGGTGAACAGATCCGACAGGGTCACGGATTGATACCCGTAGAGCCCGGTGAGCGTGATCTTCGGATAAAAGGCTGCCTTCGCTTGCCCCACGTCCGCATTGGCCGCCACCAGGACATTCTCCGCCGCCCGCAGATCCGGTCGACGATTCAGAAGCTCCGAGGGCAGTCCCATCGGAATCGAAACATCCAGCCGTTGTCCCAAAAACGCCTCCCCTCGAAGCGGTTTTCCCGGGTTGCGCCCCAGCAGAATGCTGAGTTCGTTCTCCTTCTGTTCAATCCTCCGCAGGGTGTCCGCCATCGAAGCCTGCGCGGTGGTCACCAGAATTTCCGCCTGACGCACATCCTGCAACGAAGAGACTCCTCCCTCCTCGCGGGCGCGCGTCAAACCATAGGAGTTCGTCCGCACCACGTAGGTCCGCTGCGCGATCTCCAATTCGTAGTCCAGCTCCAGCAGGCTCAGGTAAACCGTCGCCACCTGGGAAACCAGGGTCTGCCGCACGGTCTCCTCCACCGACCGGCTCGCCAGCAAGCGCGCACGGGCCGCCTCGTTCGCCCGCCGGATGCGCCCCCAGAGATCCACCTCATAGGACGCCATCGTCACGTCCACCTGCCCGTAGTCCCGCACCGGATTCCGTCCGGGAATCGCCCCCGCCGGCCCACGCTCCGAGGAGCGCGAGGTCTGAAGATCACCTCCTGCCGCAATCGTCGGGAAGAACTGCGACCGAGCCACCCGCGCCGATGCTTCCGCCTGAAGCACTCTCGCCGCCGCCACCTTCACGTCCCAATTGTTGGTCAACGCCTCCGAAATGTAGGCGTGCAGCTGAGGGTCCCGCATCACCTGCCACCATCCCAGGCCCCCCAGCGACCCGCTTCCCACACCATCGCCGGGCGCGTCTGCGGCCCGACGGTACTCCGTGGGCACCTCCATCGCCGGCTTCTGATAGTCCGGTCCCACCGCACAACCAACCAGACCCACCACCCCAGCCAACGCCACAAGCGCCCGAAAGCTCCTGATCATGAACCAGGCCACCGACTCGCTCCGCCATTCGACATTTGCCATTCGCCGCTTCATCAGTGTGCCCCCCCGTGTTCGGAAACCGGCGTTGCTCCCAGCGCCCCTTCGGGAACCGCCTTCGGCTTGCCAAATCGTTCCGACAGGCTCTGCACAAAGACGTAGCAGACCGGAATAAGGAACAACCCGATCACCGTCGCAATGCTCATGCCGAACACCACACCCGTTCCCATGGTGCTCCGCGATGCCGCCCCCGAACCACTCGCCAACATCAGCGGCACACAGCCCAGAATGAACGCAAACGACGTCATCAGAATCGGCCGCAACCGCAAACGGGATCCTTCAATCGCCGCATCCAGGATGCTCTTCCCCTCCTCGCGTCGCATCTTGGCGAATTCCACGATCAGAATCGCGTTCTTGGCCGCCAACCCGATCAGCATCACCAACCCCACCTGCGCGTACACGTTCAGGTCAAAGTGGCGCA
Organism: Verrucomicrobiota bacterium; assembly: GCA_963205105.1. Lineage (GTDB taxonomy): Bacteria > Verrucomicrobiota > Verrucomicrobiia > Limisphaerales > CAIMTB01 > CAIMTB01. The sequence continues at coordinate 7,821 of CAUJJW010000252.1, read as the reverse complement.
CCAAAAGCCCGATCAGCGTCCCCAACACCACCGTCGGGGTCGCCAAAAGCACCGAAAACGGCAGCGACCAACTCTCGTACTGCGCCGCCAACAACAGGAAAACAAAGAGCATCGCCATCCCAAAGACCACCGGCGCCTCCCCCTCGGATTTTTTCTCCTGCAGCGTCAACCCCGACCACTCCAGCCCGATCTCTGACGGCAAACCCGTCATCACTTCCTCGATCGCCCGGATCGCCTGCGAAGAACTGTACCCGGGCGCTGGCGCACCGCTGATTTCCGCCGCATTGAACAGATTGAAGCGCGTGACAAAATTCGGCCCCGACATCTGCCCCACCGTCACTAGCGTGCTCAAGGGCACCATCTCCCCACCGCCGTTCCGCACATACAGTTTTCCGATGTCCTCCGGTCGACTGGTGTACTCCGCCTCCGCCTGCAAAAACACCTTGTACACCCGCCCAAAACGCACGAAGTCGTTCACATACATGCCGCTCAGGTACGACTGCATCGTCTGGAAGACGCTGTCCACCGACACCCCCAGCGTCCGCGCCTTCTCCCGATCCAACTCGATCTTCACCTGAGGCGTGGACGGCTGAAACGTCGTGCTCATCCGGCCGATTTCCGGACGCTTCGACGCCGCATCCATGAACAACCGGATGTACTCCGACAACTGGTCGATCCCACCCCCGGACCGGTCCTGCAATTGAAGCGTGAACCCGGAGACATTCCCGTATCCGGGCAGCGGCGGAGGCCCGAACGCGAAAACCCGGGCACCCGGTATTCCATAGAACTTCTTGTTCCATTCCCGCGCCAGCGACGCCGCGTGCAACGCCGGTTCCTTGCGCTCTTCCCAATCCTCCAACCCGACAAACAACAGCGCCGCATTCGGCACGTTCAGATTGTTGAGAATGTTCATCCCCGCCAACGCAATCACCGAGCGCACCCCGTGGGTGCTTCCCACAATGCCTTCAACTTCCTTCAGCAATGCGTCCGTGCGCTGAAGCGACGCTCCTTCCGGCAACTCGACCGAGACGAACAAATACCCCTTGTCCTCGTCCGGAATAAACCCGCCAGGAACCACCTTCCCCAGGATTCCGATCCCACCCAGCACCGCCACCAGCAACAACATCGACCGCGCCGACTTGCGCGCCAACCCGCCCACGATAGCCCCGTAGCCGTTGCTCAACCGGTCGAACGAGGTGTTGAACCACTTGAAAAACGCCGCCACCGGCCCCCGACCCGGCTCCGGCTTCCGCAACAGCAACGCCGCGAGCGCCGGACTCAGCGTCAAGGCGTTGATCGCCGAGAAGATCACCGAGATCGCAATGGTGATCGCAAACTGCTGGTACAACCGCCCCGTCACCCCACCCATGAACGCCACCGGAACAAACACCGCGCACAGAATCAGCGCAATCGCCACCACCGGCCCCGACACTTCCTTCATCGCCTGCCGCGTGGCCTCCACCGGCGTCATGCCATGCTCCAAATGGTGCTGCACCGCCTCCACCACCACGATCGCGTCATCCACCACAATGCCGATCGCCAAGACCAACCCGAACATCGTCAACACGTTCACACTGAACCCCAGCATCGGAAACGCGATGAACACACCCAGCAACGAAACCGGCACCGTCAGCATCGGAATGATCGTCGCCCGGAAGCTCTGCAGGAACACATAGACCACGATCAGCACCAGAACCACCGCCTCAAACAGCGTGTGTACGATCTCCTTCATCGACGCCGTGATCGGCGCCGTCGAGTCCAGCGTGATCGCATACTCCATGTCCGGTGGAAATCGCTTCTTTGCCTCCTCCAGGATCTCCTTCACCTTCCCAGCCGTCGCGATCGCATTGGCCCCCGGCGCAAGATACACGCCAATCGCCCCCGCCGGAGCCTGGTCCATCCGGGCCCGCAGATCATAGGTCTGCGCCCCCAGTTCCACCCGGCCGATGTCCCGAATCCGCACCTGCGAACCGTCCGGATTCGATCGCACCATGATGTCTTCAAACTGCTTCGGATCGCGCAACAGACCCGTCGCCCGCACGTTGAACTGACTTTCCTGGCCCGGCGGCGCCGGTTCCGCCCCCACCCGGCCCGCTGGCGACTGGGCGTTCTGCTCGCGGATCACCGTCGCCACGTCCTGAGGTGTCACCCCCAGCGAGGCCATCCGGTCCGGACGCAGCCAAACCCGCATCGAGTAGTCTTGCGCCGTGAAGTTCTTCACTTCCCCAACGCCCGACACCCGCTTGATCGAATCCACGATGTTGATGTCGACGTAGTTTCCCAGAAACACGCTGTCGTAGGTCCCCTTCGGCGATGACACCCCGATCGCGAGCAGAATGTCCGGACTCGAACGGTTCACCACCACCCCCTCACGCTTCACCGCATCCGGCAGCTGCGCTTCCGCCTGCCCCACCCGGTTCTGCGCATTCACCTGCATGATGTCCACGTCGGTGCCGACATCGAACGTCACCTTCAATGTCATCTTGCCGTCGTTCGAATTGTACGACTGCAGATAGAGCAGCTTGTCGACGCCATTGACCTTCGACTCAATCGGCGACGCCACCGATTCCATCACCGCTTCCGCGGCCGCCCCACGGTACGTCGACGTCACCTGGATCAGCGTCGGACTCACCAGCGGGTACTCAGCAATCGGCAGGCGGAGCAGGGTGACCGAACCCATGATCACCGTGAGGATGGAAATCACCATCGCCACGATCGGACGGCGGATAAAAAAGTCGGCCATATGCGCCTAGTGTTTCACGGATTGGCCGGCCGCTCCGTCGCCGCCCGACGCATGCGCCGCGGCTGCACTCGCTTTCGCCGCGGCCAGTTGACCCCCCGTCATCGGCTGCACCACCGCGCCTTCGCGCACTTTCTGATGCCCTTCCACAATCACCCGTTCACCAGGCTTCAACCCCTCTTCAATCAAGGTTCCCACCGGAAACGACTCCCCAACCTTCACCGCGCGCTGCGTCACCTTGTTGTCGGATCCCACCACCCAGACAAACGACCGCCCCTGAAGCTCCGACACCGCCCGTTCCGGCAACACGATCACCTCGGAACGCGGCCCCAAATCCACCCGCGCCCGCCCAAACATCCCAGGCTTCAGGATCTTTTCGCTGTTCGAAAACTCCGCCCGAACCCGCAATGTCCCCGTCTTGGTGTCCACCGCCCGATCCATGAACACAAACCGCCCCTTCGACGGATGCTCCTTGCCATCCGCGAGCATCAGCGTCACCGGCAGATCGGCCACCTTCTTTCCCGTCGCACGCGTGACGTTCTCCGCCCGGATGTACTCCACCTCGCTCACGCTGGCGTAAAACCAGATCGGATCCTGGGTCGAAATGGTTGCCATCAGCGTCGGCTGCCCGCGCCCCACCAACTCGCCCACCGAAACCTGCTTCGCACCAATCAACCCGCTGATCGGCGCCTTCACCTCGCAATAACCGAGATTCAACAATGCGGACTCCACCCGGGCCTGGGCGGACAGCAGGTTGGCCCGCCCCACCTCCACCGACGCCTTCGCGTTGTCCAGGTCCTGCTGCGGGATAGCCCGCTTCTCCGCCAGAGGCTGCAACCGCGCCACGTCCTTCTCGTACTTGTTCAACGCCGCCTTCGACTCCGCCAGGGAACCGTTTGCCGCCGCCAAAGCCTCCAGGAACGGTTTCTTGTCCAATTCAAACAGGACATCTCCCTCCTTCACCGTCGTTCCCTCCACAAACAGCATCTTCTCCACGAAACCTTCCACCCGCGCCCGGATCTCCACGTTCTGCGGCGAATCGAGTTGCCCAATCAGTTCGGCCGAGCGTGCCACATTGGTCGCCACCAACTCGACCACCTCCACCACCGGCGGCGGCAGTTGCATCGGCCCCTGCGGCTTTTTGCACGAAACCCATCCCACGCTGGCCACCACCCCCAGGAGGCTCCATCGCAGAAACCCTCCCAGGCCGGCGCCAAACCACCACAAAGACCGTTTCAACGGCTCTTTCATGACTTCACACACTCGGGAATCAGCGTTCATGGGTTCGTTCTTCTCTGAGTTCATGCAAGGCGCTGAAAACAACCCACCACATCACACCCATCCATCCATCCACACTCCAGCGCACCGAATCAGAATGAGCGAAAGCTAAAGAAGGAGCCATCCGAATGAAACGGCTTTTCCACGCCGGCCGCCCCCTTCGCAGGCAGGTATCTCGTCCGGTCGCACTCCCCGAACCGGGCCCCCGGAATCCCCGGTTCATGCCCCGTGTGCAGGTCGGTATCGAAAAGGGATTCTCACAGGAACCGAGTTCTCACCACCGAGGCACAGGGGCACGGAGTATCAAGACAGACCGCTGATTCCTCTGTGACTCGGTGTCTCGGTGGTGATTCCCCCAGCGGTTCATGGACCGTGATCCAGTCGATTTCGAACCGCGAACTTCCCAAGAGCCACGAACTCGTTCCGACGGCATGGTCCTGCCCTTGGCACTCGGTGAACTGGCCGCGCGTGACCTCGCCGTCGCAGCCTTGACCCGAACCAGCGAACCCCGTATCCGGGCCAGGTGAACCCTCGTTGGATCTTCCCGTTGCAGCCGCTTTTTCTGTCCGCCTCCCGCTCCAGCTTCCTCGTCGCCTGCCATCTCTGCGTCACCGCCATCACCGTCCTCGCCCCAACCGGCCGCGCCGCAACCACCCCCGACACCCCCCAACACCGAAGCATCTCGGTGACCACTCGCGACGGCGTCCAACTCGCCACCGACGTCTATCTCCCGGACGGACTCGGCCCTTTCCCGGTCATCCTCGCCCGAACCCCTTACAACAAGGAATCCGGTGCCTCACTCGGTCGCGATGGCCGCCGCCGTGGCTTCGCGGTTGTCGTTCAGGATACCCGCGGACGCTTCGCCTCTTCCGGAGAAAACCTCCCCTTCCACCTCGACGGCCCCGACGGCGCCGACACCGTCGCCTGGATCCGCCTTCAACCATGGTTCAACGGGCGCATCGGGACCTGGGGCGGTTCCGCCGGCGCCATCACCCAATTCCAACTCGCCGGCGTCGGCAATCAACCCATCGATTCCCAGTTCCTCGTGGTCGGCGCTCCCAACCTCCATGAAGTGGTCTACACCGGTGGCGTCTTTAGGAAATCCCTGGTGGAGGATTGGATTCGCATCACCCGCTTCGAAACGAATGCCCTCCCCATCTGGGTAAGCCATCCCCTCTACGACGACTACTGGAAGGCCCGCGATGCCTCGAAAGCCTACCCACACATCAGGGCTGCCGGCGTCCATATCGGCGGTTGGTGGGATATCTTCGCCCAATCGACCATCGACGGCTTCGTCGGTTACCAAACCCAAGGCGCTGCGCGCGCCAAGGGACGTCAGAAATTGATCATGGGACCTTGGACCCACGGCGTCCTTGCCGAAAAAGCCGGCCAACTCGCCTTCCCTGGCGCCAAAAATCCTCCCGGCGATACGGAGGATGCCTGGCGCTGGTTCGAACACACCCTCAAGGACCTCGCCAACGGCGCCGACCAGGATCCCGCCGTCCGCTACTACGTCCTCGGCGATGCCGAGAACCCCAACGGCCCCGGCAACCAATGGCGCACTTCCGATTCCTGGCCGCCCCCGGGAAGCCAGTCCACTCCGTTCTTCTTTCACGCCGATAAATCCCTTTCCACCACCAGGCCCGCTTCGAATGAGCCCCAAAACCTGACGTACACGTACCACCCCACCAACCCCGTCCCCACCCTCGGCGGCATCCAACTCACCCTGCCCGCCGGCCCCATGGACCAACGCCCCATCGAGGAACGCCACGACGTGCTCGTGTTCAGGTCACCAGCCCTCGACGACCCCATCGAAGTCACCGGCCGCGTCCGCGCCCGCCTCTGGATCGCCAGTGACGCTCCCGACACCGACTTCTTCGTCCGGCTCTGCGACGTCTATCCCGACGGGCGTTCGTTCAATCTTTGCGAAGGCATGCTGCGCACCCGATTTCGCGATGGCGTCGACCGTGAACACTTCCTTGAACCCGGAAAACCCACCCCACTCGACATCGACCTCTGGTCCACCAGCATCGTTTTCAACCGCGGCCATCGCATCCGCGTCCACGTCACTTCCTCCAGTTCCCCAGGGTTCGACCCCAATCCCAACACCGGCGCCCCGTTTCGATCCGGCCCGGAAACCCGCGCCGCCAACAACCGCGTATTCACCGATGCCCGCCACCCCTCCCACATCATCCTGCCAGTGTTCCCTCAACCCAAGTCCGCCGCCCATCCCTGATTCGCCTCACCGGCTCGTTGACCTCTCCAGCACCATGAAAAAATCCTCCTCCGGCCTCTCCCGCCGCGAAGCCGTCACCCACTCCGGCATCGCCACCGCCGCCCTGCTCGGTCTCAGCGGCAACTCAGCCCATGCCTACGCCGACGCCGGCATCCGCCGCGACGACGTCGCCCGCGTCATCACCGAAACCCTCTTCGCCGACACCCACGAACATCTCGTCGAGGAACATTCCCGCACCGAGTGGTCCCAACCCGTCCCACTGCTGCCCTGCGACGACTGGGCCCTGCTCTTCAGCCATTACCTCAACTCGGACCTGATCGTCGCCGGCATGCCCCCCAAGGACTACGCCCGCTTTACCTCCCCCACCGAGACCACCGACACCAAATGGCGCCTGCTCGAGCCCCATTGGAAACACGTCCGCCACACCGGCTACGCCCGGGCTGTCAGAATCGCCATCGAACACTTGTACGACGTCACCGAACTGAACGAACGCACCGTCCACCAACTCGCGGAACGCCACACCGCGCTCGTTCGACCCGGCTTCTACGCCACCGTCCTCCGTGAACACGCCGGGGTCGAAACCTGCCAGGTCAATTCCCTCCAGGCCCCATTCATGGAGTCGCGCCAACCGGATCTCCTGCTTCAGGACCTCAGCATCGTCGCCTTCGGCGCCTTCGGCGGTTCCAACTGGAACACCATGACCGACGCCCAGGGCTCCAAAGCCACTGACCTCGCCGGATGGCACCGCATTATCGATCATTACTTCGAAAAATACGGCCCTTACGCCGTCGCCGTGAAATCCCAAACCGCTTACCAGCGCCGACTCAACTTCGCCGGCGTTTCAGCCGAATCCGCCGCTCCGATCTTCGCCAAACTCCTGGCCAAGGAACCCGTCACTCCGGCCGAACGCCAGGCCTTCGACGACCACATCTTCTGGTACTGCGTCGGCAAAGCCACCGCCCACAACCTGCCCGTCAAGCTGCACACCGGTTACTTCGCCGGGCACGGCTCCATGCCTCTCGAACGCGTCAGCACCAACCCCGGCGATGCCGCCGACCTGCTCCGCCGCGCCCCGGAAACCACTTTTGTGCTCATGCACATCGGCTACCCCTATCAGGAAGCCATCCTGTCCCTCGCCAAACACTACCCGAATGCCGTCATCGACCTCTGCTGGACCTGGATCATCAATCCCGAGGCCTCCGCCCGCTACCTGCGCGACCACCTGGTCACCGCGCCTTCCAACAAAATCCTGACCTTCGGCGGCGACTACATCCCGGTGGAACCGATCGTCGGCCACGCCGCCATCGCCCGACGCGGGATCGCCCGAACCCTGCAAGGACTCGAGGCGGATGGGTGGCTCACCCGCGCCGAAGCCGTCGAACTGGTGGAACCTCTGATGCGCGGCACAGCCCGCCGTCTGTTCCGCGTGGAGGAAAAGTTGAAGCGCCTCGCCACGGCTCCGTGGCGACAGGTAGTCCCTTCCGTCCCTGCCGTGAAATGAGTGAATCGAATCGGGCCAAGCCCCAACGGCGCTCCCCATGAACCTCCCCTCGTCATCGTACTCCTA
>CAUJJW010000251.1 GCA_963205105.1 Verrucomicrobiota bacterium | reverse complement strand
GGTTCCGAGTCGGGTTCACCGTGAACCCCGCGCTGGGTGTTCCCGAAACGGGGCAGAATCCCCTTCGCAACAACGTGCTGAACTCAGGCGATGTGGAGGTGGTCCAGACCGGCTCACCGTGTCTGGTGCTGGTCCCCATCCACACCGCCGCTCCCAATTACGATCCCCGCGATCCCGCGTCCGGCTTCGGCGACATCCTGGTGCGCGCGCAGTCCCTGCTGCCGGTGGATCATTTTCGCTTTGTGTTCAAGGGGGACCGCATCAGCCGGCCGGTGCCCAAGATCAAGCTCTCGAAGTTCTTCATCCCCTACCCGGCGATTGACTATGAGCCGTTCGATGTTTCCGGGGGATTCGACGACGCGCTCTCCTGGCTTTCGCTTTACTCGACCTTCGAGAGCAATCCGCGTGACTGCGGCGACACGCACTACGTCGGCACGGTCCACTGGATGGCGAACACGACCCGGGGTGGCTCGACCTCCCTGGGATTGGCGACCCGCCCGGAATCGGGGGTGGCTGAGGATCTGGTGGTGAAGATGGAACCGCCCGGGGCAGTGGCTGGTGTTCCGGCGTGGAACGACCCCCGTGGCGGTGAGACGCTCGCCCATGAACTTGGGCACAACTATCGCCTGCGGCACATCGACCAATCGATGTCCCCGCTGGCCTGCGGGGGAGGCCGCCCGCTTCGGGCGGGAGCCTACCCGCTCGACACCTGCACCATCGGGATCGAGAGCGCCGCCAACGTCACCGCCGAGATGGCCAGCCGAACCACCCAGTTCGGGTTCGATCCGCTGACCTGGAATGTCATTGGTCCGACCAATGCCGCCGACCTCATGAGTTATCGGACCTCCACCTGGCTTTCCCGGCCATCCCTGGACGCGCTGTTCGCTAATATTCCCGGGTTCGAAGCACCTCCTGCCGCAGCTCTCCGGGCACGCCACGGCGCACCGCCCCCCGGACTGGTGGTGCTGGTCCATGGAGTTCTGGATCTCGATCGGAACACCGCCGTGCTCCGGCCTTGCTACCGGCTCCCGTCCGAGACCTTCGACGCCGCCAAGCTGCTGGCCTCGCTCAACGCCCCGCCGGTGGCCCATGACTGGACCATTCGCTGGGCGGATGCGGCGGGAGCGGCGCTCAGCGAATCGCCGTTGCTGTGGACGCGATCCGAGGACGGTGATGGCCATCTGGCCGGGTTTGTGCAGTTCGTGCAGGACCAGCCGGGGGCTGTGCGGCTTCAGATCCTAAAGGGCGCCACCGTGGTCGCGGAATGCCAGCCGTCGGTGGGTGCTCCGACCCTGAGCCTGGGCGTGCCGACCCACGATGCGGCGAGTCATCGATTGACGATGGAATGGTCGGGGGCGGACCCGGAGCAGGATCCGCTCGTCTACACTTTGCAGTTCACCTGCGACAACGGGGCCACCTGGGAAACGCTGCAAGTGAACTACCCCGATGAGAGCTTCGCGGCCAACACGCGGCTGCTCGCGGGAGGCGTGCGCTGCCGTTTGCGCGTGATCGCTTCGGATGGATTCAACGCCACCGTCGTCGAGTCGGATTCGTTCACCTTGCCCCCGCACGCGCCCGAAGTGGTTCTGAGCGGCATCCGCGACGGGGTCAGGCTCCCGTTTGGTGCAACGCCCGATGTCACGGCACTGGGGTACGATGCGGAAGATGGCAGCCTCCCGCCGGAGGCGATGGAGTGGACACTCAGCGGGCCGGTGAACAGCACCCAGGCAGGAGCGCGCTTCTCCCTGCGCGATCTGCCGCCCGGCGCGTACCGGCTCTCCGTGACGGGCACCGATTCCGATCTGGAGACGGCTCGTGCCCTGATCGACTTCGAGATCGAACCCATCGACATCCCCACCGCGGTGGCGCCCTCGCTGGATGGGGACTGCGGCGACGTCGCCTACGCGAATGCGTCCCTGGTTCGCATGGCCCTTGCCGACGGCCGGTTTGTGAACGGCCGCATGGTCCACGCCGACGGCGCACTCCATGCGTGCGTCTCGGATCTTCAGTTCAGTCCATCCGCCGCGGCGCCGGCCGTGGTGGGTTTGCGCGTGGATCGTCGGGCTTCGACGGAAGTTCCCCCCGGGGTTGCGGACCTTGCCGGGTTCTTCGTCGATGAATTTGGTATTCCGTCCCAGAAACTCGGCGACGCCGATGCTTATCCGGAGACGGGATTCATTGCGGTGGTGAGCCGAGGGGACGCCAGTTGGAGTGCCGAGTGGCTGATTCCGGATGCGCTTCTGGGAGGCTGGAACCGCCAGAGCCCGACATTGCTGGTTCATGCGCAACCGGCGGCTCCGTCGACCTCCCGGGTGTGGCCGCCGGGCGCGATCGAGTCCGAGCCCTCCAGCTGGGCGGCGTCGGCGTTGGGGGTGGCTCCAGGGCGGACCCAGCGCGCGCCCGTGGCGGTGACCCCATCCCTGGTGAGCGAGGTGGCTGCGGCCGGCGACAGGATCTACCTGGATGGCACCGGGAGTTCGGATCCGGATGGGGACGTGATCACCTGGGAATGGACCCAGGTGGGCGGGCCTTCGGTGGTGCTCGAGAATGCCACGGGTTCGGTGCCGTTCTTTGTGGTGGGGGAGGGGAACGTTGGGGCGTCGCATCAATTCCGGCTGGTGGTTCGGGATGCAACCCTGGAGAGCGCTCCTGCGGAAACCACGGTCACGCTGCTCCAGGCCACGCCGGCACCGGAACCTGACCTCCGTCTCACGAGCGGTCGGAATGAAGCCCCTGGCGGTGGACCCCGTTTTGCCCTGCTTTGGCCCGGATCGGCCGGGGACCTGTGTGCAATCCAGGCGAGCAGTGATCTGGTGACGTGGACCGAAGTGGGTCGTTCCACGGCGGACTATCTCGGGCGCCTTCGGTTCGTCGGGGAGCCCTTGGACCAGTTTGAGCATCGTTTCTATCGTGCGATCGCCGCGCCGGCGTTCGTGCCCGGGGAACCCCGGGGCGCGATCTCGTTGGATGGGGTGGATGATTCGGTGACGGTCGCCCATCGGTCGTCGCTCAACGCCTTTCCCCTGACCCTGGCTGCCTGGATTCGGACCTCCCGCAGCGGGCCGATGGTCGACGGGGTGATCAGCAAGTACGCGGACGGTTCCTTCAATGGCTATGGTCTGTTCGTCTACTTCGGTCGCATCCGCGCGTTTTACTTTGGGTCGGTGGGAGGGTCGGTTTGGGGCGGTGGACAGGGATTGGATGGGGGGCCGGTGGCGGATGGTGAATGGCACCATGTGGCCTTCGCTGTGGATGCCGGGGGTGGGCGTTTGGTGGTGGACGGGGTGCAGACCGCGGCCCTGCCGTGGGTGGGGATTCCTGGTGCTCCGACGACGACCGAGCCATTGCGCATGGGGCGCTACCACACCTATCCGAATGCGTTCCTGGGCGATCTGGACGAAATCGGGGTCTGGAACGCGGGTCTCACGAACGGCGAGATCGGGACACTTTCCGGAGTTCGGTGGAACGCGGTGGAAGACGACCGCGCGCTCGGTTTTTGGCATTTCGATGAGCAGGAAGGTGTGTCCACTGTAGACGCTTCAGCCGAGGGAAATCTCGGTGTTCTCCAGGGGGGAGCCGGTTGGACGACTTCGCCGGTGCCCCGCTGAGGCCGGAACGTGCCGCCGGCCATCGCTGACACAGACGAGGTCGAAGACCATGACGATGATTGAACCCATTCTGCTGACCGCTGCGCGGGTCTGCACATTTCAAGGTGAGCGCTCGCTGACCAATGCGAGCGGCTTCTTTTTTGAACGGGAAGACCGACTCTACCTGGTCACCAGCCGGCATGTGATGATCGCCAGCTCCACGCGGCACTATCCGGACCGTTTGGAGATCGAACTGCACGTCGATCCGAACAACCTGGCGGATTCCATCGGCTTCTCGATCCCGCTCTATCGGGACGGGATCAACCTCTGGCGGCAGGGGTGCGATGGCGCCGGGGATATTGACGTCGCGGTGATTGAGATCGATCGGACGGCGTTGCCGCAGGGAACGGTGTACCGCGCCTTCTCGCCCCGGCATCTGCCCGGGCACCAGGACCAGGTGGAGGTGGGCAGCTCGCTGCTCGTGGTGGGTTTTCCGCTGGGATTCCATGACACGCTCCATCACATGCCGGTGGTTCGGCAGGCGGTGGTGGCCTCGTCCTTTGGTCTGCGATTCCAGGGCGAGGGCTTCTTCCTGACCGATGCGCGCACCCATCGCGGGACGAGCGGCGCTCCGGTGGTCATGCGGGTGCCGGACCCGAACGGAACCCTGGGCGACCTGCCGTGGAGTCTGCTGGGCGTTCACTCGGCCCGGATCGATGTGGGAACACGCGACGGCCGGGTGGACGAGGCCCTCGGCCTGAACTGCGCGTGGTACGCCGACTTCCTGATGACCCTGACCGGCAGCCCGTCTTGACAGCCGGCTGGGGGCTGTACTATGCGTAGCAAGGTAGCTGGTGTCGCAGTGTTCAACGTCTGAACCGGCGAGACCGCTGGCCGGGCGCTGATGGGCGATTTCTTCGACAACTGGACGGTGCAGGTCCGCAAAGGGCTCATCGAGCTCTGCGTGCTCAACGCGCTGGCGGAGCGTGAACGTTATGGCTACGAGCTGGTCAAAACGCTCGTGGATATTCCGGGACTGGGCATCACCGAGGGTACGCTTTACCCGCTTCTGTCCCGACTTCGACTTCAAGGCCTGGTGGAAACCCGGCTGGTGGAATCCCCGGAAGGCCCCGCCCGCAAGTACTACACCTTGTCGGAGGAAGGGCGCTCACTTCGGACGCAGATGTTGGAGTATCTCGATCAATTGAACCGCGGTGCGGGCATTCTGCGCCGTCGAGGAGGCAACGCATGACGACCTGGACCGTGACGGCACAGCGCGAGTTGGAAGAACATCTGGCCGGCCTTCGCCTATCCCTGGCGGGGTCGGGGGCGGATCCTGATGAAGTGTTGGAGGATGTGCGCCGGCACGTGGCGGAGGAGGCGTCCGCGGCACGTCTCCCGGTGGTGACCGAGGCGGATGTGCGTCAATTCCTGAGTCGGGTGGCGCCTTTGGCCGAACGCGGGAATCCCCGAAAGGACCCGGCCACCCGGGCTGAGCCTCCGTTTGCCCCCAGCCCGGAACCTCCGGAGCAGGACTCCGAGCCTCTGGCGTCGCCCTTGTCGCCGCTGCCTTGGTGGCGTCGGTTGTTGATCGGTTTCTTCGGGGTTCTGGTTCCGGCGGCGACCCTGATTTTCGAGGCGATCACGCGGTTTTGTGCCAAGGAGGTTTTCGATCCGATGCCGACATTCTGGCATGGGTTGCTGGTGGGGTTGGTGCCGGTAGCGAATGCCTGGGGCTTGATGGACGGCTCGGCGATGGGGCCGAAGGCGCGCCAGGCGCGGTGGCTCGCGAACAGTGCGGCGATCGGGATTGCCGCGGTTTACACGGTGTTATTTCTGCCCATGACGCCGTTTGCCCTGCTGGGAGTGATCATCGGGCTGGGGTTGCTGCCCCTGGCCCCGGTATTGGGGCTCATTTGCGCGTTGAGTTTGCGGTGGCGCATGGCCCGCGAGCAGCCGGGGCTGTCGGTCAAGGTTCGGCGACAAGGCTGGGTGGCCTTGGTGCTGCCCGTGCTGTTGCTCATCGGGTGCGTGCTACCCACGGTATGGACCAGGCATCAGGCCGGCATGGCAGCGCGCGACGATGCCGGGCGTTCGGACGCGGCGGTGCAATGGCTTCGTCGATGGGGTGATCACGATGTGTTGCTGCGGGAATGCTACGGGTTCCGTCCCGGGTTATGGGACGGGTTTCTGCCGGCTCATCTTCCCGTTCCGCAGGCGCAACAGATCTACTTTCGGGTGACCGGTCAGCCGTTCAACGCGGTGACTCCCCCCAGCACGGCCTGGAGCCGAAGCAATCGTGGCTGGATCGATGACCTTGAGGCAGGTGGTGTGGAATGGGATTCCGCCCTGGGCAGCGAGGCGGTGGCGGGAAGGGTCCGCGGACTGTCCATGGTGTCCTCGCGGGTCGATGCCATGGCGGATGCGGACGCGGCCTGGTCGTATGTCGAGTGGACCCTGGAATTCCGGAACGACCATGAATGGTCGCAACGGGAGGCGCGGGCACAGATTCAACTGCCTCCGGGAGGCGTGGTGTCCAGGCTCACGCTGTGGGTGAATGGCGAGGAGCGTGAGGCCGCGTTTGCAGGTCGCGGTCAGGTGAAGGAGGCGTACCAGCAGATTGCGGTGGAGGAACGGCGTGATCCGGTACTCGTCACGACGTCGGGCCCGGACCGGGTGCTCATGCAGTGCTTTCCGGTGCCGCCGCGCGGGGGGACCATGAAGGTCCGTCTGGGCATCACGTCGCCCCTGGCGCTCAAGGGCGATGGCGAAGCGGTGATGGTCTGGCCCAGTTTTCTGGAGCGCAATTTCGGGCAAAGCCGATCGCTGACCCATGGCATCTGGCTGGACGCCGCCCAGGAGGTTTCAACGACGCCCGACGGGTTGTCGGCGGTCCGCAACGACCGGGATCGGGTGGGATGGCGCGGGGAATGGACCGATGCTGCCCTGGCGGAACCGGGGCGTGCGATCGTGTTGAAGCGGAATCCGGGGTCCACCGAGCACTGGGCTCCCGATCGCCGGAGTTCAGGGGGCGGGTTCGTGCGCCAGCGGCTGGTGTCCCTGCCGGCAACCCCGTTGCGTCGGGTGGCGCTGGTGCTGGATGCGTCGGTGGGCATGGAAGGTTTCCTGGGCGAGGTCGCCGGTGTTTTGGAGCGTTTGCCGACGGGCCCGGAGGTGGGTGTTTTTGTGGTTCAGGATGGGGTCCATCGGCTGGCCGGGGATGGTCGCGGGGCCGAGGCCGTTGCGGCGCTGCGGAAGATGCGGTGTGAAGGCGGGCAGGATTCCGTTCCGGGGTTGGAGGCTGCCTGGGATTGGGCGGCGGACGTGGCGGGCAGCGCCGTGATCTGGATTCACGCATCGAACCCGGTGTTGCTCCGACCGGTGGAATCGCTGCGCCAGCGTTTCGAGCGACAACGGGGCAATTCCGCTCCGCAACTGTGGGATCTGCCTGTCCGCCACGGGCCCAATCGAGTGATCGAAAAACTGGATGGCCTTTCGGCCATCGGTTCGGTTCCGAGAATGGGGTCAGTGGCTGGCGATCTGGAGCGTTGGGTCCGAACCATCGAGGGGCGGGAACCGCGCTGGCAGTGGGTGCGGGAACGGGTGGAGACCCAGCCGCCGGAGGCTGCGGCCCAGGCTCTCGCTTCAACCCATGTCACACGATTGTGGGCGTTGGGGGAGGTTCGAAAACTAGGACTGTCCAGGAAGATTGCGGAGGCGACGGCCCTGGCCGCGATGCATCAGTTGGTGACGCCCTACAGCGGGGCGGTGGTGTTGGAAACCCAGCAGCAGTACGAACGCACCGGACTTCAGCCGGTGGATCCGGGCACCGTGCCGGTGGTGCCGGAGCCAGGCGCAGGCTGGTTGCTCCTCCTCGGAGCCTTGGCGTTGGCGGCCCGTCGCCGACCCCGTTCACGGGTCACGACGGGTGCGTCCTCAGCCTGAGTGGACCAGTTCGGTTCCACGGATTGGCATTGGCTTAACAGCCCGTTAAAGAAGAGCGCCGGGTCGGGTGACCCGGCGCTACAACGGCTGAATTCATTGGCAAAGTTGTAGGCCACGTGACCCCACGTGGCGTTTTTCTGGTATTTTTAACGGGCTTTTACGCCACGTCGGCGATGGTCTCGGTCTTGACCGTGGTGCGGCGACGGGCCCAGACGCCGAGTCCGACGACGGCCACCACGAGCATGGCGGTGGTGGAGCCCGCGTCGGGAACGCCCACGTTCGCTTGGCTGTAAGCGATGTTGTCGAATTCGAAGGCGTAGTTGTCGCTCGTGAAGATCACGGTGTTGAACGGCAGGTCACTGTTGATGTTCACGTAACGGGTGCCATTCAGCCCCTGGTCGCCGCCGTTGCCTCCGGCGAAAGCAGCGTCGTTGCCGCTCACCACGCCGACCTGCTGAGCATCCATGTAGAACGAGATGTGATTGTAGGTATCGACCGAGCCCCAGAGCAGACCCAGGTACTTCTGAGCGCTGGCGAACGACAGCGTGATGATGCCGCGGGTCGTGCCTTCGGTGCGGCCGGTGGACAGGTAGGGGGTGAGATCAATTCCATTGGCCTGGTCGCTGCCGCCGGCTCCGAAACCATCCCCGTTGTCGCTGGAAAGATACGGCGCCGCGTACACCCCGCTGGCGCTGCCTTGGGCGACCTGGGCACCGGGCAGGATGTGGAGTGAAATATCGCCGTTGGGGCCCATCGAGGTGAAGAGTCCCGAAGCGCCTGAGGCCAGATCATCGAAGTTGAGGCGGGTGACGCCGGTGGGTGATCCGCCAACGTTCGCCACCACATTCAAGGCATGGGCGGTGGTGGAGACTGAGAAGGCAGCGGCGAGACCGAGGCTGAGTCCGGTAAGTTGGCGTAGGGAAATCATCGTGGAATGGGGTGGGTGGTTCTTGGCTTGTCGGTTCGGTGACTGCGGCGGACCGCGTGACAGACATGCTCTAGCAGGGGGCGTGCCTGATGCTGGGCCGGGTGGGGCTGCGCTGGGTTTACGGCCGGCACCCGATCGATCAGGAAAGGGAAACCCTTGGTGCCGTGGCTTGGCTCCCGGCGAAAGCACCGTCGAAGCAGCATCGTTCTACATCGGCTGCTGGGAACCGGGGCGTTAGCGCCGAAGCTCCGCATTTCCCGGATCAGGCGTCCGCAATGCAATTGCAGGCCCACCATGCGATTGCAGTGGGCGCGTGCCTTTCATAGTGCTGGTGATCAGTAACTTAGAGTAGATGCCCTCGATACGGTGCCACGACCTACGGCGGTTAGCATGTTGTGTGCCGCTTGAGGGACCATGCGTACGGTGGTCGAGGTGGCTCCGCGGTTTGATCATGACCTGCTCACGGGCCTTGAACCCGGAGGGATTCCGGGGGGCGAGACGCCCCCCTCTACGGCAGGCGGGACGCCCGCCGCTACGGAGGCGCGTTGCATGGATCACGGCGTTGGACTTGCAGGCCGTTCGACTCCCGGCCATTGCTGACGCATGCGCATCCGATGGAGAACGACGTGGTGGGGCGGCTTGGTCTGTGGGGCATGGCTCCTGGCGGGGACGGGGTGGGTCGGCGTCGCGATCGCAGCCGACGACTTGGTGAAGGCGAAGGACGGCTCCGGTGTGTACGGCTACAAGGACACGCCGATCCTGCCGTGGTGCGGGTTCCACGTGCATGACCCCGATCGGCCGGCGCCCCAGCGCGTTCACCCGGGGCCGGCGCCGGCCCCGGTCCCGGTTCCGGCGGATGCAGTTGTCCTGTTCGATGGCCGATCGCTGGAGGCCTGGGAACCGACCGATTGGAAGCTGGAGTCGGGCGAACTGGTGGCGGCTGCGGCGTCGAACCTCAGAACACGTGAGTCCTTTGGTGATCTTCAGTTGCACCTCGAGTGGATGGCGCCGGCTGGGTTCAAGGGACCCTGGTATGATCAGGGCAACAACGGGGTCCTGCTCATGGGCCTCTACGAGATTCAGATCTTCGATTCCTGGAACGAGAAGCTCTATCCGGATGGCCAGGCGGCGGCGATTTACGCGCAGACGCCACCCCTGGTGAACGCCTGCCGGCCGCCGGGCGAGTGGCAATCCTTCGACCTGGTGTTCACGGCCCCACGATTCGAAGACGGCAAGCTGGCGCGCCCGGCGCGCCTGACGATGTTCCACAACGGCCTGCTGGTTCACCTGGAGGAGGAAATCCGGGGAGAAA
>CAUJJW010000250.1 GCA_963205105.1 Verrucomicrobiota bacterium | reverse complement strand
GGAGTAGTATAGAATGGAGTATAGAATGGAGTGGGGTTAGCGAGCGATGTATCGCGTTCCTCTCGTTGTGATCATCTCGCGCAAGGGGATTCCCGCCGCCCAGGAACGCCAAACGACCTGTCGTCCGAAGCCTCAGAATTGCCCACGACGGACGCAGTGAAACGCATGGGCACTCGGAGGCCGGCGTTTCGTGCGGAGGTATGCACCTTCGACACCTCATTGCCGGCACCGATTCCGTCATTCATTGAGGTTGCCTAAGTTGCTCGGGCACAGCGCGTTCAAATTAGTTTGACGCTACGGGTGCCCATCCGTGGAGCCGGTGGATCGAGCGGATCCAGGCTCAAGACTTGATAGAGCGGCGCGCTGAACGCCACCAGATCGGCATCGATCAACTGACGCCGGGCACTCGCCAAGCGGAGGGTGTCCTAACGCAGGAGCCGGGCGATGGTGGCATCGGCGACGACGACCAGGAACAAATACAGGGCGAGCGCATCGGCCTCGCAGGGAGCACTGCGGCCGTTGCGGAAGAGGCGCTGGTCGAGCCAGCTGAACTGGGGAGGAACACGCCGGAGTCGTTCCAGCCGGAGGAGGAGTTTTTTCATGAGGAAGCGGGAACCGGTGGGGCTTTTGTCCCAAGGATTTCCCGTCCTCTGGCTATCAGGCGGCGGAGATGACCGGCGATGTCCTCTTGTAACGGGGAGTCGATGAAGAAAGAAACAAGTCCCACCAGGAGAGGCTCTTGCGCACGGCAGAAATCTTGTAACCGTGCAAGAGGGCTGCTTGGGCTAAGTGGTTGGATGGGAGTTGGTTGAGAAAAACAGGTCTCTTGTAACGGTTCGACTGCTGGCTTCTTGCTCCTCGAATAGCCGGGATGGGCCTGACGCCAGGCCCTGACCCGGGCCGCATTGTCCGGGTCACGGAAGTAGTCGCGGTTCTCCGGTTTGGAGAGCCATCGACGCTGGCTGGCCTGCTTGCTCGCCCGTTGGCAGTCGGCGGCATGGCAGAAGTGCTGACGACCCCGGTTCCGGTAGTCGCAGAGGAACAATTGGTTGCAGTGCAGGCATTTGCTCTTCGCGCTGGGGCGGGACACAACTGGGAAGAAGACGGCAAGGCTCTCCGATCAAGCCCGAGTTATTCACCTTGCAAGACCATCGACGCCGAAGAAGACGGAAGAAGAGTTCAGGACCGAAGTTCCAAGAAGCCGGCAACGGAAGAAGACCGCATTTTCAAACCGCCATCGCAGCTACATTTTTAGACCGGCGCTGACACGTCTGCTGGATATCGCGGTCGACGCAGCCCTGGAGGAGCGCATAAAGCCGGGCCGACTCCGATTCGACCTCCTCGATGTCGTCGACTTCGAGGCGGATCGTGACGCTGTATTGGTGCGAGGAATACCCGGGGAGACAGAGCTTCTTGCTGTAGTTGGCTTCGAGGGCGATGGCCATGGTGGCTGCCTTTCCTTGGTGATGGTGGACATGAAAAAGCCCCGGACATCACAAGGTGCCGGGGCTGTCGCTCGGTTGCCTCCGGGGGAGGCCACGAGCTGTTCAATGTTCAGGGCGGTATACCATGATCAGGCAGGCTTCAGCAGGGGGGCGACTCCTAGCCCCGGCCGCCCGCTGGCCGCTTCTGACGCTCCTGGTCGACTATGACACGGGGCGAACGAAGTGGTTGGTGTGGTTGCGGGGAGGCGCAGAGGAACACCATCAGGTCGTTTATCGCGGAGGTGACTCGTGGAGCCGCCTGCCACAACTCCAACATGAGGCCACTATAACCCCGACGTCGATACGTTGCGGCGTCGGGCCTTCTCCATCGTCCGATTGGACTTAACCTCAAGCGTACTATTCATTCTCAGCGACGCTTTACCCGCCGATTCCCTTCCTTCGGAAGAGATTGATCGTCGGTCAACGTTTCGGCGGCCCGCCGATTCACTGCTCGCACCGCGGTCGAGGAGGAGCAAGCGTACGTTTCCTTGCACCAAACTTGCTTCCCGAACTTGGTATAAAGGGAAGGCTTGGCATATCGAACAAGATCGCTGTGGATCAAAAACTCGATCCTGCCTGCCTTCGGAACGCGACGGCTATACACAAGAATCCAATCCTCTGCGTCTCCGTAGCGATAGTCATTCAGCCAATGCATCCGTTTCTTCGCATCACTTGCAACGCCAACCTTGACCAGTTTCGCTCGATCCGATCTTGCAACGTAGACGTCGCCTTCATTGTACGTGCGCCTGATAAAAGCGATTGCCTGCGTATTGCACTGCGCGCAGTGGCCGGCACTAGTTCGGAGCGTGTGACCTGCCTTGCCGCATGGCGTGACACCAAACGCGATGATCAGTTCAAGCTCGCGCATGATTTGACTGTATTGCGCGCGGGACATTCGAGAGGCATCGAACACTTTTGACGGCGGGATCTCCTGCTTCTTGAGAAATGCAGTCTGCTCAGGGCTTAGCGCGGCCATCAGCTTAGTCATTTTCATCAGCTTCATTAGGAGGACCTGGACGGAGTTTTCTCAGCCTCCTTCTACCATTTCCAGCCAGTCCAGCACACACATCGCGGGACTGGCTCTTTTGCTTTCACCCCTCAGCAACAACTCAACGAAAGGAAACCTCATGGAAATCAAACTGCCCGTGTCTGAACTCAAGTTCGCTCTACCGGTTTTGTCGAAAGTCGTACCCCGGAACTCCTCGCTGCATGCCTGTCGCATGCTGCGGGTCACTCGTTACGAAACCGTGTCCATCCAACTCCAGGCCACCGACATCGATACGTTCGCCAGCTTAGCGTTGGAAGGCCAGCCTGGAGAACCCGTGGACCTGCTGCTGGCCTTCGATGCGTTGGCTCGCACTGCCAAGGGATACAGCCCCACGGATCATCTCACGCTGATCCAGTCCGATGCCGGGGTCTCCCTGCTTCACCAGATCGCTGGATGCCCTGTTGAGCGTGTCGTGGATACCTTGGATATCGAGGAATGGCCTCCGGTGCCCGACATTGTCACCGGTCGCTTCAAAAGGGACCACTCAGGGTCGAAATGGTCCCTTTTCAAAATCCCCCGCCCTTCGCACGGGGGTAGTGGCCGTTAATGGTGGATGTTTATCAAGCGAGTTTGTTTGGGATTGAGCACACCGGCGATGTCCCCTGCGAGACCCGCGAGGCGCGGTCCCCGATGGGGGTAGAGCCGCCGCGGGCCGAAGCGCAGCGAGCGACAGCTCGCGGCCCGCGGCGTGCGACTGGGGCCCCATCGGGGGGCGCGCCGGTCGGAGTCGTGGGGCGTGGAGGCACAAAGGTTCATTCCGATGGGGTGGTGGCGCCCTCGTTCTTCTTCGTTGGGGAGAACGCCGCCATCTACCACACGGCTGGCACCCTTGGTCAGGGTGAACGCATCTGGCTGCTCGCAAAACCTCCCGGACAACTCCGCGTGGTCGGTGACGACGGGGCCGACAAGTACCTGCTGCTGGCCAACAGCCACGACGGCAAGGGCGGCGTGCAGATCAAGTTCACCAGCGTCCGGGTCGTCTGCCAGAACACGCTGACGCTGGCGCTCGGTGGCGGTGAATCCTTCCGCCTCGTCCACACGCCCGACGTGAAGCACCGGTTGAAGGTTGCCGTGACGGATACGAAGCACTGGCACGAGGCGCATGTTTGCGAAGCCAGTTTTGCAGGGTACCAACGCAAATCCCGTGGTGTCGGGCCAGATCCCGCTGCGTTGCTTCGCCTCGCCGGTACTGGGCCACGATCGCCGCAATCTCTTCCTGGGTGTGACTACGTCTCCGCGTCGTTGTCGAAACCGTGGTGTTCACGTCGGCGACTCTACGCCACCGAACGTTCGCCCGTCAGATGCGGTTGCCGTGACGGATACCGTGCATCGGCGTGATTCGTGAATCGGCGTGGCGTCTGGATTGGAGAGAGGATCCAATTGATCTGTGGGACACTTTGGTCGACAGGGACGTGCTTCTCGCACCATTGCCACGGGAGGGCGGTCTCGGGGTTTGCAGGCGCTGCACGCCAGATGCGGAACGTTCGAGGCCGGAACTTCCTCTGCAGATGGCCGGTTTAGACAGCGCCTCGGCCGGTCCTCGTTCGTTCTCGCGGCGGTCTCGCCGACCTGTCTGAACACGAAAATGCCCCTCGGGGTCTCCGAGGGGCGTTGTCGTGCGTTGGCGCCGGTTACTTCTTCCCCGGGACGAGTTCGAACATCCGGGCGTAAAGGCGAATGCGGCGCACGATCATGGAGGCCTGCGGTTCGCTCAGCTTGAAGGCGGCGGCGAGGACTTTCGCGATGGCATTCTTGCCCTTTCCGGTCAGGAAGTGGGAGGCAACAAAGTCGCCCTTGGTCTCCTTGAGTTCGTCGAGCGTGGTCGGGAGTGGGTCCGTTGTTTCGCCGTCGGTGTCGGACTTCGCCGCCTTGGCCCCCTTCGCGGGCTTCTCGACATTCGTCGGGGCGGCAGGCTGGGGTGCGGACTGCTCGGTCGCGGGGGCCGGGCTCGCCTTCTTCGCCTTCGCGGCCTTCGGTTCGGTGCCGGTCGTGGCATTTGGGGCCTGATCCTTGGTGGCTTCGGCCGTCTTCTTCATGTTGGTCTATTGTCGGGCGAGGGTTCTGATGATCCGCTCCGAACAAGAGTCTCGCTACGGTGAGGCGGCGAGAGTGTTCAAGGGTTCTCTGCGGGGCGAATGGCGAACCATGAATGGCGAATGGGGTTTCCCCAGCTACGCCGCAACGGAACGGCCCAATTTGCCATTCCCCATTCGTGATTCGCCCTCAGCCATGGTGAGCTAAGAGGGATGAACACGTTGTTGTGCTCGGCGATGGCGCGGTCGAAAATGCTCTCGATGACCGCTTGGAGCATGTCGCAGAACACGTCCCGGTGGCACGCGAGGACCATGGACTCTGCCCTTCTGCCCTCGTGGCCCTCGACCAGCCAGACGGAGTAGAGGTCGTTGGGCTCGTAGGCGATCACCAGCGCCCATTTCCGGCCGCTCTTGCCATTGACCAGGAAGTGGAGGCCGACATCGAAATCGACCCGGGGTAGGCCATCTTCAGAAGTCAGGCGCGAAGAGTAGGCCAATCGGTATTCGCCCTCGGCGTGGTTGCAGCGGTAGCGGAACTGGGCACCATCCCACGGCTCGCCCCGGTCGCTACCATGACCGGGTCGAGGCTGGCGCCCTCAGGATGGGCGTCAAAGACGGCCATGAGTTGGCGTATTCTTTGCCGTCCGGCTATAGACTACTCTCCCTCGGACTTCTTCCCCCTCACCAGCCCGACCGCTTTGCGCAGCTTGGCCTGTCAAACTAGCGAAAAGTCTGAAACGATCCCATCGCCCAATTACACAGCCGCTGGGGCCAAAAGCAGGACAGCGTCGACACCATGGGCTGTAACCATATACGCAACAACTCCGGTCGTGGTAGAGGCCGGGATTTCCCCCAGCCCCCACTCTGGACAAGGACAAGACTGCCTGCCACCCGGGGGAGAATTCAACTGACGCCGTACACCCTACCTCGACCGTTCAATAGTGCAAGAGTGGGCGGCGAGATCTAGGTCAACGATGCGGCCTCTATGCCGCATGGCTACCCCGATGACTTCTCGCCACGGCCTAGCGCTATGAGAATCAGGTTCACAACCTTCTCCCAAGATTCCAAGCTCTCCGCTTCCAAGAAAACCTTGGCAGAAGCCCTCCCCACGAGAATTGTCATTCCCGCGTTACAACCAATGTTCGCTAGCATAGCGGGAAGGGTGCCGACCCCTGTCAGGGCAAAGTAGGTGTTTGCCACCTTGGCACCTGTCGCTAGTCCCCCCAGTACCACCAAAATACCTCCAGCAACCTTCAGCGCGGTGTCCTTTTCTAAGCTTCGGCCTGCTTGCATAGCAAGTGTGACGAACATGCCGCCCCAGGCACCTGCGATCACTGGGATATCTGCATGGGCCGCGATGAAGCTAAAAGCCCCCACAGCGCCTAAGCTTGTTGCCGTCACGCCAATAGTCCATTTCATCCGTAATGGTATGTGCATGGGAGTTGTCTTTCAGGCATTGTTCTATGAACCGCATTATTTATAAGTTTCCGCTAAAGCCGGCTCCTTATTGACGACAGTTGGGCTTCTGGAATCGCTCTTAGAACACCCCTCAGGCTTAGGCTTGGCTGCAAGTTCCGATGCCCGCAATCTTGGCAATAACGCCCACGCATTTCGGAACGCTATGAAACTACCAACTATGAGAAGACCTAAATACATAGCCTCATCGGAAGATTCTCCAAAAAGATTGAGGATACACACGCCCAGGCAGGCTGTAACACCAACCATCTGAGCCAATCCAAGGTATAAAGTGGATTTCATAACTTTCTGCGTCTACCGATTGATTCGCATGTCGCGCTGAATTCGTGGACCCCATGCACAGACTGCATTATGACCTCCGCTGTGAGCACCATTGTGCCTCTTAGGGTACCGTTGTTGGTTGTGAACCGCTTCGTGCTGGCCATGACACTAGTAGATACAAAGTAGACAGGATTCTGGCATACCCAGAGTGTATTGAACGGATTGATGCATCCTGCGCTGAGCGGAAACCCGTCTTTCTCCATTGCGAAACGTACGCCAGGAATACCCAAGCGCTTCAAATCCAGTTCTTCATTACCGGGTAAGTTGAATATTGCCATACGGCGGATATCCCGCAGGTACAGCACTATAGTCTTAAGCTCTGTTCCAATCTCCACATTGCGCCCGCAAGCTGCCTCAAAGCATGAGTGTGCGTCTTCGGACAAATGGTCGGGAATGATTCTTGCGGAGCCGGGGTACCGGCCGGGCATACCCCGGTAGCGGCCTTCGGCTAAACGAGCCCACGCGTCGTTCCCTTCAGGCATTGTAGCCTTACTGCGAAACAGCGATATCAGGCTTGCTTGAGGTTCCATGGCTTGGCGTGTAGCTTGACTCTGTCGCGAAACTTGCGCGCCTGACCGATATAAGTGCCTCCGTGAAATAGCGTGGCGCTCGCGGGCTTATTTCCGGAAACTTCGTGGTTCGCGTAAATGAACTTGTCGTTGGCGATCAATATGTCAGGCGTGTCGAATGTATTCCGCACGCAGTCTTCCAGCTCCATTGCGTGAGCTTCGCTGATTACGAAGACCTTGACTCCTGCTGCACACTGTTTTCGCATAGTTCCACGAAGATCGCTGCTGGGTCGATCGTCCACTACGAACACTCTTTCCACCCGGACGCCATCGCTTTGTAGTCGCAAGAGTTCCTCATCTCCCAACCTCCCGAAACTCGACCTAGAAGGATAGTTTATGGCCCAGATGTGTCTTGCTTGATCAACAAGACGACTCCACACAAAGCGCATGCGCGCTAGACCCTCAATTGGCCACTTCTTATCTGTATGATCGAGCAAACACCATTGGTTTATGAGCGGTTCAAGTTGGCGAAGTGTGTCTTCATAAATCACCGCCCAGAATAGTTGGTCGGTATCGCTTGTTGGACGTTGCCTATGCCGCTTGACGCGCTTTAAATAGTCTCTTAGATAATCCTCTATTCTAAATCTAAGTTCAGACGCGGAATGCGGTCCCTCAACATTCCCAAGTCTTACGACGGGAACGACGTTGCCAAGGCCGTTTGTGACTTGCCGAATCTGCTCTAAGCGAAGGCCCTTCAGGTTTGGGCACCTTTGCAAAATGAGGTGCTGAAGGTGATCCCGGGAACGAACATTGCTTGCCCCGGTACCGCGCAACCGCACAAGGAACGCGATGACGTTGGTTGCCAAGCTGGCGTCTCGCTCTGTAGGTATGTATTGGTGCAATCGGCACCATCGTGCTCCTTGTGCGTAACTGTTGTACAAGGTTGGGGCCTCGCCCAAGACAACCAGTGTGAAATCGAAGAGTTGCTCACCGGTTGGACTTGCAACGCCTTCCGTGGCGAGTTCCTGCTCCAAGAACTCACGAATGCGATCCAGCTTCTCCTCAGCAATCGCAGTTCTCTGAAGCCTGATGGGTTTTGCTAGCAGAGTCATCGATATGACGATGGACCAAACACGCTCGTACGAGAAGTGGGAACAACGGTGATTATTAGCGCGGAACAGCACGGAACCATGGCGCGTACCGCGCCAGTGACGGTTTCATCTGGCAGTGCTAGACGTGCTGAACGCTTAGTGTTTAGACTTGACAAGTGGCGGCATGCTGTCGAGATCCGGTTCATCGTGGATTCACTTGAGAATGCGTCTTGGTTGGTGATTCCGCTAATAGGCCTGATTGCCGGGTTTATTGATGCTATCGCCGGGGGGGGTGGTTTGGTGAGTCTGCCCACGTTGTTGGCTGTGGGTGGCCTAGACCCGATCACGGCTCTTGCTACAAATAAGGTTAATGCGACCGCGGGCGCTCTGGCGGCAGCCTATGGCTACTCGAAGCAAGGTCTGTCGAGCCGGATTGCCATCCGGGCGGCAGTTCCGACCATCTTAGGAGCATTTCTTGGGACTTTCCTTGCGGCGGTTGTGGACGCTAGAATGTTGGGTGCTATTGTACCAATACTACTCCTCGGCGCTCTAATATGCACGATGAGTATGCCTGCGACGAGCATTGAGAGGCGAAGAACGGTGGAGCCACGGGTGTTTGACTATGCCTTCGGAGGTGGAATAGGCTTTTACGATGGCTTTTTCGGACCGGGCACAGGCTCTTTATGGTTAATGAGCCTGATCAGGTTTGCTGGGCTTGAATTGAGGGCAGCGGCCGCCAAAGCCAAAGCGCTGAACCTCATCAGTAACGTTGTAGCACTAGCTTGTTTTGCAATATGGGGGCATGTTGAATGGCGGACGGGTTTACTCATGGCATCTGCGCAAACCATCGGGAGTATTATCGGCGCGCGTGCAGCTGCTAGACACGGCGCGAAAGTGATTCGGCCATTTCTTATCGGTGTTGTACTGATAACCTCATTGCAGGCAACGGGAGCTTGGATTTGGCTCAAGTTCGGCGCGGGGAAGTGAGGCGGAGCCCCCCGGCTGAAGCAAAAGGGTTGCCCGCCAAACTATAATTGGCAAACTAACGTCCTAGGCCTCGGGACTGAATATCCTCTGGCGACAGTTATCGAGTCCCGCAAAAACGTGAACCTGCGGCCGCGATTCCGCATCCACGTAACAAATGGCGTGCGATGGACCGGCGGCCGTGTATCGGTCGAAGGGTTGCTGTGGCTTTGCGGTCAGGTTCCAATGCCTTGCAACGACAAGGTTTGCGATCTCCTGCGCTATTACGTGTTCACGCATGTACTTAACCGGGCTTCCTTAGGGGTGCATGCCCTGGGAACCGCGCGAAGCTCAGCCGCACTCGGCGGTAGGATCGAAATGAGCCGTGACCAAACGTTTGCGATGAATCGGTTCGTTATCGAGGAGTACCAGCATCTTGCTAGGAATTTGGTGCCGGCGATGCGGTGGAGATTCGATTCCACCAACTGCGGGCCCTGACGCTGCTGGCACGGATCTGGAAGTAGAAAGATTAGAGCGCCAGATCCTAGACCATCGAGAATATCGTGTCGGTTGGTGGGATATGGTGTCCATGCTGGAAATGCAGCGTAAGCGGTCGATGATCCGGGTCTATTCGAGATGAGTGGGGATGTGGTGAAGTGGTCAGGTGAAGCACTCTTCTTCGCAAGACAGGCCCCTGGGCCGACGCCGCCGTGCCACGGCTGAGGAACGCAGGCATTGGATTGAGGCTTGGGAGCAAAGCCAGCAAACCCAGGCGGAGTTCGCCGCCGAGCATGGTTTTAGCGTGGCCACTCTGCGTAACTGGCTGCGACGCGCGGGCAGCGATGGTTCGCAGCAAGCGGACCGCCCGAAATTCATCGAGGTTGATCTCGATCGCCTGGTGGGGCAGCTGCCATCGGCAGGCTCAGTCGCCTGGGAGCTTGAGATCCGTACGCCCCGCGGTTGGGTTGTGGCGGTGGCCCCCGGAGCCCCGGTCGAGCGCCTTCAAGCGGTTCTGGAGGCCCTGCGATGCTGACCATCGGTGGCACGACACTGGTGTTCCTCGCCGTGCAGCCCGTCGATTTGCGTGGCAGCTTCGATCGGTTGTACGGCTACGTCACCGAGGTGCTTCGGGAGAATCCTCGTTCCGGCCATTGGTTCTGTTTCGTCAACAAGCGCCATTCCCGCATCAAGGTTCTTGTGTTCGACGGGATTGGGCTCTGGGTCCTGAACAAACGACTTTGCTCCGGCAGGGTCACCTGGCCCAAGTCGGACAGGCCCTCCCTGAGCCTCCGGAACGAGGCGTTCGGAGCGCTGGTCAGCGGGCTCGAAGTCACCGCGAAAAGGAATTGGCATCGCGAGTGAGTTTTCTCTTGAAGGCACTCACTCATCTGTGATGAGTGGGAGCGTGCCCGCGCCCGAGTCACTTCCCCAGCATCCCGACGCGCGGGACCGTCGCATCGAGGAGTTGGAGCGCCTGGATCGGGCGCACCGCGAGCAGAAAAAGCGGGACGACGAACGTATCCAAAAACTGGAACGAGAACTCGCGGAAGTCCGCCGTCGCCTGGACCAGTTGCTGCGAATGCACTACGGGCGCACCAAGAGCGAGCAGATCTCCCGCGAGCAACTGGAACTGATGCTGGTCGGGCTGCCCGAGCTGCTGGAGGAGTCCGTGGCCGAGGCCCCAACTCCGAAGCCGGCGGCCCCAGCACGTCCACGGCACCCGCGCCGCGCCCTGGATGACGAACATCTGCCCACTCGCGAGACGGTGATCGAACCGGTCGAAGTCAGCTCCGATCCGCAGGGCTGGACGCGCTTGGGTGAGGAACGGACCAGCCAACTGGACTTCGAGCCGGGCAAGCTCTTCCGCCACGTCATCGTGCGCCCGCGCTACGTGCGTCGGGAACAGTTTGCCATCGCACCCTTGCCGGCGCAACCGATCGACAAGGGCATGGTGGGTGCCGGACTCCTAGCCTGGCTCCTGATCAACAAATTCGCGGATCACGTGCCGCTCCACCGGACTGCGGCGATCCTGCGCCGGCAACACGGCGTGGAAGTCCCCCGCAACACCATGGCGGGTTGGGTGGAACAGGCGACCGAGCTGCTGGGCCCGATCTACCGGGCGATGCAGGCGAAGCTGAGGAAGCGCACCTACCTGCAAGTGGATGAAACCCCGACGCGCTACCTCGACCCGAAAGTCAAAGGAAAGAGTGAGTTGGGGTGCATGTGGGTGTATCTGGACCCGGGCGGGGAGGTGCTCTTGCAGTGGAGTACGGGCCGAGCGCATGACGCGCCCAAAGAATTTCTGGGCGAGTATCGCGGCATTCTCCAAGTGGATGGCTATGTGGCCTATTAAACTCTGGTGCGTGCCCGCGGCGGCGCGATCAGCCTAGCTCATTGCTGGGCGCATGCGCGACGCGAGATCAAGGAAGCCCTGGCGGGGGCGCCTCGGACGGGGGCATGGCTCCTGGGTCAGATCCAGGTGATGTACGAAATCGAACGAGGGCTGCGCGAAGCGAAGGCTGGGTCGGTGTTGCGCGAGGCGGTGCGTTCGAGTCAGACGCGGATGATCGTCGATCGAGTGTTCAAGGCGATGATCCGGCTGCGCGCTCGTGAACTTCCGGGCAATGCGATGGCGAAGGCCTTGGACTATTGCCTGGAACGGCGCGAGGGCCTGAGTCGGTTCCTGGGCGACGGACGCATTGAGATCGATTCGAATCTCGTTAATGCCGCGCGCGGCATTAACGAGATTATGCCGCGTCCGGTGTTATGCCGCGTGACGAGTTGGGATTGCGCTTTTCCTCGGAGAACGAAGCATCATCAGCTTCTTGGCGCGGCATAGTTCGGCTGGTCCCGTCATTCTGGCGTTCCTTTGCCCGAAGTGGGCGAGATCGCCCGTGGAAGACTATCATGATCACCCGAGCCTTCGTCGCATCACCGACATCATCCAAGCCCAAGTCGCGCCATTCATGGACGAGCAGAAGTCCGCGGGCTATGCCGCAGGGACGCTCTCCACGAAGCGAGCGTCCCTGCGTCGGTTCCTCGCATGGAGACGCCGACGCAAGATGGCCAGTCCTGAACCTGATGAGGTTGAGGTCACCCTTTACATGCGGCGTTCCTGTCCGTTGGGGCCGAAGCACCGCTCCCTTGCCCGTCGGGCGTTATTGGGATTCCTCCAACACCTTCGCCGCCGCGGGTTGATCTCCGTCGCCGCTGCGGAGCCTTCGGGTAAAACGCGTTGCACGCTCAGCTGCCGATATGCCGACTACCTCCGCAGCGAAAAGGGACTATCTGAGCGATCCATCGAAGTCTACCTGCCGCGTGTTGACGATTTTCTAAGTCATCTGGTCACTCGGCGCGGTACCCCTGCCGTTCGTGGGTTGGATGCGGGGATACTGAGGCGATTTCTCTTGGAACGAGCCCGGGATCTCTCCGGCGAGGGGGTGCGTCTGTTGGCGGTGAGTCTCCGGTGCTTCCTGCGTTTCCTACATGCGCAGGGCGAGATCCCAGCCGATCTAACTGCCGCGATTCCGACGGTCCGCCGGCGGACTCCCCCCGGCATTCCTGGGCAACTGACCCCGGAAGAGCTTGAGCGTGTGTTGGCGGCGCCGGATCAGACCTGTTCGAGGGGTCGTCGCGACCGAGCGATCCTGCTTCTGCTGGCGAGACTTGGCCTTCGCTCTCGCGAGGTTCTCGCCCTGGAACTGGGGGACCTTCGCTGGCGAACAGGCGAACTCCTGATCCGCGGCAAGGGAAGCCGACAGGATCTGCTGCCTTTGCCAGAGGATGTCGGTGCCGCCGTGGCTCAGTACCTACGAATGGATCGGGGAGTTCGCAGCACGGACCGCGTCTTCCTGCGCGCTAATGCGCCGCTGGTGCCGTTGACGGGGTCCCCGAGTATCGGACACATCGTACGCCGCGCCATGGCGCAGGCAGGGGTAGCTCGGCCCCGTCGAATAGCAGCCCACCTATTTCGCCATACCCTGGCCAGCCGGATGCTCCAGCGAGGAGCCCGTCTCAGGGAGATAGCGGAAGTGCTTCGACATCGATCTCCCGGCACCACCGAGATTTACGCCAAGATCGACATGCGGTCGTTGCTGGAGGTTGTTCGTCCTTGGCCTATCCGGGGAGGTGCCCTGTGAAATCACTCCAAGCCCAGCTGTCGGAATACATCTCAACCAGACGCGCTCTGGGTACCCGCCTTCGGGAACCGGCGCAGACGCTCCGCCAGTTTGTGCGGTTCCTGGCTCGGAGGAGGGCGCGACACATCACGATCCCGCTGGCCCTGGAATGGGCGCAGCGATCCCCGGGCGTACAGCCGGCCACATGGGCAAGAGAGCTGTCCACGGTTCGTCAGTTCGCCCGATGGTTAAGCGTCAGCGATCCGCGTCACCAGATCCCACCGAGTCGGTTGCTGAGCGTTCGGCACCGTCGCGGCAGGCCGCACATCTATAGCGAGGACGAGATCTCCCCCCTGATGGCGGAGGCCACTCGCCTGAAGTCGCGGACCGGAATGAAGGCGCCGACGCTGGAGACTTTGATCGGCTTGCTCGCCTCCACGGGATTACGCCCCGGCGAGGCCGCCGCTCTTCGGACGGACGCCGTCGACCTTCGAGCGCAGGTCCTGATCATTCGTGAGTCGAAAAATGGCAAATCACGGCAGGTGCCTATCCACTCCTCCACGGTCATGGCGCTCCAGCGCTACGTCCAGCCACGCGACAAAGTCTTCTCCCTTCCCGTTAGCCCGTTCTTCTTCGTGTCGCCTCACGGCACGGCTCTTGACCTCGGCACCGTCCGCCGATGGTTCAACAAGGTCTCTAGAGCGTGCAGGCTGAGAAATGAGGTCGCCGGGCATCGGTGCGGCCGTGGCCCGAGACTGCAGGACCTCCGTCACACATTCGCCACGCGGTGCTTGGTGGAATGGTACAAGACGGGCTGCGACGTGGCGGTGCAGATGCCGAAACTGAGCACGTATTTGGGACATGCATCGGTAGTGGGAACGTACTGGTACATCGAAGCGGTTCCCGAGTTGCTCGAGTTGGCTACGAACTTTCGACTTAATCCGGATCAAGGAGGGCGATCATGACCGCGTCCGATCTGCCGCGGCACCTCCAGCGCTTCTTCACCGAACGCCTATTGGGGCAACAGGGCTCCAGTCCGCATACTCTGGCCAGTTATCGCGACAGTTTTCGCCTGCTGTTGACTTTCGCGTGTAGGCGTCACCGACGCCAAGCCAGCAACCTGCGGGTGGAGGACGTGGACGCCGGATTGGTGAGCGCGTTCCTCCGGCATCTGGAGCACGATCGCCGCAACAGCGTGCGTTCGCGCAACACCCGTCTGAGTGCCATCCACGCCTTCTTCAGGTATCTCAGCTTGCAGGAGCCTGGACTGGCGCGCCACTGCCAGCAGGTGCTGGCGATACCCTTCAAGCGCTTTGAGCGACGTTCGGTCGAGTTCCTGAGCCGCGAGGAGACCGCTGCGCTCCTGGATGCGCCGGACACGGCGACCTGGCGGGCGCGGAGAGATCGGCTTCTTCTCCAGCTAGCGGTGCAAACGGGGCTGCGCAACGCGGAACTCACCGGGTTGCGCCGCCAGGACGTACACCTCGGGTCCGGGGCCTACGTTCGCTGTCTCGGCAAAGGCCGCAAAGCGCGCTGCACCCCGCTGCGATCGGACGTGGCCGCCGGCCTATCTGGGTGGCTGGCACAACAACCTCAGGATCCGAGTGCACCAGTCTTTCCTACCGTCCGCGGCAAGGCCATGAGCGCGGACGCACTCCAAAGAATGGTTGCTCGGCATGTCCTAACGGCCGCTGCCAAGTATCCGTCCCTGCGGCGGCGACGCGTTACCCCACACACCCTTCGGCATACCACCGCCATGGACCTGCTCCAGCGTGGAGTCGACATCACGGTGATCGCGCTCTGGCTGAGTCATGAGTCCATCGAATCCACTCAGAGTTATCTCCATGCCGACATGGTCATGAAGGAAAAGGCCCTCGCCCACGCGACGCACGACAAAGCACCAATAAAGCGTTACCGACCGGCTGACCCGCTGCTCGCCTTCCTGGAGAACCTTTGAATTATGCCGCGTGTGAATATCGAAGAAATCGAACTCGCCCGCAAAGGCAACCCATCCAACTCGTCACGCGGCATAACACCGGACGCGGCATAATCTCGTGGAAAACGCCATCCGGCCCTGTGCCCTCGGCCGCCGTTATGCTGAGCTCAGCATAACCGCAGGAACTGGCCCTTCATTGGGCATCCGGAAGCCGGAGATCGGGCGGCGGTCTTCTACAGCCTGATGGCCAGTTGCCGTTTGTACGGGATCAATCCTTTCGAATACCTGAAGGACGTCTTTACGCGCCTGCCGGCGGCTAAGATCACTGAGGTTGAATCCTTCACGCCCGCCGAGTGGGCCAAGCGACGGGTGTGAACTGAGCCGCGGATCGCCACACGATTTCCGCGCCAATAGCCCGGGCGGCCGGGGATCCTCGACGTGAGGCTTCGCCTCCAGCTTCCATCAAACCATGGCGACCAAGGGAGCGGAAGACGTACTCCGCCGACCGGATACCGTGCATAGGCGGGTGCAGTCGTCGAGCAGATCGAATAGCACATACTGGCGACGATGGTGATGCACGTGGGGATAAATAATTGTCGCTCTACGAACCCAACCGGCGCTCCCTGGCACTCTGGAAAGTCAGGGCGGCCAGCCGCCCCGCCGCGCAGCGGCTTCGTTCAGCAAGTATTCTTCAGCGAATGGGCTGGCCAGTTTCAACCATCCTTTAATTCCTTCAACGTTCTGCGGCACCGTCCTCCAAATGGTCCCTGCAACGATCCTCTTCACCAACCACACTCAAGGTGGCTGAACATTGTCCGGAATTGATTGGATCGCCTTCCGAATTGCTTCGTAATTCGCAATAACTGTTGCTGAGCCGAAGGCACTGGTTTCGGGTCCCGCCTCCCGCAAGCCGCCAATTTTTTGGATGGCATCATCGAGGAAGCTAAACCTGCGCTACATATAAATGACCATGCCGGCTTTATGTATAGCCAGCATGGGCTATGCTTGATTCAACTTTCCAAGCCGCAAGCTAGCTCACAATGAACAATCACGAGGAGTTCACTGAGTGTGAAGAATTGCATGTAGGTAAGGAACACCAGCCAGACTATGCAGCTTTGCGTTCGAAAGAATGGCCCCGGTTCGAGGCTGTTGAGGCGCGATGGAAGCGTTGCACGGATTCGTCGGACGCCACCAGCAAGCCACCGTGCGTGTCAATCATATCCTGGACTACGTGGCAAAGCTCCAAATTGGTCGTGGGGTAGATGGACCCGTTCCTTCCGATGCGGAATGGATGATCCTCCATACCAAACCTCAACACATCCACACCGCTGTCGGGCTGGCAAGCATATGCTACCAATCTCTCCAATGGCTGCACAACTCGGCCCGTGTGAGGTCCGACATCCAGTGGCTGAATGAGCGCGCTGACAGCCGTGGGCTGAATGGACGCTCCAACAGTTACCGTCACATCCAGACCAAAATATTCTGTCCTGTTGGGTAGCCCCGTGGCAAGAGACACGGCTGCTTGGAAGTCCGCGTAGGATAGAGGAAATGGAAGCCGCGGCGAAAACCCAAAGAGGATCGTGACATTCAATCTCCCTGATTCGGCAATACTTGGTACTAGGTATGTAATGGCGAGTTCGGTCAGCGCTGCGCTCCTTTGTAGCTGAGTCCATTCGACTTCATGGGGCATAGAGAGACTATTGCGGGCACGAATTACGCGCGTAAGCGCCATAAGCTGAGCTTTTGCGGATGTATGGCCATAGTCCGTTGCACCGCCAACGCTTCCGGAGCCAAGCGTAAGCCTTTCAATAGAACCGCTTGGTACATATCCTTCTAGGTTATTGAGGATGTGCAGCGATCCATTGGAAGTGCAGAAGCCCTGGCGCTCGAGGTCAATGATAATGGCCAGTTCTGCTGCGGCGTGTTCTGTAATGAAGTGCGCTCCGCCATCTTCCAAAGCCAGCTCGCAATGGGCCAACCGTTCCCATTCTCCATGGGCGGCAATGGAGCGAAGGACTTCTGAACCATTGCGGCTTGCACCGTAGCTCAAAATTGCGTCAGGGAGCGCCGCGTGGAACGCCCTACCAAAGGATTGATAAACGGATGATCCGCAACATTGCTCATGGGTTAGTGGATTTCTCGCATGCACATGGAAATAGCGTACACCTTCTCTCCACAGGATGCGGCTTTCGTCAATTAGGGAAGCATCGCGGGCGTGTATTGCGTGACCTCTTTGTACATAGTCTAATATTGCATCATGTGATGGCCCGTGGTTTTCGGGCGTCCATCTTGCCCCGGTGCTGCAATTGGCGAGGATTAGTGCACTAGGTATGCGCACGGGGGAGTTAGCATTGGTCGGGAAGTGTGCGTTGTGATTTGACTCCCGGTAAGCCAGCGGTTGTGTCATGGGAATATGATTCGCATGGGGAGGGATATTCGCACGAGTTTACACTGCCAAGCTGTATGCCGCCACCAATCAAAATTGAATTTGTGTTCTCCGGATACAGTGAAAATCTAATCAGCGACAGCGTTGTGGCAGGGTGGTTTGCAGTGTGTTACTAGCTTTAGTATCCTGCTCAAACGGCCAGATGTGGGGCTTGACATGGCGGCGAGAGGATGGAATTGGACCCTCTATGCCCATGGCAAAGCGGAAAAATGGGAGTGCAGGCTACTTCCGCATGCTCTTTGTCGGCTATTTCGAGGGCATCGATAGTCAGCGCGGCATAGCCTGGCGATGCGCCGACAGCCTCGTTCTGCGAACCTTCCTTGGATACAGCGTGACGGAAACAACCCCGGTCCACGTGTCGATGACCATCATTCGCAAACGTCTGTCGGCGGAGGTCTTCACCGAGGTCTTCCGGTTCGTTCTCGGCGTTCTCCACGAGCACCGCCTGTTGCGGGGCAAGACGATCGGCATCGATGCGACGACGCTCGAAGCCAACGCCGCGATGAAGACCATCGTGCGCAAGGACACCGGCGACGACTGGAACGAGTGTCTGCGAAAGCTGGCTGCCGCCGAGGGCATCGAGAACCCCACGGACGAGGACCTGCGCCGCCTGGATCGCAAACGCAAGGGCAAGAAAGTGTCGAACAAGGACTGGGAAAGTCCGACGGACTCGGACAGCCGGATCGCGAAGATGAAGGACGGGCGCACCCATCTGGCTTGCAAAGGCGAGCACTCGGTGGACTTGGAGACCGAGGCCATCCTCGCGGCCGGAGTCCAACCCGCCGAGCAGGGAGATCCAAGCACCGGGCCACAAACCCTACGGGCCGCGGTGGAGAACGTTGCCGCCAGGGGATAAGAGACGCCGGTGGCGGAACTGGTGGCCGACAAGGGGTACCATGACAACGAATTGCTGGCGGGATGCGCGGTGGTGGAGATTCGAACGCACATTCCCGAGCGAAAGCAGAAGTCTCGCCGCTGGGACGACAAGACCGAGGAGTTCGAGCAGGCGTTCCGGGGAAATCGACGGCGTGCGAAAGGTGAACGAGGGCGACGATTGAGTCGCTGGCGCAGCGAGCGGTGTGAACGGACCTTTGCGCATGTGTGCGAGACCGGAGGCGAACGCCGAGGCTACGTCAGAGGTATCGCTGAGGTGGCCAACCTTCACCGTATGCGGTGTGCGGCATACAATTTGGGTTTGCTGCCTCGGAAGGTGTTCGGGATGGCGAAGCGTGTGCGGAGGCTGGGCGTGGGGCTTTCTCAGGCCTTTTGGCCCTATTGTTGGTACTGATCGCTACTACCATCGAACCGGGGTTCGTCGATTATCTGGCCGTTGTGAACTTGGGCACTCTACTAATTGTGGTGTCCGCCATCGCCTCCGGACAATTTCCAAAAATCGAGATTTCGAGATCTGGGGTTCTCTATTGGGCTGATAAACGTAGATTTCGAATAATTCGAGGGGAAGAATCGATTTAGGCGTTTTCGCTTGGATGGGTTTGTGCTCTGTACTGACTAGTACTTATCGCAACGTCACGTCAATTGGCTCGATTCTAGAATTCTCACCAAGCATCATTTCACGGGACTTAGCGCGTTGTAGGCGTTCTAAGGGCAAGACGACCATCATTTGTATTCCTTCAATTGGCATGGGAAATAACGATGCATGGACATCGACTAAACCGCTTAAATGAGAAAGTCTCGCCGCGGTCTCGTTCGAGACGTACGCGATCAACTGATACGAATCCAAAGAAATTTTGTGAATTTCAAAGTAAACTCGTGAACTCGCCGTACGCCTAACTGGATACGAGATTAGACCTTGTTCGCTGGTTATATTCTGCAATCCGAAATAACTTGTGGAAATAAAACAAAATGTTCTGATCGGAATCTCAGCGAGGTCCTTCCCATCCTCCCACATTGTGAGTTGTCTCAAAGTGGCTTCCGAACGAACCGCTTCGATAGTATTTGTCTTACTGACAAGCGCTCTAATTGCAATAGCGGGCAGGGTCTTTGGTTTGAGGGGCGGTTCTTCAACTTTTGCACGCGACGATCCTTCGGTGGCTACATCGGCTGAGCGAAGAACTGGTGACCGATCTAGATCATTGCTGCTTGGCACGTTTGGATTGGTGTGTGCGTCCCACCTTGCTTCCAGCGAAGCGCTTGTCTGTCCATTGTTTTCCATGGTCTTTTCGTCATTCTTCATTGATGCAGACAAAGAATGATTCTTGATCGTGATGTAAACGATGGCCGATCCGAGTAGTATCGCGAAAATCACTCTGACTAAGACTTGACGTTTCTTGGGATTTGATTGTTCCAACTCTGGCAAATTACAGTGCGTTTGCGATTGGGAGTCCCAGCGCAGTGGTTTGACTTTGGTTGACGGGAGTTGCCTGTTTGGGCCAACCGGACCTAAGTCGTGCTTGGGCTGATCGGTTAGAGACCGGAGTAGATCTTCGTACGACGTTTCATTGTGAAGCACGTAATGGGTGTGACTTCGCAATGGTTCTGGAATGAATTGCATTGCTGCCATTTCAAACATTACGGGAATGAATTTTTGCTGCTTTCCTTTACTATTATAGAGCTCATTGTTGATGAGAGTGCTTTCCCAAGCGACTCCAAGACCTCCCTCCGGAAGCGCTTTACCCCTACTGATGTTGTAGTATCTCTCGGTGCAAACGATGAGAACATACTGGGCAGCTTCCAACTTATCGGCCATCCAATTTGGCCAACCTTGCTTAGGAGAGCCATTGACATTGCGATCAATATCGACTTTCTGTCCGTCGTCGTTCAGGCGCTTTGCAAACTCCAAAACCCGTTGTCGATGTTGTTCGTTGTCGTGGCTATAACTAATGAATACCTTCGCCATTTTAGCCTTATCGCTCTTGGCGTTCATTACTCAGCCATTGTGTGGGCATCTCCGAAGTCGTGGGCCTTGGTAGTGGCCAGGACTGGCTGAGACCGCTTTAGACCGGCCGCTTGCCGGGCAGAGACGCGTTTGTGGGCATTCGGCATACGAAGTTTGTAAACACTTTGTACATTCCTGTGAAGTGGCTAGAGGTGCTTTTCTGCGTGGAGCAATCCGACGGTCGAGCGGCACTTGCATGTCTATACCGGGCAAAATGAGAATCACCGCTCCGTGTCCGCCGCCAACACGATACCCACGTAATGTTCCCGCAGCATCCTGTTCGAATTGTTGCCAGCCATGGCCGTGTCTGCAAAAACGCGCGGGCATTTTCAATGCGAAGGAAGAGCGTGTGTGCCGGATCCCGTTCACCGGCGACTCCTCGAACCTGCAGTCTCACTCAGGTAAAGCTTCGCTGGTCGGCCGGATCAGGCACCCCTTGGGCGTCGGCCCACTTGACACACGCGAAGAGGTTGGGCGGGATGTCCTCGGCGCGGGCCTTGCCCGGTTTCGTCAGCCTGCCCTCCTGGCACACCACCTCGTCAGACAGCTCGCACTGCTCCCATTCGTCACGCCCCCACTCTGCCTTCCTGCTCCCTGCGAAGCGAGTGAAGCCGAGGGCGGCTTCATGGGGCCAAAAGCAAAGTTCTGGGCAGCACGTATCAAGGGCCTCGGCCCAGTCATTCGATGGCTTCTGGTTGAGGGCCGGCAATCGGATCAAAGGGTAGGGGTTGGGAACGGATTTCGTGGGAACTGGCGGCATCCCCGATGCAGCAGCGCGCTAACGAATCGAAGGGCATCAGCTTGTTCAAGCCTCGTGGTGGGCGGAAGCGGTCCCCAACAAGTTCATCTTGAGCGCTTCGGGAGCGGCTCGGCTTGATCCAAGAGCCGGACTGAATCGCCCACAAACTGGAGGACTTCTCGCAGCCAGAGAGGTTGCCGAAGTGGCATTTTGTCCCGTTCGATTTGCCTGGGTTCGCCACATACGGCTTCATTTACCTGCACTAGCCTGCATAGAATCGCATTGGCGATGGCAAATCGGGATCGGAGTAAACCCTTGTGCTTACAGGCGTTTCCGTTGCGGGAGAAGCGTTTTGGAGATGGAGCCACTGGTCGGGATTGAACCGACGATCTACGGTTTACCAGACCGACGGACAATTGCTCGCATAAGCTGCCTATCAAGATCTGATCCGATTCCGGTTCTAGCGGTCAACGGGGCATGGCATTTAAGCGCCTTTGCTTTGGCCAATACCTGCCGAGTTCTTCTGAGCAAGCTGATGGATTGGCTCGTTTTGTTCGCATTTTTCACCATGGAATTTTGGTGACGGTCATGTTCGCCAGCGAACGGAATCCTGAACTTTGGGTCGAGGGAAACCAAGGCGTTCCCTCAGGCAATGGAGGTTTCGGAGCATCTTGGTGTCACCGGTCACTTCAAAAGGGACCACCCGAGGTCGAAATAGGGGCGTTCAAAATCCCCCACCCCCCGCACGGCGGTTAGTGGCCATTAATGGTTGATGGTTTGCAAGCGGGTTTTCTCGCGTTCATGAACGAGGACGACGCCATCTTCGGGACGGGCGAGGTGCGGTCCCCGATGGGGGTAGAGCCGCCGCGGGCCGAAGCGTAGCGGAACCACGGTCGCGGCCCGCGGCGTGCGACTGGGGCCCCATCGGTGGGCGCGCCGGGTGGACTCGAAGGGCGTCATACGGTGCTGGGATTGGGACCGGTGGTCTTCTTCTTGGCAGCGGCGGCCTGCTGGGCATTCCGGAGCCGGTAGCTGCGGCCGCTCATGCGGACGATCTCGGCGCCTTCGAGCAGACGGTCGAGGATGGCGGTGGCGGCGGGGACGTCGCCCAGCAGTACCCCCCATTCCTCGATGGGCCGGTTGCTGGTCATCAGGGTCGAGCGGTTGCGATGTCGGCGGACAATGATCTCCAGCAGCGCCTCGGCCCCTTTGGCGGGGAAGCTCTTCATCCCGAAATCGTCCAGGCAGAGCAGGTCGGGTTTCAGGTAACGGGCGAGGGTGCGTTGCGCCTCCACCGGGGACGAGTCGGCCTGGAGTTCGCGCACCAACTCGAACACCGAGCCGTAGAGCACGTTGAGCCCCGCGCGCAGGGCGGCGTAGCCGAGGGCTTGGGCGATGTGGCTCTTTCCCAGGCCGGGAGGCCCGAGCAGTAGGACATCGCGGCGTTCACGCACGAACTGAGCGGTGGCCAGTTGGTAGATCTGGGCGCGGTTGATCTGCGGGTTGAACTGCCAGTCGAAGTTCTCGATCGGCTGGAGGTCGGGAAACTGGGCCAACTTCTTGCGCCGTTCCAGGCTCCGCTGGGCCCGCACGTTGAGTTCATCCTGGAAGAGCAGTTCGAGGAACTGACGGTGGGGGAGGCCGTGCGAGACGGCCTCCTGGAGACGGAGTTCGAGGCTGGTGGCCAAACCGGAAAGGCGGAGTTCGCGACAGGCGTGCAGGAGGGGATCAGGCATGGTTTTGGATGAAGAGGCCGTATTCGGCCAGGTTGCGGATCAGGGGGTGATGACTCTGGAAGGCCAGTGGCAGCTGGGTGGCCGGCGAAGCCTCCAGCAGTGTCCGCACGTCGCGTAGGCGCCAGGCTCCGTGCGCCAGGGCGCGCTGACAGGCGTCATTGAGGGCGCGGAACGGATGCGTGTCGGCCAGGGAAATCAGTCCCATCAGGGTGCGCAGGCCGATCGGGCCCTTGCGTTCAAGGACACCGGCCGCCCACTGGCCACAGGGTTCCCCCAACGCCATGGCGCGTGCCTGCCAGTAGGCGATCTGGCGATCGAGCGGACCCCGCCCTCCACCCAGGCCGAGGCATTCACTGAACTGTCCACGTTCGAGCCGCCGATGGAGCCCGATCTGCTCCCAGCGCTCATTGAAGAGACGCACCTCCCGGGTATCCCACCGCGCCCAGACACTGCGTTGGATGTACTCCGGCGGCACCGCGTAGTAGGCGCGCTCCACCTCGACGTAGCTGTCGCGGTGGACGTCGCGCCGGGCCTCGTGGAACACGGGGAACAGGCTCGGCGGCAGTGGCAGCAGCGCCGCCTTCTCAAGGGTGGCGAAGCGGGCGCTGACCTGCTGGCGGGTGGTGCCATGGATGCGCGGGTCGGCGATGGTGCGTTCCCACACGGCCAAGTGTTCATTGTGCGCGGCCAGGCTGGGGAAAGAGCGTCCGTGGAGCGCGTTCTTCTTGAGGTACCCGATCCCGTTCTCGGTCTTACCCTTGTGTTCGGGGGTCCTTGGCCGGCAGGGCAGCACCGCGAAGCCATAGTGACGGGCGAAGGCCCCCAGCTTCGGGTTTAGGTCCGGATCGGCCCAGTCGGCATGCAGGACGGCCGCCTTCAGATTGTCGAGGTTGACGGTCCGGGCCACCCCGCCAAAGGCACGCCAGGCGTTCTCCAGCCCCCGGATGAAATGCTCGGTGTCCTGCCGGAAGAAGGCCTCGCTGTAGGCCTTGCGCGAGAAGCTCAGGACCACGCGCAGAACCCAGGGCCTTCGGCGTCTGCCGCTCGCCGGATCGATCACCCAGGCACCCGTGCCGAAATC
The DNA here is from genome assembly GCA_963205105.1 of Verrucomicrobiota bacterium. Classification (GTDB taxonomy): domain Bacteria; phylum Verrucomicrobiota; class Verrucomicrobiia; order Limisphaerales; family CAIMTB01; genus CAIMTB01. The sequence goes on along the minus strand of CAUJJW010000250.1, from coordinate 1,251 downwards.
GACCTGAGCTTCCTCCCCCGGTTCGACTTCCACGCGCCACACCCGCTGCGGGTCGGCCCGGCGGAGCCGGCGCACGAAGCGTTTGACCGACTCGTACGAACCGTTGAAGCCGACCTCGGCCACCAGATCCTGGAAGATCCGCTGCGCGGTGAGGCCGGTCTCGAGTTTGGCCGCGATGCACTCCGCGTAAGCGTCGCACCGTCCTGGCCTTCCCGGCTCGGCGCGCAGGGCTTCGACCCATGTCACGACACCCTCGGGAGGAGAGCCCGAGCCGGCGGTCGAAATGGGGGATTTTGGCTCCGCAAGTGCGTCGGAGCCGGCGGTCGAAATAGGGGGGGATTTTGAAACCGACGAATCCGCCGTTGCGGAGCCACTTTCCAGGAGGTAACGACGCACCGTTTTGCGGTCCAGGCCGAGCTGACGCGCGATGCGTCGGATCGACCATCCCGCTGCCGCCAAATGCGTTATCGAATCTTGTTCTTGCACCTTGAGCACGTTGGCCATGACGGCGGCGGGTATGCCCGCTTCCGCGGGCCCGCCACAGTCCTTCCGTGCTTGAGGGTGGGGGATTTTGCTTCCGCCCTATTTCGACCGCAGGTGGTCCCTTTTGGGTGACCGCTGACATCTTGGATCGGCAGGTTGCCGATCCGTCGGGGGATCGATGGCCGACTTGATAGAGCAGTCAACCTGTGGGTTGGAGAATAACACGACCTGTCCTCAGGGCTTTGTCGATGTTGTGGGTGTTGGTTCTGGCCGGAACGCGAAATCCATCGCCGTGACCTCCACGACGCGTGAGCCGTCGCGGTGCATGCGCGAGGCGATCCGCACGTCCATGGCTTCCACCTGGGGCAAACTTAGGTTTCCGGTGATGACCGTCCACCGACCTCCCCGGCAGCCGAGGAGCGTGGTCAGTTTTTCGGCGGAGAACCCGCTCGGATCTCGTTCGGCACCGATGTCGTCGAGAACAATGTAGGGCCATCGTTTCATGTCGTTGTAGGTGCCGTACGATTCCCCAGCCCGAAGGCGATCCACAAAGTCCGGCCAGTAGATCAGGCTCGGTGTGTAGGCACACCACTCCGGATTCCACGTACAGCGCCGCTTGATCTCCGTCCACAGGGCCTTCGCGGAGTGGGTTTTTCCCGTCCCCGATGCTCCCAGGAGGGAGAGCCAATGAGGCGAGCCACCGGCCAGGATGGCGGCGTGGTAGCGCACCACGGCATCCCGAAGCATGACCAGCTTCGGATCGTCAAA
>CAUJJW010000249.1 GCA_963205105.1 Verrucomicrobiota bacterium | reverse complement strand
ACCCCTTCGCGCCGGTTCCTTGCGGTTCCGACCTGGCGGTTCGGCTACGGTTGGCGTCACAAGCCCCCGGCGGGAACCTTTCATCCCGCAAGACCAGCCACCAGCTGGGCGCACTAGAGGGGGGCGTCCCGCCCCCCGGAGCCTCCGGTTCGAGGGCCGTGCGCCGGTCGGTTTCGAAGAGGCCGCTTCCCAGGAACCAGAGTTGCCCGCTCGCTTCGTGCAGAAAATGCCGGGGCAATGGCGATCCGCTGCCAATCACCGCCGCCGTGGTCGCATCAGGACGCGGATCGAATGCCTCTGGGTTGGCGACCAATCGGACCCCGGTGACCGCGGTACCGCGCGCTGGAACGGTGACCACCGAATCCACGGGGATAAACGTCACGCCCGCCTGTTCCACCGAGTTGGAAAAGGTCACCCGGAACGTGACGTCGCGATCCCCATGATTCAACAGTCGAACCGAGCGCGTTTCTTCACGTGGCCCGGTCAGGACCCAGGACCCGAAGCTGACCCCCACCCGGCCCTCCGCTCCCTCGGCAAACACGAGGACTTGCGCACGGGAAGCCCGGTCCACCTGGAGCCGACCCGCGCCCATCCGCGATTCCGGATAAGCCGCACCTTCGGGCGAGCGGAGGGGTTTGGCGGTGTTCATCAGGGCCGCCTTGATGTGCTCCACCGACCAGTCGGGATGCCGTTGCCGCAGCAAAGCCGCGGCGCCGGACACCATGGGCGCCGACATCGAGGTGCCGCTTTGACTGACACCCTGGGCACCGGATCCCGCCTTCGCGGAAACAATGCCTGCACCGGGGGCGCTGATCTCCGGCTTCAGGCTGCTATCCGGGGAACCCGGACCCCGTGAACTGCCGTCGTCCAGCGAATCGATGAACTCGGGACGTTCCACCGTGCGCTCCGCATCCAGCCGAACAACGACTTCCTCGCCCAGGTGCTGGCGAAGCCGCTCACCATCGGCCTTCGAGATCATGACTCCGGGAATCCGGATGCCGGCCGATTCGCCTCCCATCGGAATGGGAGCAGTATCCAGGTTGTTCACCATCACCACCGCGATCGCGCCCGCGGCCTGCACCCGCAGGATCTTTTCGGCAAAAAGGCAGGTCCCACGATCGATCAAGGCAATGCGGCCTCTCAACGAACCGGCATCAATGAGGTCGCCGCAGGCCAGGTTCGGTTCAGCCGCCACCAACCGTGCGGTGACAGGTGGAGCGTTGGACAACGCCGGCGTCAGACTGCCTTCCACCATGAAGTAGTCTCCGGCAACGGCCCGTGGCTCGAGAACACTCATCGCCTTCCCTTGACCTTTGCTGATCGAGTTGGCGACCGAGATGGCGCGACTTGCCACTCCCGGCGCCCCCACCGCAAAGAAGATGTTCTCGTTGTTGCCCGCCGAGCAGACCACCACGCAGCCGAGTTCCGCCAACCGATTCGCCGCACGCAGGTCGCTGTCTTCCGGATCCAGGATTCCAAAGTCACCGCCCAGGGAGAGGTTCACCACATCCAGCCGATCGCTGAAGTCCTGGTCCTGGTTGGGGTCCGCCGCCCATTCCAGAGCGTCCGTGATGAGCGCCGTCGATCCGTCACAGCCAAAGACCCTCAAGGCGACCAGCGAAGCGCCCGGCGCCATGCCCGGGGCCACCCGGAACGCGCTGAAATCCAAGGCGCTGGTGTGGTCGCCGCGATACGTCGTGCCTTCCGACAGAACCCCGAGCCCGGCCGCAATGCCGGCGACGTGGGTTCCATGTCCATTGGCCGCGCAGTCCAACGGATCGTTGTCGGGAATCGGGGTCTCGTGATCCGGGTCATTCGGATTGTAGGCGTCCCCCGCGAAATCGAACCCAGCCACGACTTTGGCCGTCGGGAAGGAACCAGGTTCCAGCCGGGTGGGATCGTTGCTCGTGAAATCCGCCACCGTTCCACCGCCCCCGAAATCCGCGTGGGTGTAGTCGATGCCCGAGTCGATGATCCCGATTTTCAGGCCGCGACCATCGACTCCGGTCGTTGGTGTCGCCCAGACCACCGGTGCCCCCACGAAGGGAGTGCTGGTGGTGAGATGGCGGTGGTAGAGGCGAACCGGTTGCACCCGACGCACTCCGGGCAGGGCCTCGAGTCGTGCGAGTTGATCCTCGGGAATCCGGACCCGCAGCCCATTCGCCACCCGCGTGAAGCGCGCCAACACCTCGCCTCCGAGGGCCTCCATCGGCTGCATCAGGGCTTCTTGCTGACGAACCAGACGGGCTGCCGTGGCGCGAAGGGTGGGGGCAGCCTCCGCCAGTCGAACGCCACGGCGCCCGGCAGCCATCGCCGCCGTGGGATCCCCTTCCAGTTCCACGAAGACCATCACAGTCCGTCGCGCACCCCCGGTGACCGGGTTCGGATCGTTCACAGCCGACTGGCCCGCCGCGGGCGGCAGTCCGGCGATCAGCATCCACGCCCCCAGCAGGACCGGAATCCACCGAATCCAAGAGCTGTTATTCATCGGGACTCAGCGTTGAACAGCCCGGAAGAACCGGTGCGCCGCGCCCGCTGTGGGCAATTGGAACCCGTTGGTTCCACTCTCCGACGTATTGGTGGCAAGGTTGCTCCAGACGGTGAAATCCAGGGAGCCTTGCAACACGATCGGACTGTCGGGATCGCCCACGACCTCCAGTTCCGGCAAACCGTTGGTCGTCCGCCCCAGCAACCGCAGCAGCGGCGGGGTCCGCACGAACAAGTCCACCGACGTCGACCGAAACACCGCGGCAAAGCCGGTAACGTCCGGGTAACACGTCGCGTTGGTCGAGGTGACCCGGGTCACTTCCAGGTTGAGGCTGTGAATGCCGCCGGGAACCAGCGTTCCGGCAGGGATCGTCACCGTCCGATCCTCCGGCGTGAGCGCTCCCGATTCGCCCAGGTTCGGGGTGGAGAAAATCTCGCCATGCCCCAGCGTCACGTAGAGTTGAATGAAATCATTCGGGGTCGGAACGGCATCCCAGGCCCAGCTCAGGGTCAGCGGACGGTTGGGATCGATCGATTGAACATCGCCGAAATTCACCAACCGCGCGGTGGGCGGCAGCAGCGTCTCGGGAAGTTCCAACAGACAGGAATGCGGACCTTCCACCCGGGAGTCGAACGCTACGATGTAGTCACCCCACTGGTAGGCCGCGTCGAGATCCTCCTGGGTTTCGAAGCTCTCCAGCAACGTCCAGGTGTCCCCGTAATCGTCCAGTTCCAGCGTTGTCCCTTCCGGCAGCCGCAATTCCGCCGAGTCCAGCAGCTCGAGATCCGCGAGGTCGACACCCCCGAGAATGCTGAAGCCAAAGAGCGGATCGTCCACCAGCTGGTCCGGTCCCGTTTGGTTGAGGAAATGGCCCTTGATGATCGAATAACCGGTCACATCCGCGCCGTGCGTCGGAAGGATCAGCAGGAGAACCGCGACCGCAGCGGAAGCGACTACCACACAACGGCGGTCTCGGCAGGGGTTCATGGCGCGGACCCTACCCCCGCCCATGGTTGACGCGCAAAGAAACACTCCGACCCGTGGACGCTTCGGACGGAAACCTCAAGCGGTGGGCGAATCTTGCCGATACGAAACTGATGTCCGGCCTCTCATCTCATCTCGTCGCCTGGGTGGTCCTCCTGGGCTGCGTGGGAACGGGATGCACGGATCCGCGCGACGCCTGGCCTTCACCGCCCCGTGATCAGGAGGAACGCAATCTGATCGAGGCCGCCAAAGAAGCCGTCCGTCAGCACGACGGTTGGGAACAGGTGCTCTGGGTGGTGGAGCGTTTCGACGGCGCCTGGCGCGTCCAGGCCTGGAAGATTGTTCATCCCCAGGCCAAGGGCCGAAACCGCTGCTCTCCCGCCTGGGTGCGCGGCATCCATTTCGACCCGCGCGGCACCCTGGTGGATTACCGGAATCATCTCTGATTGGAACTCTGCCGGTACGGAAACGTCACTTGCGTGGTCCAGGAGCGAAGGGTGAAGTGAAGTTCAGGAGGGTTGCCCTCCGTACTTCCATGAACGGACCCCTGCTGCCCTCCACCCCGTCCCGGCGACTTGCCGCGTTTACCCTGATCGAGTTGCTGGTGGTGATTGCCATCATCGCGATTCTTGCCTCCATGCTCCTTCCCGCCCTCGCCAAGGCCAAGGAGAACGCCCGACGCACCAAATGCCTCAATAACCTCCGGCAGATCGGGCTCGGCATGTTTCTGTATGCCGACGACAACGCCGACAAGCTCCTGCCCGCGCGCGGCGGTTCGGTACAAATCGCCCTGAACCCCGTGGAAGAACGGGAAGCTGCTCGACTGGGCCTGATTGTCAGCAACGCCCAAGGCCAGATTTGGACCTGTCCCAGCCGCCCTACCTTCCCTCAATTCGAACGTGACTATGACCAGTGGATCATTGGTTTCCAGTATTTCGGCGGCATCGAGACCTGGATCAATCCCGTGGGCACCATGGCTTCCAAGAGCCCGGTGAAAACCACCGCGTCCCAGCCCGGCTGGACCCTGGCGGCCGATGCCATCATGAAGATCGATGGCCGCTGGGGCGCCGGTCGAGACACCGCGTTCAAGGGCATGCCACCCCATCGAAACGCCGCCAACAGCACGCCCGCCGGCGGCAACCAGGTCTTCATGGATGGTTCCGCTCGTTGGATTCCGTTCCGTCAAATGCTTTACCTCCATAGCTGGGACACCTCGGCTCGTGATGCCTATTTCTACCAGGAGGACATCGGTGAAACTCTGGAGAAGCAACGCGCCAGGATCCTCGCGAAATACTAAGAGCCCGCCACCGCGACCAGTTCACCGCAACCGCATCGCCAGCCGGAAGAATCGCTGAGGCAGTTCCGAACGCGGAACCACCGCCTTCCAGACATCGCCAGCCACTTCCAGCTCGGCCGCCAGTTCCTCAAACCCGATTCCCACCTGGCCGCCCGCCCTTAATCCGAAGTCCACCAGGTGCGCATACGCCGACGGCCACGACCAGGTGAACTCCACCAGATCGGGATCCACCGCCGAAACTCCGACCGACATCCGCGGCGGTGACAGGGAAGGCGCTGCATTCCTCGGCACACTGCCCGCATCCCCAGGGTCGCTGCCTTCCACCATTTCCTGAAACGCCGTGTACCCATCCCCATCCCGATCCAGAAACGTCTCCCCGCGGACACCACCCGCGGCGAATCGAAGTTCCCATGGGTCCGCCAGCAGATTCCCATTCGCGTCGGTCAGCGTCGCCTCCGGAATGGCCACAACCCCGGCGGAAAGCACTTCCAGCGCGGTGCCCGCACAACCCTCCCCAACGACATCGGCATAGCCCGTCACGCTCACTTCGCTCCCAGGCAGCAGTTGAAACACTTCGGGAAAACGGAAGGGCTTGCCGTTGGCATCCACCAGCGCGATGGAACCCGAGGGTCCCTCCAGCCATGAGCACCCACCTCCAAAGGAGTCCGCACGCACCTGCCCCACCGCCACCGTCACCGGACGAACCGGCACGGAAGCCAGGATGCCGGCAACCGTCGATGGCACGGACGCAAGATTCGTCGCCACCCAGCCATTCGCCGCCAGGTAGTTGGAGTTCAGCTGACCGAAGTTCACCAGTTCGCGGAGGGCATCGACGGGAGCCGGGAAGACTCCCGGGAACACCACGTTCGACCGGGCACTGACAAGATACACACCGAGCGCCGCCTCCCGCAGGAGCGCCGTCGACGCATCCGTCCCGGCCAGCGTCGCCTGGGCAATGCTCTCATGAATCGTCGTCAACCGGTACCCTGGCCCTCCATCATTCGCCTGCTGTTGCAGTGACAACAGATCTTGCGTCCCGACCGCCGTGCGGGCGGCATCCGTGGGGCGCCACGGGAACAACGTCAGGTTGGAAGACCACGCGTGACCGCGTACCTGGAGCAGTTCGCCGATCTTTCGTTCCACCAGCAGCGCCACCAACGTGTCGAGTGGTCCCAGGGTACGTTCAATCGTCTGCGCCTTCGAAGCTTTGAACTGGTGAACGATGTTCGACGCGGTCGCGATCCAGTCCGTGGCATTGGTCGCCTCGTTCCCCCGCGGCAGTTCCGGCACCACCAACTTCGGCAACGGCTGAATCCCGATCAATTCACGCCCCGCCATCACCACGTCACCGGTGATCACCAAGCCAAACGACGGCGCCGTGTTGAGAATCAGCAACGGATGCTCCGTGTTGTACGCCACCGGGGCCAGAGTCGCGGACGCCAAGGCATTCGAACGCGCCGCGCCACGGGTGGAACTGGACCTCGACAGGGGACGAATCGGCGCCGGCTTGGGTAAACTGCCCGACTGCAACAGCCCGCCTTCGGGTCGGTGCACGTCCACCACCGTCCCCGCCTCCGCCTGGGCTGGCAGTCCGGTTCCCGGATCCAGCGGCGTCGGGGTCACCACCATCTCGAAACTACCCCAGGGCCCCAACCGATCCGTGCCCTCGGGCGGTGTGTTCGTGCCCACGCGTGGATGACTTCCACTCACCAGTTCTTCCAGGTCCGAATAGCCGTCGCCATCCGCGTCCGGTCCACTTCGAAGCGGGTCCAGTCCAGCAACCGCCTCAACAAAGTCCGGAACCCCATCCCCGTCGCTGTCGAGCGCACTCGGCGGCGTCTGAAAGCTGAACGTCGCGGATCGAACCGGCGACCGGGAGCCAGCGGTGGTCGTCGCGTAAGCCTGCACGGTGGTCGTCCGAACCAGCCGAAACGGTCCCGTGTACCGTGTCCAACCCACCCCCGGAGTCAGTCGGTAGAAGACATCCTGCGGCGGCACCGAAGTGCTCAAGCTCACTTCCACCAGGGTATCGTGCTGCGAGGTGGCCGGACGGAATGCCACATCGATCGGCACCCCGCCCGCAGGAGGCTCGTAGGTGAAGAGTGAAACCGCGTCCGCCACCTGGCTGGCGAGGATCGTTGTGGTCCCCGACGGCGCGGCACCCAGTGACCGCGGCGTCGACGCCCCCAGCCCGGCTTGCACGCCACGATAGACCTCCGCCTGAGCCACCACCGAAGCCCCCAGGACCGGGCGTGACGCCCAATCCCGGGCATTGGCTGACCCCAGAAACACCGCCGTCTCATCGACCCACGGATCGCCCTGAAAGTAGAGCACGTTGCCCGCGGCCGGCGACGTCGCCAGCGACGGCAGTTCCGCTGACGCCCCCGCCGCGTAACGCGCGCCATCCCAGGTGAGGCGGCGGGCGGAAGTGGTGGCGCCACCCTGCCCGGTTCCGTGCAAGGCCAGGATCTCGCCGGCGACCGTCGATAACGCCCCGGTGAACGACTCGCCGGGTGGCGCTTCCAGACGTTCCACCAGCACCGGCGCTGCACTTCCATCGAAGTCATAGATCGCAGCCGAGAATCCGTCGACCGATCGAATCCAGAGCCTCGAACCGCCGCCATGCGGCACCACCACCAGATCTCCGATGGCGTCCGGCATGACAAAGCCAGCTTCCGGTCCCAGTTGGAACTGGTCGGGCAACGGTTCTTCCACCACCTGATGCAACAGATTCGATCCGCCCGTCTGCCAGAAGACGAACTCGATCCGTGGTGTCCCCCGAAATCGACCCACCGCGTACTGGGCCTTCACCCCCAGCGAACCGCGGGAGAATTCCAGCTGCGGCACGAAACCGTTGAACCGATGCACCACTAACTCCGTGTCGAGAGACCCGGTCGCCAGACCCGCGGTGAACAGCGCCCCGCCAGCGCGCAGTTCCACGGCGTTGGCGCGCGTCAGAGGTCCCCGATCGGCCTGGTCCAGCAGCGACAGAAACGCTCCCGGTGCCGATCGGACCACGGACAAACGATGCGGGTCCGCGTTCCAAACGCTGCCGACCACCAAGTCATCCTGGGGCAGCGGACCCGCCCCGGGCAGATCCAGGGCAACCACCGAGTTGGGCCCAATGCCGCCGGGATACACCACGACCGGTTGGGCCGCGCTGGATCGGTCCGTGACATCCACCACGTGGACCCGGTTCGCCTCGGGCGCCGTGAACGCCAGCGCCACCCGCGCCGGATCGAGAATGGAGCCCACCGAAAACCCGGTGAGCGACGCCATCCCGCTCGCCCGAACCCCGCTCCAGACCCACGCACTTGAACCATCCGCGTAACCGACGCGAAAGTTGCCGGACAACTTATCCACCACGACGACATCCGCTCCGGGCTGGGTGTCCAGTTCCGACAGGATCTGAAACTCGGTGGCGGTTTCGTGAACCCAGACAGGTGCCGCCGCCGCGCCGCACACCAGGAGCATCCAGGCAAGGACAGGCAGCGCCCGCCCCACCTTCCCTCCACGGCACAACCTGGCTCGCGAACTGTCCTTCCTCTCACTGCTATTTCGATGTGCCGGACATACGGGTCCCTGCGCGTCACACGTTCGAATGGGTTTCATGGCGGTCTCTTGTTCTGCAACAGGTCGGCTCAGGATGGATGCCTTCTCGGGGGTGGCGGTCGTGGCGGTCATTCCGTGATCTCCACCTCGCCCACGCGAATGAGTTGCTCGATCTCGTGGTCGGCTTGGAAGCGCGCAAGCACGTACCGGTAACGAGCTCCCGCCACGATCGGCTGGGTGTCCTTCAGATAAATCCGGGCTCCCGGATAGCTGTCCAATCCCGGTCGACCCTTCCCCGCCAGCACGATGAAGGGATCGGAGATTTCCAGGACCCCGGACCCTGAGCGGTTCGCGGGCGCCGCAGTTTTGGCGCGTGAGCGCGAAATGCGGACTGTTTCCCGAATGACGCGTCCGGTCTGCTTCGATCGCGTCTCCACCGTCACGGGACGTCCAACCCCCTCCAACAAACCAGACCCGGCATGAGGCAGCGACGACGGAACGGCTTCGATCAGACGCTGGGAAGCGATCGTCTCCAACAACGGCGACACTTGGATGACATCGCCCGAGACCTCGGGAAATCGGTCGTTGGCGACTTGATGACGGTAGAGCACGCAGGACAGCACGTTCGATCCGCGGTCGTCCGGGTAGAGCAGTTCCTCCACGTCCAAAACGCCTTCGACACGGTAGGGCGGAGCGATCAACGCCGCCGGGAAGTTGCGGCCGAAATCGATCTCCCCGATGGCGATCCCCACTCCCTTGAATTCGTCTTCGTCGAGTTGGAACGGGAGCAGAAGCGGATGAAACCCCGAGGTCAGGGCCGGCAGCGGACGGGCAGGCCACGGAACCTGACCCAGACCCAGCGCCAGGCCGGAAGGTTGCCACGCCGAACGCCGGGCAGCACTGGCATTGCCCCGGGCTCCATCCACGCCGACAGCCTTCACGATCGCCGTGTAGGTGCGCCCAGGAACCACCGCGATCGTCACGCCAAAGGCTGCATTCGTCCCAAAGCCCGTCGCCAGCCTTGGCGTCACGAACCGTGAATAGTCCCCGCCCGCTTCCACCCCATCCTCGACGTCATCCACGTAGTCCAGTTGTTCACCCACGTAGATCAGGTCGTCCGATGAACTGGCGATCTGCTGGCCCGTGCCGTCGTTGAGCCACACCTCAAAGCGATCCACCCCCGGTTCCGCACACGTCCAATCCAGTCGGAGGCTCGGCGCAGGCATCGGTGAGTTGGTGTTCGAAGTGAAGCTTCCCAGGCTCTTCAACGACTCCAAGGCAGGTACCGGCAACACGCCGTTGATGGCGACTTCAGGTTCCAACCGCGCCACCGCACTGGGGTTGCCGTGCTGATCCAAGGCCTGCACGAAGTAGCAGAGCGTCGCCGCATTCACCGGCAGGCTTTCGTCGGTGACCGTCACCGTGTTCGTCCCAGGCCCCGTGGCGATCAACGATGGAGGGCCTCCATCGACGCACCGATAGATCCGGTATTCCTTGGCCTGCGGCGGCAGTTCGATCGTCAGGACGATGCCTCCACCATCGGCGTCCGCGGACCCGCCGAAGGGATTCGCTCCCGGCGTTCCCGGACGCGGCACGGTGTGCCACCGACAATCCCCATCCGCCACCACACGCTCCATCACCAGCCACGACGTGAACGGCACCTCGGTGACCACCGTGTCGTCCGTCTGGGCAACCGGAGTCCATTGGATCGCGGATCGCGACCCGATACGGGTGGACACCTGACATCCCAGCAGCAAACCCGTTCCAGCCACATAGGGAATATCCACGGACAACGCCGCCAGATTCGGGTCGCGGGAGAATCCCACCACCGGCAACGGAACAGGCGTGGGGTCGGTGGTTCGAGCGAAGTAGAACTGAACGTTCTGAATCGCCATGTTGCTGCGCACGCACGACAGGCGGTACGTGCGCAGCTCACCCCCGGCGCCTCCCGAGGTTGTGGAAGGCGGGGCCAGGAGGTCCACCTGCGGCTGAACGCAACGGATCGAGACGGTTCCTGTCGGTGTCACCGGCCCCAATCGATCCCGGAGCACGCCCATGCCCGGCGAGCTGTCGCCGGAAAGATTGGCCCCGCAGGCACCATCATCGACGGCCCGTACCGTGTACCAGATCTGTTGCCCAGCATTCGCTAACACCGTGGGCGCTCCGACACCGTCATCCAGCCAGGTGTAGAGAGGCAGGGCAGGATCATGCAGAATGGGACCCGCCACCGGGACCGCGGACCGCGCCGAGGGCGACTGCGCTGCAGTCGGACCGTTCCACCGATAGACAAAGTACGCCGCCGGCATCTCGGTTCCCGCCGCGGTATAGGGTTTCCAGGAAACTTCGAGCCGGTCCTTGGCGGTCGTTCCGTCCCACAGATGCAGCGCACGGACCCGAACCTCGCGTGGAGCCGAAGGCGGAATGCGGTCGCACACTCGCCCCAGGGTCCCCGGCGAAAGCGTTCCCACCCGGCCCAACAAATCGCGCGCACCCACGAAGTAATAGAATTCCGCACCATCCATGAACGGTCGCCCGCCGGCATCGAAGCGATCGTTGTCATCCAGCACGAAGATGGAGCTTGGATCGTTCACCACGTCGGCCGCGCCGGCCGCCGTGTAGTTTTGTCCCGCCAGGACCGGCACCTCATTGACTAGGACCACCGATGCCGCGTTCGTCGTCAACGCACCCAGAAGAGCGGCTGTCGTCGGTGGCGTGAGGTGCCAGCCAAGCCTCTCCGCCAGCGCCCGCTCGACCCGGAAGACATCGAAGCCCTGGGACACCAGCGCCACCCGCTTCAACTCATCCGTCATCGCCCAGCGCAGTTTCAGGTTGAGGTCTCCTTTGGCGGTTGCGTCCGGCACCACCACGGGAGCGAACGGAGGCGGCAGCGGCACCGGTTGGCGCGACGTCACCGTCACCCGGCCAATCACCGGACCGTCCCGGTTGACCGACGGATTCCACTGACGCAGTTCGAAGGTGGTCAGCACCCCTGGCGTGGTGGAAATGGCCTGCGCGTCGGCCACACCCAAACACATCGCGATACCCGGATGCTGCCGCGCCATCAGTCGCAGGTTCTGCTCGTGATCCTCCACCCCGGCCGCTCCGCGAATCACCGCCGACAGTTTCTCAGCCACATCGATGGAACTCGCCGGCACCAAAGGGCCGAACAACGTGGTCAACCGCTCGTCGATCAGCTCCGGAACATCCCCCAGCCGCCGCGAGCGCTCCAGGAGCGCCCGAATCGTGAACGGGTCCGTGGCACGCGTGAGAACCGACTTCAGCACGAAGGTGTTCGTCGAACTCGCGCCTCCTTCCTTGGCGTACACCGCGACATACCCCGTCGGACTTGCCGGATGGACTGGCAGACCGGGAACCGGAACAGCGACCGACGGACAGTCGGAACAGCCCGTGTCCTCGGCGTCGGTTTCGTTGAGAAACAGGTAACCCCATTCCGACCCATCCGACGCCTGGGCGGACGTGCCGACCGTCACCACTGTGCGCCCCGGCAGGATCGCGGCGTCCACGCGCAGTCCCAGCAGCAGCACCAGCAGAAGGCAGATCGCTTTTAGCTCTGTGCCTCCGTGCCTCTGTGGTGAATCTCTCCTCGATTCACGGCCCGTGAGCAGGTCATTTCTGAACAGGGGGCTTCCCAGGAACAGGCTTCCGTTGGCGCGCTTCCCACGGGCCAACGGCCCGTTCCATCTCAGCCTGGGTCGAAGGCCCAGGAGCGCCGTCCAGAGCCGGGCCCAGGGCTGTAAGCCCGACCCATCGGCTGACCATCCACGCTCAACCTCCCCAGAGCCCACCCACGGATGGGAAGGGCCTTCAGCCCTCGGATTCTGGGAAAATCGTTCATCTGGGGCGTTGCCCCAGGCTGGTATGTCGCGGGCCGTTGGCCCTGGTTCCCGAATCCATCCGCGCCTAGTCGAGAAACTCTTCCCCTCATCACGAGCTCTTCCCATGTGCGGCGAATGGGGAACAGGGGCCGTCTCCGTAGCGGCGGGCGTCCCGCCTGCCGTAGAGGGGGGCGTCCCGCCCCCCGGAATCCCCCCGGGTTCACGCTCTGTGAGCCTAGCGCCGTCGACAACGCTCCTTCCCGTGAATCGTTCCGGGTCTCGTAATCCCGCTTCACCGCAAAGTGTGTTGGCATTCTGGTTCATCATTCTGGAATTCGTTGAAAGTTCGGTGTCTTGCGAAACCCACCCCTCCGCTCAGTCCTCCTGGGTGTCGCCGAAGCGGTAGTCCCAGTTGCCGTTGGTGTACTCCAGGGAGAGCGACTTGCTGCCCTTCACGCAGATCGGGCAGATCCCGAATTTTCCGTACAGGGTGCCTTCACCAAAGAAGTTGTAGTCATTGCCGACTTTGGCGCCCGAAAGGGTGATGTCGCCGCCCACTTCGGTAAGACACAGCACGCGTCCGTTCACCCCGCCGTAGATCGTTCCCACGAACGTTGGGCCCTCCAGAAAGAACCCGACGCCGGCACCCGCGGAGATGGTGATGTCCAGCAGGCAGGTCGCCGGGATGCCCAGCAACTGGGTGATCGGGAACGACGCCTCGCCGTAGGCGTAAGCGCCGGTGAACGGGGGAGGACCGAGCACTTGCGCCACCGAGGGCGCCCACAGTTCCAACGGTTCCAGCGAGCAGGTGCGCCCCAGGAAGACACCGCCCTGAAGGGCGTTGCCGTTGAATTCAATGCCCACCGTGCCGCTGATGTAGTTCTCTTCCGCCCCAAACGCCGCCGCGGCTCCGAGATCGGTCACGATCACCGTCTCCAACGAGAAGCGCCCCACCAGTTCGAAGGCTCCGCCCATGCCAATGGGCAGATTGTCCCGCAAGGTGAAGCTGCCGGCGACGTCCGCGCGCATGCCTTCCGCCATCCAGGAAACGGCAACATCATTGGCGCCCATCGTCACTTCGGTGGCCGGATCGCCGGCTGTGTAGCAGCCAGCCCCAGCACCGGCGGAATCGAGCGCCTTGATCTCCAGGAACCCGTCGAACTCAAATGGGGCCGCGAAATCCGCCTGCAACGTCGCGTCCAACCGCAGGTAGTCGATGGCGTCGTTGTGAATGTCCGCGAATCCCTTAAGGCTCGCGTGCTTGATCGGTCCTTCGAGATCGCTCAGGAAGTCGTTGAAGTCCTTCTCCAGGGTGCCCAACACCGGATTGAGCAGATCTCGAATCACCCCGTTCACCTGGTCGAAGACCGACGAAATCGCGCTGCGCAACGCCAGGTTCAGGTCCTGCAACCACTCCTTCAACACGCCCTGAAGAAGCGCCGTCGTGTTCAACGCATGGAAGCGGTCGCTGATCTCCGACCGAATCCGATCGATGATCTCCTCTTCGGTGTACTGCTCGAACGGCGATCCCAAGTCCTCATCGATCCTCCCCAGCCAGTCCGCCACTGCATCCGCAGCCTCGGTCGCCATCTGGTCGATTTCCGCGCCGCCCAAGGCCAGGACCTCGTCCAGTTCCTTGGCCAGCCCTGTCGGGTCGCCGAGCGTCGAGCGCATCGACGACACCGTGGAGTGCAGACGTTCCAGGGTGTCGTTGAGCGATTCCAGGGTCGGTTCCCGGTCCTCGATGATTTCGTCGCGGGTCGCCGTGTCGTAGGCGGTCGCATACTGGGGCGAGAGCGACTCGATCAGGGCACTGGCCAATTCCCCGATTTCGCCGCGTCGACCTCCGTTCAGCTGGAGCACCGTCTCCATGCCTTCGATGGCGGATTCGATCTTCCCCAGGCCCGAATCCAACTGCTGGGCCAGGTTGACGGAATCGGTTCCCGCCGTGGTGTCGACCAGGTCTTTCAGCCGGGGTCGGATCACCTGATGCACCTGGTTGGAAACGGTGCCGGCCATGGCGGCTGGCCAGTTCGTCGCCGTCGCATAGGCGGTCTGTAACTGCCGGTAGAGTTCCTCGATTGCAGGTTCCACCACAGCTTCGAAGACCGGTTCGGTGACATCCTCGAAGCGGTCGCTGAGGAATCGATCCAGCTCGCCGAGCCCCTGCTCGATCTGATCCCGGACAAACTCGGTAATGGCGTCCGCCACCGCATCCGCCACCTGGTCCTCGAGCTGACCGAGAGGCTGAAACAGCTTCTCCAGATCCACCACCGGCAGCCCTTCGTAAACGATGCCGAAGCGAAGTTCCGTGTGTTCGGGGGTCAGACGTTCCACCGCGTTGTAGGTGTTGAGCACGAACAGATCGAGGGTCTTGGGCTCGAAGGATTCGAACTCACGAATCACTCCGTCCCAACGGAGTCCGTAGCGCAGCGGAATCAGGCCGAAGAGTGTCTGGTAGGCACGCGGATTGAACTCCTCGGTGTCCTGGTCACGGTAGGCGTCCACCGTGGACAATGTGGACGGGTACCCGCGGTGGGCGTCGTCGAACAGCAAGCCAGGACTGAAGTAGTCATTGCCGGCGATCTGCCATCCGTAGTTGTCGCTCCCTGTATCATCCGGCCAGCCGCCCATGAAGAAGTAGGGCGCGTTGGTCGAGGCACTGTTCGCCGACGATTGAAGGTGAACCTTCATGTCTTCGAAGAAAGAAGCGTCCAGTGTGCCCGCCAGGTTCACCCAGCCCGTGGTGTTGGCGTCCGTGGCCCGCGCATCGTTCAGGTAGGCGTCCTGCACCGGTGTGAAGCGGTACACTTCATCGCCCGGACCCTCGATCTCTCCCGCTGTTGCCAGCTTGAGGCGCGAGGTCACTTCCGGAATGCCCAGGACCACACCTTCCGCCGGTGAAATCAGGTTGCCGTCCGGCAGAAAGCCGAGTTCGCCGACCAGGGATTCCGACAACGGCGCGGCGTGCGCCTCGACGCCAAGCACCAGATACCCGGTGGTCGGGTCACAGGAGTCGGGTTGCGCAAAGGAAATCGAAAGGGTGTCAAAGTTCGCCCGCCAGTATTCGAGCACCCGCTCCGGGTCATTCTCGGGAACATCGGCCTCCTCCAGTCCGCCCGTGCAGGTGAACCGAATGTCCTCCATCTGCTGAACGAATTGAGAAGGCGCCGGCACCGCGATCTCACCCTCGGTCCGGGAGTCGGTGTTGTCGTTGCTGAGATAGGCCAGGCTTAGATTCCGCAGTTGAGTCGGATAGCCATAGAGGCGGAGGTTCTCAAACTCGGTGCCGGGGGCGGCCTCGTGGATTCCCGATACACCCGAAGCCCGCGCATAGTACTTGGAACGTGGCGACAGCTGGAACGACGTGGACAACCCGGAAAGCAGGTCCCTCGACGACTGCGGACCACCCCGGACGGTCGCGACGTTCACCCCGGCATATTCCGCACGGCCTTCCAGGTAGCCCGACTCATTCTCCGTGTCGTCGGCGTCCGGTCGTTCCACCCGTCCCGCTTCACCCGCTGGCATGCCACTCAACAGCAGCACCGCCCCTCCCAGGTCTTCGGACAATCCGGTTTGGTCACCGCGCAGATGATGGCCCGGCATGTGGAACGTCCCGGACGTCGCCGGCCCCAGGTTGTGGGCGAAGTCGTTGGCCGCGGCGACAAACCCCCACTGGATTCCGTTGGTCGTCACCAAGGACCCACCTGCGATGAGCCCGCCATCCCGCGTGAAGCGAAGCACGCCTTCCTGGGGCGCAATCAGCGGGGTGTCCGGTCCCGCACCCGCGCCGTCACAGTCATCACAATCCCGCTCAAACAATGCGCCCACCACGGTCACCCCACCCAACTGAGTCACGGGATCATTTCCCACGGGCAGGTCGTCCCGGATCTCCAGGTGACCACCCTCCGTCCAGGCAATCCCGGCGCCATAGGGAAAATGGGCGGTGAAGGCGCCTTCCGTTTTGAATTCCACATCCGCCGTCAATCGGGCGACCCCATTGGGCGTGGTCCGGACCACCGCGGCCAGCGAAGGGCGCAGGGTGTCCACGAACTGGAAGTACTTCGTGTTCGACTTCTTGGTGGCGCCGTCGGGATGGGCGTATTCCAGCACCGCGGCATGGACCGGAAACGGCGTGGTGAGCAGGAAGGTCCCTTCTTCAGGCATCCACACCATGCCGGAGCAGACAAACACCAGTGGCTTGGAATCCACGGCCGCCGCCAGGCTCTGTGCCAGAACGTGCGGTCCCCGGGGCAGCAACAGCGCGCCCAGCGGCGCGTTAGTGAAGGTCACACGATCGTGAAGGACCCTCGACGTGGCATCCTCACGCCATCCGAAACCGGCCGGCAACCAGACCCGGACCGTTTCCGCGCGTGCACCCGTTTCATCGAGAAGAATTTCCCCGCGACGTTCGAATCGCACTCCGGCAACCCGGCCCGTCGAGACAATCGTGTCCGGCGTCAGAGCCACTTCCAGGGCGTTCAGCGGAGGCCCCAAAGGCAATGGACTGTACGGAACCGAACTGAACCGCGCATCACCGTTGGCCAACCGCACCACCCGGAAGAGCTGGCCTTTCCCATACGTGTAGTCCGGCACCCCTTCCACCCGCCCCGATTGGTCCACCACCCGAAGCGTCCAATCGGTGGTTTCGCCCGGCGGCCCGACCACGGCCGGAAGGGCCACGGGCAGTCCATCCAACTGGGTGAATCGGGTGATCACGTCGCCAAAGTCCAAGCGCCCCGTGAAATGAAAGTCCTTCAACCTCACCGGAGCCGAAGTCGCCGAATTGCCCAACAGCAGTTCACTGGTGGCACCGGCCCGATTGCTGAACCCGATGGTGGCGATCAACGCGTAGTCGCGTGCTGCATCGAGCTCGAAACGAGGGCTCACCGCCACCCGCTGGCTGCCCGTCGCCGATGCTGGTTGATCGACCGCGCCCGCAACATAGGTGGCGAGAACGTTGGTGATCGGCACCTGCGGTTCACGGATTTCGACCTCCGTTCCAGCCGCCACGTCCAGCAACCGCAGTCGAAGGAAGGCTGGAACTGTGGTGACCTGGGGTGCCACCTGGAGCTGATCGTAACGCCAGAGGTTCCAGGGCACTTCGGCTTCGAACGTCGCCCCGCGCGTGCCGAAGCTCGGCGCAGCGGTCGAACTCCAGACGGGTGCATGGACTTGAGCCACGAGATTGAATTCACCGGCCTGGGGTGAAGGTTCGACGAAGTGCAGCCAGGTCACCGGCCCATAAACCGCTTCACCGGGGAGCCGAAGCAGGGACGACTCGTAGCGCAGCCGCAGCTGATAGCGATTCGAAGGGTCCAGCCGGACCGCAGGCGCCAGCGCCTCCTGGATCGGCAGACGGACACTTTGGCCGGCCGGCACAGTGAAGGCATTGCTGCGGACCAATTCGAGCGTGCGACCTCCTGAACCCGTCGTGAACGGGATCCGTTCGCCGGCCTGATCCTCAAAGGTGTAGGTCAGGCGTACCCAATACGGCACCGCGGCAAGCCCCGAGGTATTGTCGACCTCCACCGCGGTCACCGTGCGCAACCGGTCACGGTCATAGCCCACGCCCGCTCGGAGATCGTCGGCGACGATGATCGTTCCGGTCTCATTGGTGACCGTGAACAATTTGAAACCGAAGGTGGCGGCGCCCGCAGGCAGCCAGGTCACAACACCAAGCCAGCAGGCAAAGGCCCACAGCAGCCCGGCATTCCGATGAAAGATATTCCTTGGCCTCATGTTCGGCATGTCCGCTCCCTGATACCGGACCTGCCGTGGAATCTTTCAGGACGCCGTGAACGCTAGGTTTGAAACCAAGACTGCCAGCCGTCGGCCCGGGAACCACAGAGTGTCTGTCACCCTGTTGAACCATCCAATCCACCCAGATTGCCTGTCCCCCTGTGACACAGGCCCCTCCAGTTGCCTGTCCCCCTGTGCAGTTTCCTGCGAGACACCCCCGTTCAGGGTGTCTGTCCCCCTATGTGAAAACTCTGTGCGGTCCTCCGCCCTCCGTCCTCCGTCCTCCGCCCAACGCCCAACCCCCACCCCCCACCCGACCCCCCGTGCCCCGTGCGCGGTCCGGCGTACAAACCCCCCCCCCCACCCCACCCCCG
>CAUJJW010000248.1 GCA_963205105.1 Verrucomicrobiota bacterium | reverse complement strand
ATCGACGTCGATGTATTCGAGGGCGCGTTCGAGGCTGAGCTTGAGGGGGGCATTGAGCTTGATGCCCTTGCCATCGCCCTGGGAGCGCATGTTGGTGAGTTTCTTTTCCTTCACCGGGTTGACGGGGATGTCATTTTCCCGGGCATTTTCGCCGACGATCATGCCGACGTAGACGGCGTCGCCGGGTTCGATCATGAGGCGGCCGCGTTCCTGGACCATGTTGAGGGCGTAGGATGTGGCTTCGCCGGTGTCCATGGAGACGAGGGAACCGTTTTTGCGGGCGGCGATTTCGCCGCGATCGGGGCCGTACTCGTGGAACAAGTGGCTCATGACGCCCATGCCGCGGGTCTGGTTGACGAGATCGGTTTCGAAGCCGATGAGACCGCGCATGGGGACGAGGGCCTCGAGGGACACCAGAGAACCGACATGATTCATGTTGGTGATCTGGGCCTTGCGGAAGGAGAGGTTCTCCATGATGGCCCCGAGGTTTTCGTTGGGCACTTCGACGAAGAGCTTCTCGATGGGTTCGAGCGGTTCGCCGTCGGGGCCTTTTTTCCAGAGCACTTCGGGGCGGGAGACGAGGACTTCGTATCCTTCGCGGCGCATCTGTTCGACGAGAATGGCGATCTGCATTTCGCCGCGGCCGGAGACGGCGAACACCTTGGCATCGTTGGTTTGGGCGATGCGAAGGGCGACGTTGGTGCGGATTTCCTTCACCAACCGGTCCCAGATATGGCGGGCGGTGACGAGTTTGCCATCGGTGCCGCCGAGGGGGCCGTCGTTGACGGCGAACTCCATCTGGATCGTGGGGGGATCGATGGGGATGTAGGGGAGGGCGCCGCGTTCAGGGCGGTCGGAGATGGTTTCGCCGATGAAAACGTCCTCGAAGCCGGTCACGCCGATGATGTCACCGGCATGGGCCTCCTCGATCTCGATCCGCTTCAGGCCCTCGAAGTGGTAGATCATGGTGATCTTGCCCTGGGTGATCCTGCCGTCGCCGTGGAGGCAGACGGAGGGTTGGCCGACCTTGACCTTACCTTCGACGATTTTGCCGAAGGCGATACGGCCGAGGTATTCGGAGTAATCGAGGTTGGCGATGAGGATTTGGAAACCTTCGCCGGCCTTGGCGCGGGGCGGGGGGATGTGTTTGACGATGGCGTCGAAGAGGGGCTCCATCGTGCCGCTGACGTGGTCGAGTTCGACCTTGGCGTAACCGGCCTTGGCGGAGCAGTAGATGAAGGGGAAGTCGAGTTGTTCGTCGGTGGCCTTGAGGGACATGAACAACTCGAAGACCTGATCCAGGACCTTCTTGGGATTGGAATTATCGCGGTCGATTTTGTTGATGACCACGATGGGCTTGGCGCCGGCTTCGAGGGCCTTACGGAGGACGAAGCGGGTTTGGGCCTGGGGACCTTCGGCGGCGTCGACGACGAGGAGGACGCCGTCGATCATGTTCATGATACGTTCGACCTCACCACCGAAGTCGGCATGACCAGGGGTGTCGACGATGTTGATGTGGTAATTCTTGTATTTGAAGGCGGCGTTCTTGGCGCGGATGGTGATCCCCTTCTCACGTTCCAGGTCCATGGAATCCATGATGCGTTCCTCGGAGGACTTGGCCTCGTTGGCGCGGAAGGTGCCAGATTGTTTGAGCAGGCAATCGACAAGGGTTGTCTTGCCGTGATCGACGTGCGCGATGATCGCGATATTGCGGATGTGTTGCATCGAGAGCGGTTCGTTTTCCATGGGGCGGGTAGCCGCGGGCGGTGTGGCCCCCGGAGCACGCCGGCGGTTTAGGCCGGCCAACCCCGGCCCAGCCGGGTCGGGAACCCTATCAGCCCGATGGAATCGGGCAAGGGTCGACACCAATTGTTTACGAGGGGGGTGGCAAGATCGGGCTGGCGTGGCTGGGACGGCTCCCTTTGAATCCCTGAACGCAATCCCTCCTGATGAGAACGCAATTCCTCCCTACCCGATGGGCCGCCTGTTGTGCGGCGATCCTGGTTCTTGGTGGCACGCTGGTCGCCTCGGCGGCGCCCAAGAAAGTCCTGGTGGTGACGGTGACCAAAGGTTTCCGGCACAGCTCCATCCCGACCGCTGAGCGGGTTCTGGCGGAGTTGGGCAAGGCCGACGGGTCCTTCGACGTCGACTATGTTCGGACGGACGCCGACATGACCGCCAAGATGACTCCGGCGGCGCTGGCCGGGTATGATGCGGTGATTTTTGCCAACACGACCGGGGACCTGCCGATTCCGGATGTGGCGGGGTTCCTGAAGTGGGTGGAGAGCGGCAAGGGTTTTCTGGGCATGCATTCCGCGACCGATACGTTTCGGGGTCACAAGCCGCTGCATCCGTACACGGTGATGATCAACGGCGAATTTCGGACCCACAGGGAACAGGCTGCGGTGGAGGCATTTAACGGAGACACCAACTTCCCTGGCAACCAGCATTTGGGCGCCTCGTTCAAGGTGTTTGACGAGATCTATATTCTGGACGGCTACCAGCGGAAAGCGGTGAAGGCGTTGCTGGATTTGGATCAGCACCCGAACAGCAAGCTGCCGGGCCATTACCCGATCAGTTGGGCGCGGCTCTACGGCAAGGGCCGGGTTTGGTACACCTCGCTGGGTCACCGGGAAGACATCTGGGATGCGGATCCGGCGATGAAGGGGCGCAAGAACGACGTGTCGGTCAGTGTGGCGTATCAGAAGCACATTCTGGGCGGCATCCGTTGGGCGCTGGGTTTGGACCAGGGCGATGCGACGCCGCAGGATCTGACGGCGCGGGTGACGGAAGCCGAGGCGAAGGAAGGGTTTCGACCGTTGTTCAATGGGCAGGACCTGGCTGGCTGGAAACTGCGCAACCCGGACGGCGAGGCGACCTGGAGTGCGCAGAACGGCATGCTGGTGAACGAAATCCCGGACGGGAAGCACGGCACGGATCTGGTGTCCGAGGCCAAGTTTGGCGATTTCACGGTGCGGTATGAGTACCTGGTGCCGAAGGGGGCAAACTCCGGGTTTTACCTGCGCGGCCGGTACGAGATTCAGATCTTTGGCGATTCCACCCAACCTCCAGCGAACGGTGGGGACGGGGGACTTTACAGCGTGAAAGCGCCGTCGGAGAACGCGTCGCGTCCTCCGGGCCAATGGCAGGAGGTGGAGGCGACGATTCGAGGCAATCGGATCACCGTGACGCTGAACGGGGTCAAGATCCACGACGGCGTGGAAGTGACTCGGGGAACGGGTGGTCAGCTGGACAACAACCTGGACCAGCCGGGTCCGATCCTGTTGCAGGGCGACCACGGCGCCGTGGCGTTCCGGAACATCCGGATCAAGGCGCTGTAGCCGGTGGGTGGGTTCACTTCTTGCGCCAAGCCTTCCACGCGTGGGTGAGGCGCTCGAGAAACTCGGGGGGACGGTCCGCCAGCAGGCGGCGTCCCCGGCGGATGGAGTGTTTTCGCACTCGCTCCCTTTCCTGTTGAAGGATGCCCAGGGAACGTTGGACGGCGGTTTTCCCTTCAGATGTCGCCGTCCCTGCCGACTCCGCTGGTGCTGAGGGCGTTGGGGTGAGGATGACAGCGAGGTTGGACAGGTCGTTCAACCGACCGAGGTCGTCCTGCAATTGGTCCAAGTCCTTGACCCATCGGTCGAGCCGGCCCTTGGTGAGGGGGCGGAGCAGTGCGAGTTGGTAAAACAGGGATTTGCAGGCGGTGCGCCAGGCGTGGAAAGCGGCGTCATCGGTGGAAGTCCGTGCGGTTCGCAGTCGTTTGCGGGCGCGGCGGTAGGCGGCCTCCAGTCCGGTGCTGACGATGTCCCAACCCTTGCGCTTCCAGGGCGCTGTTTTCAACGAGCGCGCGGTGGAGCGGAGTGCGGTTCGGGCTCGAGCCAGGCCCTGCGTGAGCTCGGCGGCGGACAAGCCTTGATGCTGGCTGGATTTGGCGAACTGGGCCTGTGCCTGGGCAAGGGCCCGAGCGTCCGCGGCGCGTCGTTTGCGGCGGAGTTGGGTGAGTCGTTGGAGTCCGGCTGTGGTGTCCCGGGCTTTCGCGAGTCGTTGGCTGGCGGTGCGCAGACTGCGATTCAGCCGGTTGGCGAGGCTGGAGCCGAGGGTGGGGCGCAGCAGTCGGACGAGGGCGCGCGCGCGCTTGAGGGCGAGCCGGGTTTCATGGATGGCGCTGGCATGGGCGGAGGCGTCGCGGGATACCGCGGTGGCGGGCTGGTTGGCGATGCCTTCCACGATGCGCAGGATGCCATCGCGGACCGATTCGCGCGGACGGAGCTGGAACTGGGTTGAGCTGGAGGGCGGCATGCGAGAGGAGGGGGAACGGGTATCAGGCTATGGGAAAGGGAGGTTCCACGGCTGGCAGTGTCATCCAGGACTAGGACTATGGACTTGGCCCGTGGCTGGAATGGCGGCGCGGTTGGCGGATCAGCTGCCGTAGACTACGCAGCTTTCTTCAAGTACCCAGCCGTAAAGGCGCGAGAATAGCGGAGCCAGACGCGTTGGGGTGTTACGAAGCCGTGACATTTGGGGATTTAAGGTGTCGGGAATTCACCTCGCGGGGAGGAATCGCCTGAGGCAGCGTGGCGTCAGTGTATGGGATTCAAGCATGGGATGAGGTTGTTTTTAGGTGGATCAACCACGATGCGGCAGCCCCTTGGTTGGATCCCTTGGCGCGGTCGTTGACGGGGCATCCGCTGTTCATTCCAAGTTTGGTGGTGTTGGGATTGGGTCTGCTGTGGCGGGGTGGTCCGCGGGGGGTGGTTTTCGTGGTGTTGTTGGGGGTTGCGCTGCTGGTTGCCAATCAGTTGGTGGCGAATCCGATGAAGCTTTGGGTGCTCCGCCCGCGGCCGTTCGCGGCATTGCCTAACGCGATCCTGCGGATTGGAAAAGGGAACCCCTTGGGGAGCATGCCGTCGGCGCATGCGATGAATACGGCGCTGATCGCCACGCTGTGTTTCTGGTATTATCGGCGGGTGGGCCGATGGGTGGTGGTGGCTGCGCTGGGGGTGGCGTGGTCCCGGGTCTACAACGGCGTGCATTATCCGTCGGACGTGCTGGTGGGGATCTTGTTGGGTGTGTCGGTTGGCCTGCTCACCCTTGGGGTGGCGGAGCAACTCTGGCGCCGCAGCGTGTCGCGCCGGCGGCCGCGCTGGACCGAGCGCGTGCCTTCGCTGTTGCGGCCGGCGGTGCGATGGGAGGCCGATCCCGTGGGTTCGACCTGAGCTGATGACGGCGATTCGACATCGGGTGGACTGGGCGGTGAAGGAGTACGATCTGGCGGCGACGCTGGAATCGGGACAAGCCTTTCGTTGGGTGGAATGCGGGGGCAGCTGGGAGGGGGTGGTGGGTCATCGTTGGGTGAGGCTGCGGCAGGAATCGGGGGGTGGAACGATCCAGGTGGGGACGGTGGGGGAGCCGGGGGATTGGAGATGGCTGAAGGACTACCTGCGGATCGAAGACGACCTGGGGGCGGTGTTGGAGTCGTTTCCGAGCGATGGGCCGATGACTGCGGCGGTTGCCTCGTGCCGGGGGTTGCGGTTGTTGCGCCAGGACCCCTGGGAATGTCTGGCGTCGTTCCTGTTGTCTTCAACCAAGCAAATCCCGCAGATCCGCGAGGGGGTGCGCCTGTTGTGTGAACGGTTTGGTGAGGAGATTGAAGGTCCCGTGGGTGGGGGGAAGGTTTTCGCCTTTCCGAAGGCGGCGGCCTTGGCGGAGGTTTCCGAGGGTGCGCTGAGGGAATGTCGGATTGGATTTCGGGCCAAGTATTTGAAGGGGACGGCGGAGTTGGTGGCGCGGGGGGAGTTATCGTTGGAAGCCGTGGGGGGGCTTCCCTTGGAGCGAGCCCGCGAGCGGTTGGTGACCCTGCCAGGGGTGGGGCCAAAGATTGCGGACTGTGTGTTGCTCTTTGCGTATGGTTACCCCCGGGCGTTTCCGGTGGATGTTTGGGTCATGCGCGCTTTGCGGGAATTGTACTTTCCGGGGCGCCGACCGCCGATGGCGCGGCTGAAGCGGTTTTCGGAGACGTATTTCGGGCCGCAGGCGGGGTATGCGCAGCAGTATCTGTTCCATCATGTGCGGATGATGGCGGGGCGGGTGGTGAATCGTCGGGGAACTGGAGAAGACAAGTCTTATGGAGATTGATGTGCTGATGGGGCCGGCGGAATTCGAACGCCTGGCCGGCCGGGAATTGCCGGGGGTGGTGTGTGTGGTGTTTGACGTGTTACGGGCCACCTCCACGGCGGTGACGGCATTGACGAACGGGGCGGAAGGGATTCTGCCGGTGGCCACCGTCGACGAGGCGCTGGCGGCGTGGCGCGGGGACCCCGACCTGTTGCTGGCTGGGGAACGGGGAGGCTTGCGGATTGGGGCGGAGATCACGGGAGGGAGAGAATTTGACCTGGGCAATTCGCCGCGGGAATTCGGGCGGGATCGGGTGGGTGGTCGGAGGATTGCGATGACGACGACCAACGGAACGCGGGCGTTGCGAGCCTGTGCGGGTGCGGAACGGGTGATCGCGGGATCGTTTTTGAACCTTGGGGCAGTGGCGTCGGCCTGTTTGCGGGCGGGTGCGGAGAAGATTCTGCTGGTCTGCAGTGGCACGGGTGAGGCGACGGCGCTGGAGGATGCCTTGGCGGCCGGGGCTTTTTGTGAGCGCTGGATGGGGCGCGGAGACTTTGGGGATGCAGCGTGGTTGGTGTGGGAGGCGTGGAATGTCGCGAAATCGGACTTATTTGGGGCGATGGGCAGGGCCAAGAACGCGCGGCGGCTGAGGTCGATTCCGGAGCTATCGCCGGACGTCGAACTCTGTCTGCGGGTGGACTGTCTGGACGGGGTTCCGTGTCTGGGGCGGGATGGATGGTTGAGGATGGGCGAGGGTGCCGCTGTCCCCCGCGGACTTGACCCGGGGCGGGATTCCTCGTAGGCAGCGCGTCACAACCTCGTATGCGTGGAGGCCTTTACAACGTACTGCTGGCGTGTGCCTTGCTTTTTGCAGGCGCCCGACAAGCGCGGTCGGCGGAACCCTCGGCGACGGGCGCTCCCGATGCGGCGGAACTGCGTCGGCAGGCGGAGCGCTGTCGGAACCTGTTGCGCCGGACGGTCTTCGATTTCTACATGCCGGGGTGTCTGGATTTGGTGAACGGGGGGTATTGGGAGGATTGGAAGGACGGCCGGTTTGTGCCGCGGGGGGAGAAATTCCTGACCTTGCAGGCGCGGCAACTGTGGTTTTTCTCGACGATGGCGTCGGAGAACATTGAGCGGGCGAAGTGTTTGGAAGCGGCGTGGCTGGGGTATGGCTTTTTGCAGCGGGCATTCCGGGACGCGCGGAACGGGGGGTACATTTCGAAAGTGACGGACGCGGGGGAGCCGGTGGATCGGCGGAAGCACGCCTACCACAACTCCTTCGTGACCTATGCGTTGGTGGCCTACCACCAGGCGTCACGGGACCGGGGGGTGTTGCGGGAGGCCCAGGAATTGTTTCGGGTGTGGGATCGTCGGGCCCATGACGGTCGGAACGGGGGCTACGCGGAGTTCTTTTATCAGGACTGGCGTCCGGTGACGGATCCGAACGAAGCGCGGTATGTGGGGGCGATTGGCACGAAGACGTACAACACGCACCTGCACCTGTTGGAATCCTTTGCGGCGTTGGGAAGGGTGTGGTCTGACGTGACGCTGAAGAGCCGGCTGGAGGAACTGGTCCGGATCAATGTGGGGACGGTTCAGCACCCGGATCATCGGTGCAACATCGATGGGTGGCAGCCCAACTGGCGGATGGTGGATGAGCCAGGGAACCTGAAGGCAAGCTATGGGCATGATGTGGAGTGCATCTGGCTGACGCTGGACGCGGTGCGGACGCTGGGTCAGCCGGAGGCGTTGTACCGGGGTTGGGCGGAGTCGTTGGGGGCGTATTCGTTGGAGCACGGGTACGACGCCGAACATGGGGGCTTCTTTTACACGGGCCCGCTGGGGGCGAAGGCGGACGAGACCAAGAAGGAGTGGTGGGTGCAGTCGGAGGCGCTGGTGGGGATGCTGGACCTGTACCGGTTGACGGGTGAAGTCCGGTACTATCGGGCCTTCCGGGAGACCCTGGACTTTATTGAACGCCACCAGATCGCCTCGAATGGCGGGTGGTGGGCGACGCGGACGGCGGAGGGAGGTGCGCATGCGAATGAATCGCGGACCTCGATGTGGCAGGGGGCCTACCACAACGGGCGGGCGCTGCTGTACTCGGCGAAGATACTTTCCAACCTGAAACCAACGACCAACTGACATGCCAAAAGCCATTACATCCATTCGAGCGGGGATCATCGGCACCGGGTTCATCGGGCCGGCCCACATTGAGGCGCTGAAGCGACTCGGGGTTCAAGTGACCGCGATCGTGGACAACGAACGCGCGAAGATTGTCGCGGACAAGTGGGGTGTGCCGAACGCGATCACGGACCTGGACCACAAAAAGCTGGTGACCCATCCCGAAGTGGATGTGGTGCACATTGCGTCGCCGAACAAGCTGCATGCGCAGCATGCCGCCGATGCGTTGAAGGCGGGCAAGCACGTGATCTGCGAGAAGCCGCTGGCGATGACCTCGAAAGAGACGGCGCAGTTGGTGAAGCTGTCGGAGTCCAGGCCGGGGCAGGTGTTCGCGGTGAACTACAACCTGCGGTTTTACCCTGCGGTTCTCCAGATGCGCGCGGCGGTGCAGCGGGGTGATTTCGGTGAGATCTTCCACGTGAACGGCAGCTACATGCAGGACTGGCTGTTGAAGGACACGGACTACAACTGGCGGCTGTTGCCGAACGAAGGCGGTGCGTTGCGGGCGGTTTCGGACATCGGCACCCACTGGATGGACGCGGCGTCCTTCATTCTGGGCGCGAAGATTTCCGAGGTGTACGCGCAGTTGGAGACGCTGCACAAGACGCGCAAGCGGCCGCTCGGCGAAGTCCAGACCTACTCCAAGGCGGGGCAGGAGATGAAATACGCGACCTACCCGGTGGAGACGGAGGATTACGCGGCAGTGTTGCTGCGCTGGGGCAGCGGGGCCTTCGGCAGCGTGACGGTGTCCCAAGTGGCTGCGGGCCGAAAAAACTGTCTGCGCCTGGAGATCTATGGCTCCAAGAAATCGGCCTGCTGGAACTCCGAGGAACCGAACTCGATCCAGTACGGCAGCCGGGACGGGGCGAACGAACTTTCGCTGCGCGGGTCCCCGGGATTCATGGAAGACGTGGCCGGTTTCTCGGACTACCCGGGCGGGCACGCCGAGGGATTCCCCGATGCGTTCAAGATGAACATGCGCGCCATTTACGGGGCGATTTCGACGGGCAAAAAGGGGCCTATCCCCTTCGCCTCGGTCGAGGACGGGCACCACGAAGTGAAGGTCTGCGATGCCATCCTGAAGAGCAGCAAGACCCGCAAATGGGTCAAGGTGTAGGGCACCGCGGGATCACTCCTCGACGATGGTCGGGGTGATGGAAATGACGAGTTCCTTTTTCGCGGTGAAATCGACTGTGCCGCGAAAAAGGTAACCCAGGAGAGGAATATCACCGAGGAGGGGAACCTTCTTGGTGGTTTTCCCATGTTCATCCTGCATGAGGCCGCCGAGGACGATGGTGGTTCCGGAG
The DNA here is from genome assembly GCA_963205105.1 of Verrucomicrobiota bacterium. Classification (GTDB taxonomy): domain Bacteria; phylum Verrucomicrobiota; class Verrucomicrobiia; order Limisphaerales; family CAIMTB01; genus CAIMTB01. The sequence goes on along the minus strand of CAUJJW010000248.1, from coordinate 33,135 downwards.
CGGACGCGGACGAGGGTGGAGGCCTGCTTGATGTCGAGCACCGGGGCGGTGGTGACTTTGCTGGGTGAGGTGCGGGTTTCGACGAGGCTGGTCAGCACGGGGGCGACGTCGAGGGTGACCCAGTCGTTGCTGGAGATCTGGGGGGTGATGGCGAGGATGGTGCCGATGGTGATGGTTTGGACGGCATCCTCCTGAAGCTGGGTGGTGGTGCCGGCGGTGGTGCCGGGGATGGTGGTGGTTCGGCTGGTGAAGAAGGGTGTTTCGGTACCGACCTTGATCATCGCGGTCTGGTTGTTGATGACGCGGATGCGAGGTTGGGAGACGACATTGACCTCGCCTTGTTCCTCCAGTGCTTCGAGCAGGACACGGGTGTTGTTGTTGGCGAACAGGAAGTTGAAGGACGAATCGCGCAGGGGGACGCCGCCGACCGGGCTGGTGATGAGGGTGGAGCCGCCCATGGTGGCGACGCCTCCGAAGGCCTCGGCGGCATGACCCCAATCGATGCCAAACTGGAACTGATTTCTCAGGGTGACGTCGAAGATGCGGGCCTGGATCTCGACCTGGCGGGCGACGGAGCCGCTGAGATTTTCGAGGTAACGGGTGACGCGTTTGAGGGCGGAGGGGCGATCGCTGATCTGGATGACGCCGGCGGTCATGTTGACGGCGATGGTTTCACGGCCGGCGGGGGTGAGGAGCTTGGCCAGTTCCTCTTTGAGCTCGGTCCAGAAGTTAATGGCGTTGTCGGCGGTCAAGTTGACGGAAGAACCGCCGGAAGAACCGCCGCCGCCACCCCCGCCGCTGCCGCCGGACATTCCGGAGGCGAGCGTGGCGGAACTGGTTCCCATGCCTTTGCGGGAGAGGCGGAGGTAATCGATCCAGTACTCCTGGGATTCCCGGGCGCGGACGCGGATGAGTCCGTCCTCGGTGGACCAGGAGAAGTCGTGGGCTTCGAGGAGGGCCTGCATGAGGCGTTCGAGGGGCAGGTCCTGGACATCGAGGGTGACCTGGCCGGTGACATCCTGGTCGGGCACGATGTTCAAGCCATTGGCACGGGCGAAGAGGGCGAGAGCCGCCTTGAGTTCAAGATCGGCAGCCCGGAAGGAGTAGAGCTTACGGCCCTGGATGTGGGCATCGACTGTGTTGGTGGGAGACGGGGCGATGCGAACGACGGGGCCGTCCTGAGGGGTGTCGGGTGTGTCGGTCGCGTTCAGGTCGGTGGCGTTGTGGACCACGTTGACCGATTGGGGTTGGGGCAGAGCGGTGGTGGATTCGGGGGACGGACGGGGTTCGGCGAGGCTGATGGCGCCCTTGGCGGCGGGGGTGTTGGTTTGGCGGGAGGTGTTGCGCTTGGGGCGTGGGGTGGGGGCGGCGTCGGCGTCGTACGGGAGGGCGAGGGAGACGAGGGTGAGGACGGCGAGGAATTGGGGCTTCATGGATGGCAGGGGAAAGGATCAGGGAGCCGGCGCGATGGGGATTTTGGCGGAGATGGTGTCCTGGCGGGGTGCCGGGCCATCCAGGGCGGTTGTGACATGTTCCATCGGGAGCATGGCGATGGAGGCGGGGAACGTGATGCGTTCGCGGCCGTTGGTGCCCCGAACCCAGACGCCCTCGGCTTCGATGGTTTCGATGGCGAAACCCTGCAATTGATCTCCTTCACGAAGGATCTGCTCGTTGATGACGGCCAGTTGGGAACCGGTCTGGCGCCAAACGGCCCGGAGGGCGAGCAACTGGGACGCCGGCGGTCCGGAGGGTCGGTTTTCGCGGGGGCGCTCGATGCGGAACGGGTCCCGGCGGGGTGATTCGATCCAGCGACCGGCGAGCGAGGCGACGGCGGGGATGTCCATGGCCCGACCGGAGGCGTCTCCGGTGGAGCCTGGTAAGTCGGCGACCATCTCGGCTGGGGTGGACGGGCTTGAGGGCAGGGGGCTGGGGTCCGGTGCGGTCGTGGCGGCGGGAGGTTCGGCAGCGGCCGGGCTGAAACGTGGACCCCGGGATCCGAGGGCGGTCCAGACGCTGTAGATGCAGGCGATGGCCGCCAGGACGCCGACCACGAGGGGGTTGCGCAGGAATTTCATGGGGTGTCGGAGGTGGATGTGTCCGACCAAACCTCGATCAAGGCGGTAGCTTCGCCGACGGAATTGGAGGCGCCGCTGATGTTGAGTTCGAGCACGTCGAGGCGTTGGGGGTGATGCGTGAGGGAATGCCCGAGTTCGAGCAGTCGTTGGTAGGCCGTACGCGAGGAGTCGGCGCCTCGGGAGGGGGCGATGTGGAGGCGGGTTTGCATGACAGCGATGGCGCGGTCGAGGGCCTGGGTTCGTGCGCCGACGAATTCGAAATCCGTTTCGAGGGCGAGCGGGATGGCGTCGGCGCGGACGGACTCGATCCATTCCGCGACGGCTGGGGGGCCATGGAAGAGGGAGGCTTCGGCGGCGGAGAGGCGGGAGGCGACGTGCTGGGTGCGGCTTCCTGGCCATTGGGCGCGCATGACGTCGATGTCGCCGGAGAGCAGGGCGATTCGGCGGGAGAGGTCACGGGACTCGGCCCTGACACGGACGAGGCGGGAGACCGAGGTCCAGAGGAGGACGCCGGAGATGGTGACGATGGAGAAGACGACGAGACGTTCGAGATTGGCCGCGCAGAACCAGCGGGAACGGCGTTTCTTTCCTGGGGGCGCCTTGGTGGGAGGGTTCATTGGAGCAGTGCCTCGAGGGTGAAGTGCGTGGGGGGCGCGATGAGTTTCGGTTTGGCGGGTCGGAGCTGGGCCGCCCAATCGGCGAAGGCGGTGGTGGCGGATCGGGCTGCCGGGGCGGGTGTGGCGGATTCCTGGACGGGGTTGGGCAGCACAGTGGCCTGGAACGGTCCGTTTCGGAGTTTGTCGGCGAGTTCGTCGACACCGCGAACGAGGGTCCGGGTGGAGTGGGGGAGGGTGGGCTGGAGCTTGCCGCTGATGGCCACGTGCCAGGTGTTGGTTTGGCGGACGACGTGGAGGTTGGTGATAATGAGTTCGTCGGGGGTGATTTCGCCGAGGTACGCGGCCAGCCAGATGGGGACGGGGCCCGGGCGATGATCCAGGACGCCCTGGACGAAGCGTTCCCGGTTGGAGAGTTCCAGGTAGCTTTGCTGGAAGGATTGGTGTTCGGCCTGCAACTGGGCGGTTTGCTGGAGGAGTCCGGTGACCATCCGTTGCTCGCTTCGGGCCTTGAAGTGGAACCAGGAGGCGGCGGCGAGCATGGCGAGCACGGCGGCGGCGGCGAGCACCGTGGTGAGTCGGAGCAGGGCGCGGTGTTGCGGGGCGCGGATCTGTCGGGCGCTGACGAGATTGGGTGTGAAGTCCGAGGGGATTCGGAGGGATTCCTGGGCCCAGAATGGGCCGGTCAGCGGCTCGGAACTGGCCTCGACGGGCACGTGCAACTGCGGGCGGAATTCCTCGATCTGCTCGGTGAGAGGGGTGCCGTAGAGCCAGACGCCGGTCACGTCGACGCCGAACCTCTGACTGACGTAAAGCAGCGTGCGGTTGATATCGACGACCAGCGCGGAGGAACCGCGGGCCCGGGAGGCGTCGAGGGATCGGGCAAGGAACAGTGGTCCCTCACGGCGGGCCACGACGATGGTGGTGCCGCCGTCGATATCGGCGGCGATGAGACCGATGCCCTTCGAGTCGAGCGGAAGCCGCGCGAACTGGGCATGGAGAACGGCGGTCGGTGGGATGACGCTGACCAGGTGGAAGCCCGCCTGTTCCGCATTTCCCACCAGACGGTAGAGGATGGCGCGGGGCAGCAGGTGGACCAGCGCACCGGAAGAATTCTTGGTCGGCTCGGATTTCTCAAAGGTCCAGGCGGCGACCTCGTCGAAGAGCTTCAGCTTGTCGACCTGCCGTTGAACCAGGGCCTTGAGTGCAGGCCCCTTGGCTTCGGGTACATCGACGATCTGGTGGGAGAGCTTGGGGTGCGAAAGGACCAGGTGAACGGTGTTTCCCTGGAACCCGGTCTTCTCGACCGCCTGTCGGAGCAGCTCTCCGAATTTCTCGACATCATCGCAGGGTTCCGGCGCGTGCCAGGTGCCGGCGATTTCACCGCGATGAAGGGCGACGGCATCGAACTGTCCGCCCAGCCAGCTGACCCCGAGGGTGGTGAGGCCACGGGGAAAGTGCGAGGTGACGGTGAGGGTGGAAGCCTGGATGCGGTACATGGAAAGGGAATAAGTGAATTGACTCAGCAGCCGCCGCCACCACCGCCCCAATGGCCCCAACCGTCGTCGTCACAGCCTTCGTCGTTGCCCCAATCATCATCATCGCAGTTGTCGTCGTCGTGGTCGTCGCAGTCGTCGTCGTCGTCCCCTCCGCCACCATCGTCGTCGCAATCGTCCTCATCGTCATCGCAACCGTCGTCGTCGCCATCGTTGGAGGCGTGGTGGAGGAGGTCGCCGGTGGTTTCGTCCAGGTTTTGCTGGGCGTCATCGAGGGTGCGGTGCCGGGTGGGGTAGCCGGCATCACGCCAATCGACGAAGGCCTGCATGTACTCGCTGACGGCGTCGACGACGGCTTCCGGGGTGATGGCTGGGCTGCCCTGGGCCTGGTTGTTGTCGGGAGACGAGACGAAGTAGTCGTGGACGGTCTGGAGGTCGAGGGCGCTGGTGGGTGAGGCGCCGCGGGTGAGGAAGGCCTGGCCGCGCCAGGCGGAGCCCTGGTAGGTGAACGAGGTGGGGGTTTGGAGGACGATCTGGACCTGAAGGGTGTCGGTGGAACCGGAGTGATGATGCAGACCGAGCACCGAACTGATCAGGTAATTGGAGATGAAGGTGGGTGTGGTGGGGAGGGTGTTGGTGGAGGAACCGTCGATGGTGAAGCGGCCGCGGTTGGCGGCGCCCATGGTGATGGTGTCGTAGTTGAGGGCGAGCGGGACGAACAAGGTGCCGAGATTGATGCGGATGATGCGCAAATCCTCGCCACGACCGGACCAGGACCATCCGGCGGGGACGGTGTTTTCGGCGGCGCTCCAGATGGCGTTGAAGGCGGCGGAGCTGGAGGCGAAGCCGCTGACGAGTCCGCTGGGGAGTGGGGCCGAGACGCTGGAGACCAGGACCATTCCGAGCGAGAGCGGTATGGAATTGGTGAGGCCGCGGAAATTCTGGGTGTACGGGATGGGGATGACGTTGGTGACGGCCGGGTCGATCAGCAGCACGCGGGGGAGTCGGCGGTGGTTCAGCAGGACATCGGAGGTCTGCATGCCGATCTCGGTGGAGACCGCCTGGACGTATTCATTGTGACTGGGGATGGTGCGGGTGCGGAGGATGTGGGAGCGGAGTCCGGAGGCGAGGGCTTCGAGGGATTTGGTTTCCCGTTCGCGGGCATGCCGGTCGTATTCGCGGACCATCACAGGGGCGAGGGCCATCGCGAGGATGGTGAGGATGGTGAGAGCTCCGAGGAGTTCGATGAGACTGAATCCGGCGGCGGCCCTGGTGCGGCTGGTGGGTTGGGAGCAAGGACGGGGTGGGAACGCGTTCATGGTACGACTCGGCTGGGTAGGGTTACTTGATGAGATTCTTGGAGAACGACTTGATGCGGGCCTGGCAGTCTTTCAGGACCCTGTACTGGGGGATCTGCTGCTCGCTGGTGCTTCCGCCGGTTTCGAAGGGGGAGCAATTGGGGGCTGATCCGCTGGCCCAGACTCCGTAGGTGTACATGTAGGTGAAGACCTCTTCGACGACGGCCTGGGGTGTGGCGCCGAAGTCGGCCTCCGCGGGGATCTCGGACTGAAGGAAGTTCTCAACCAGCTGTCCGAACTCGCCGAGGGGTGGCTGGGTGCCGTAGGTGACATCACGGGACCAGCGGCCGTTCTCGAAGATGAAGCTGGTGTCGGCCCGGATGAACTCCCGGGTTTGCACGGTTCCATCGGCGAAGTGGAGGTTGAGGGCGCTGGTGGCGAGGAAGAAGGTTTGGAGGCGCTGGCTGACGGGGATGCTGAGGGAGTTGGTGGGTGCGCCAATCGAATAGGTGGCTGGATTGGCGGGGTCGAGGTTGTTGAACACGACGCGGTGGAAGAGGCTGCGGAAGTCGATGCGCCCGATGCGCAGGTCGTCGCTTTCACCCTTCCAGGTGGACCAGCCGGAGGGGATGGTGCCGGCGGCGTTGCCCCACACGCTGGTGAACGTGCTGGAGGAGACAGGATTGGTGATGGGGAGAGGACTGGAGAGGGAGGAGACGAGCATGAATCGCGGGCTGGCCGGCTGGATGGAGCCGAAGACGGTCTGTTGGAAGGGGAGGGTTCGGCTGCCGCCGGTGGGGGAGCCGAGCTGGAGGGCGGGATCGATGAGAAAGACCCGAGGGAAACCGGCGAGGGATCCCTCGACCTTGCTGATGGGCACGGAGAGTTCCTCGGCGATGGCCTGGGGGATGTCGGCGAGGGCGGGGATGAACTGGGTGCGCAGGATTCGGGTGCGGAGGGCCTCGGTCATGGTGGACACGCTGGTGGCTTCGGACTCCCTGGAGGCGCGTTTGAGTCGGCCGACGAGGCTGGTGGCGAAGATGCCGGCGACGATGGCGAGGATGGCGAGCACCCCGATGAACTCGATCAGGGTGAAGCCCGAGCGGGGGGACGGTGGCCGGTTGAGGTTGCGGGAACCGGGGACGAATGGGGATGGAACGTAAGGAGTCATCGGAGGGCGCCCATGAGGGAGATGATGGGTAGGAAGATGGCGAGGGCGACGGTGCCCACGATGCCGACGAGGGAGAGGATCAAGGCGGGTTCCATGATGCTGAACACCTTCTTGATGCGACGGGGTATGACGACGTTGTAATAGCCCGAGACATTCTCCAGGGAGGTGTCGAGATTCCCGGTGCGTTCACCCATGGTGACCATGCGGATGAGCAGGGGAGGGAACACCTCATGCCGGCGAAGGGCCTCGCTGATGGGATCGCCGGCTTCGACGCGCTGGACCACTTCGCCGAGGGCGGTTGAGACCAGGGCACTGCCGACGAGATCCCGGCAGAGGCTGATGGCGCTGATGACCGGGATTCCGGAGCGGTAGAGGACGGCGAGGTTGTGAGCGAAGCGGGCGACGACCAGCATGTGGTTGAGTTCGCCGAAGACAGGGAGTTTGAACTTGAGGCGGTCGTAGGCCATGGCGAAGCGCTGCGACCGGCGCTTGAGGAAGCCGAGGATCATGGGGGCCCCGAGAATCAGGGCGAACCACATCCACCAGGTGGCCTTGGCGAGGTCGCTGGCGGCAAACACGAGCCGGGTGATGAGGGGCAGTTCGACCTTGGCGACGGAGAGGAGAGAAACGAACCGGGGGACGACGAAAGTGAAGAGCACGAGCACGAACAGGCACACGACGAGGAGGACGATGGCGGGGTAGATGGTGGCCTGACGGATGTCGGAGATGATTTGCTCCTGCCATTCCAGGTAGCGCTTCAGTTCCAGGAAGGCTTCGGGAACGGTGCCGCTCGATTCCGCGGCGCGGATGAGGCTGGTGATGTTGCCGGCAAAGGTCCTGGGGAACCGGGCCATGGCATCGGCGAGCGGTTCGCCGGATTCGACCAGTTGCTTGACCTCGGCGACGGTGGCGCGGAAGCGGGCATTCGGACAATCGGCGGCCGCGATTTCGAGGGCGGTCACCATGGTGACGCCGACCCGGAGCTGGAAGCTCATCAGGGTGCAGAAATCGATGAGCTCCCGGCGACCGGCATCATTGCCGATGCGGAGTCCGCGGGCGGTGGCGGAGGATTTCTTGGGAGCGACCTTTTCCGCCTGGGCATCGACGAGCCAGAGGCCATTGGCCTTGAGGCGTTCCTCCAGGGCGGTCTCGTCGGGGGCGAGCATCTGGCCCGTGACGTTGCGCCCGTTCTGGTCGATGCACTGGTAGTTGAAATTCTGCATGAGCGGTCAGTGGGCGCGGGTGACTCGGAGAAGCTCCTGGATCGTGGTGCCACCCTCGGTGGCCAGGCGGACACCGTCCTCGAACATGGTGACCATGCCGCCTTCGCGGGCGAGGCGGGCGAATTCGTGGGCACCGAGACGCTTGATGATGGCGGCATGAAAGCGGCCATCGACCTTCATGATTTCGAAGATGCCCTGGCGTCCGCGGAACCCCGTGCCGCTGCATTTTTCGCAGCCGGCGTTCTTCCAAAGCTGCGGGGGGCGGTCGGCGGGCGGGGTAACGTGCAGTTCGGCGAAGATGGCCTCGGGTTCTGGGACGGGCTGGCGGCAGCGGTCGCAGAGCCGGCGCACGAGGCGTTGGGCGAGAATGGCGAGCAGGCTGTCCGGGAGGAGGAAGGGTTCGACGCCCATGTCGAGCAGGCGGGGGATGGCGCCCGGAGCATCGTTGGTGTGAAGGGTGGAGAAGACCATGTGTCCGGTGAGGGCGGCGCGGACCATGAGCTGGGCGGTTTCGACGTCGCGGGTTTCGCCGACGAGTATGACGTCCGGGTCCTGGCGCAGGAGGGAGCGCAGTCCGCTGCTGAAGGTGAGGCCGATCTCATCCTTGATCTGGGTCTGTCGGATGCCGGACATGCGGATTTCGACAGGGTCTTCAAGGGTGAAGATGCTGAGGTCGGGCGAGCTGATTTCGTTGAGGACGGCGTACAGCGTGGTGGTTTTGCCGGAGCCGGTGGGGCCGGTGACAATGACGACCCCGTGGGGTTGGTCCATGACCTCGCGGAGGAGGGCATCGGTGGCGGGAGGCAGGCCGAGGGATTTGAGCCGCTGGAGGCCGGCGCCGGGGTTGAGGATTCGGGCGACGATGCTCTCGCCGTGGCAGGTGGGGAGGCTGGAGACGCGGAGATTGATCTGGCGATGGCCGACGACGACGGTGGCGCGTCCGTCCTGGGGAACGCGGGATTCGGAGACATCGAGGTCGGAGAGGATCTTCATCCGGGCGACGAGCAGGGGCTGCAGGGTCTTGGGGATGAGGACGTCGGGATGGAGGACACCGTCCACGCGGAGACGAATCCGCATGAGTTTTTCGTCAGGCTCGAAATGGATATCGCTGGCCCCGATTTCGACGGCGCGGGTGATGACCTGGCTGACGAGGCGGATGGTGGGGGCTTCATCGGCGCTGAAGGCGCCGAAATCGCCTTCGGGCGACGGCAGGGTTTTCGCTTCGCGGTCGCGTTCCTCGATGATGGCATCGATGGACTGCTGGATGCCGTCGCCGGACCGGTCGAGGCGGTCGAGGGCGTTGAGGATGTCGCGTTCGGTGGCGGTGACGACATCGATGGCGAGGCCGGTGAACTGGCCGAGGGCGTCGATGGCGACCACGTTGGACGGGTCGGCCATCGCCACGGTGAGGGAGTCCTGGTTGCGGGCGATGGGGAAGACCCGCAGTCGGCGGGCCATTTCCCTGGGGACAAGATTGGCAGCGGCGGGATCGGCTTGGAGTTGGCCACTGGAGACGAGACGTGAGTGGGCGGCGTGGGCGAGGAGGTCGGAGACTTTTTCAGGGGCGACGAGGGAGAGTTCGACGAGGACGCGGGCGAGGGGCATGCCCTTGCGGCGCTGTTCGCGTTGGGCCAGGTCGAGTTGTTTCTCGCTGATCAGGCCCGCGGCGATCAGGCGTTCGCCGAGATCATCTCGTTGGGTATTGGGTACGGGGGCCATACGATGCGAGCTGGTGGCCCGGGGATCGGGTCACGAGGAAGATCGTCAGGAAGACGGACGGCCCGATGGTGGCGGGGCGGCCGTCTTCCGAGGTGAAGCAAAGAACAGGAGCGAGCCGGCGGACCGGCTCGGGGCCTGGCTTAGCGGTGGGCGATGTACACGCGCACCGAGGTCTTGCCGCTGACGGGCGTGGTGTACTTCACGCGGCCGGAGAGGTCGGCGGCATTGACGTTGGTCGAACCGAGGATGGCGCCGTCGATGCGGTCGTTGAAATCCTCGGCATCCTTGGCGTCGACGGCTTCGATGACGGCCTCGACGACCATGGAGCCGGAGATGTCATTGGTGGTGCTGGCGCCGTCGAGGTTGTAGGCGCCTTTGGTGAGGTCGGAGGGAAGGGTGTTGGTCGTGTTGGAGGAAATGTCCACGACGCGGAGGCGGGAACCGCCGGCCACCGAACCCAGGAGACCGTTGCCGATGCGGACGGTGAACGGTTTTTCGGCGAAGCCTTCGGCGACGAGGGTGGTGAGATCCCAATCTTCGGCGATACCGGAGCTGAAGGTCAGGGCGGCGCCTTTCGGGCCAGCGATGAGGCCGTAGCGGCCGTAGTATTCGTTGACTGCGGCCTTGATGCTGTTGCAGGTCGAGGCGGAGTTGCTGATTTTCGAGTCGCCAATGGCTTGGAAGACGCGGGGGATCAGCAGGGACGCGAGGATGGCGATGATGGCGAGAACGCCGATCATCTCAACGAGAGTAAATGCCTGTTCGCGTCGGAGCCGGGCATTGTGGGCGGGGTATTTCATGGGTTTCCTTGTGACAACGTCGTGCCGAATCTCTCCAATTGTGTCAGTAGTTTATCTGCTGCTAGCGGGCGTTCCATTTGGTGCCTGCAAGACAAGGCGTTCAATGCTTGGTCACTGAGCGCCACAGCTGGGAAATCGGCACTGACGACAGGATCTTAACCTTATTTCTGCGGTTTCGGTCAACAGTTATAGGCGTTGGGAGGAAGTCGCTAAGCAAGTTCGAGGGGTTCTTTAGAAATTAGTGATACTTATCGCGAAGCCGCCTCCGGAGGCGGGAAGCGGGTCGGTGAATTCCCCTAGATTCGGTCCTGTAGGCGACCGCGGGAGCCGGAATTCTGCATGAGTCCCGGCCGGGTGAGTGTGGCTGTTGTCCGGCAACGGTTTAGGGTGCGAACGGCTTGGTTTCGCGGGGCTGGCAGGCTTGTGGCGGGAGAAGCCGGGGCTGAAGGGCGGTGGCCTCAACGGGATCCTTGGGGGATGCGGCTGTGGGAGTTGGTTGGTGGGCCGGGTTTAGGCGGCCTTGCGGAGCCGTGAACCGACTAGCCCGGGGGTGGGTTTCACCCTCGGAAACTTGCATCGGGACGGCGGCTGGGGCAGACCAGCGCTCATCACACCATGACCGCCCCTGTTTATCCTCCGTTGACACTGGGATTGATTGTTGGCAACCGCGGATTCTTTCCGGCGCATCTCTGTGATTCCGGGCGGGCGGAGGTTTTGAAGGTTTTGGAGAAGGCGGGGATTCGGGTGGTGACGCTGGGAACGGACGCGAGCCGATTTGGGGCGGTGGAGTCGCTGACGGACGCGCAGAAGTGCGCGGACCTGTTTCGGGAAAAGGCGGGGGAAATCGACGGGGTGTTGGTGACGCTGCCGAACTTTGGTGATGAACGGGCGGTGGCGAATGCGTTGCGCTGGTCGGGTCTGCGGGTTCCGGTGCTGGTCCATGCGTTCAAGGACGCGCAGGGGGCGATGACGATCCGGGACCGGCGGGATTCGTTCTGTGGGAAGATGTCGGTGTGCAACAACCTGAAGCAGTATGGGATTCCGTTCACGCTGACGCGGTTGCACACGGTGAATCCTGGGGAGGCGTCCTTTGCGCGGGACCTGGCGGACTTTGAGGTGACCTGTCGGGTGGTGAGGGCGTTGAAGGGGTTGAGGATCGGGGCCTTGGGGGCGAGGCCGACGGCGTTCAACACGGTTCGCTACAGTGAGAAGCTGCTGGAAGGGGCCGGGGTGAGTGTGGAGACGCTGGATCTGTATGAGCTGTTTGGATGGATTGGGAAGATGAAGGACGACGATGTCGCGGTGCAGGCGAAACTGGGGGAGATCCGGGAGTATGTGGTGGCGAAGTCGGTGCCGGGGGCGGCGCTGATGAAGATGGCGAAATTCGGGGTGGCGGTGGACGGGTGGATGGAGCGGACGCGTTTGCAGGCGACGGCGATTCAGTGTTGGACGGCGATGGAGGAGTTCTTCGGGGTGGTGCCCTGCACGCTGATGTCGATGATGAGCAACATGGGGATGAGCAGTGCCTGCGAGGTGGACATCATGGGGACGGTGGCGATGGTGGCGATGACGCGGGGGAGTGGTCGGCCGAGTGCGTTGGTGGATTGGAACAACAACTATGGGGAGGATCCGGACAAGGGGGTGATCTTTCACTGTTCGAATCTGCCGAAGGACCTGTTTGTGACGGAGGGGGCAGGCAAGCCGACGATGGACTTTCAGGAGATCATTGCCGGGACGGTGGGGAAGGAGAACACGTACGGGACGGTGGTGGGGCGTTTGAAGGCATCGCCGTTCACCTATTTGAGAGTGACGACGGACGATGGGGCAGGGCGGATTCGGGCGTATTGCGGGGAAGGCGAGACGACGGACGATGCGTTGAACACGTTTGGGGGTGTGGGGGTGGTTCGGATCCCGGATTTTCAGGGGTTATTGAGGCACATTTGCGAGAATGGATTTGAGCATCATGTGGCGGTGAATCCGGTGCGGATGGGGGCTGGATTGGCGGAAGCGCTGAGCAAATACCTGGGCTGGGCGGTGTATCGTCATGGGTAATCGGCGACACCGGAGTTGCATTCGGGGGCAAGCTCCGGAACTTTAGTCGCGTACGTGCGGCTCCGCGGAGCGGCGAAGCGAAAAGGGAGTTCATCCCCCGAGTTGCACCGAACTGAGTATTTCTCCCATAATTTCTTCACAACAGTCGGGCGACATGGTCGTACAAGATGAAGATTCGGCGCGAACAGGCGCCGCGTTGTTGGCGGCACTTCGGCAATTCACGCGTGAGAAGCGCGGCAAGAGCTGGTGGTACTTCTTATCCACGGCTGTCATGCTGGCTATGGCGTTGGTAGCCACTGTGTTCGGTGGTCCCCTGCCGTTGCGGGTCGGGTTCAGTATTCTGAGCGGATTTTTGATCGTACGATTGTTCGTGATCTATCACGACCACCAGCATCGGGCCTTGCTGGACGGCTCCAAGCCGGCGTATGGGATGATGTTTGCCTTCGGGGTTTACAGCCTGGCACCGATGAGCATCTGGCGTAGTTCGCATAACCATCATCATCACCATAACTGTCGGTTGAAGTCGTCGCACATCGGGTCGTTTCCGATCATGACCCGCGAGCGCTACGTGCAATCCACCCGTTGGGAGCGGTTCCAATACCTCCTGGTGAGGCATCCGCTGACGATTCTTTTCGGGTATGTCTCGGTCTTTTTGCTGGGCATGTGCCTGGCTCCGTTTATTCGCAACCCCAAGCGGCATTGGGACGCGTTGCTGGCGTTGGTGGTTCATGCCGGCCTGGGCACCGCCTACTACTTCCTGGGGGGCTGGGAGATGGTGTTACTGACGCTGGTGATCCCCCAGTTTGTGGCCAGTGCGATGGGGTCTTACCTGTTTTACGCCCAGCACAACTTTCCGGACGTTCACCATCACCAGGACGACGGCTGGACCTATGAGGGGGCGGCGTTGGAGTCGTCCAGCTACATGCGCATGAACCCGGTGATGGCCTGGTTCACCGGCAACATCGGTTATCATCACATCCATCATCTGGACCCACGCGTTCCCTTTTATCGGCTTCCCGAGGCGATGCGGAGCATTCAGGAACTTCAGGAACCGAAGACCACATCGCTTTCTCCGCTCGAAATCGCCCGGTGTTTGCGTCTGAAGGTCTGGGACCCGGAGGCGGGTCGGATGATCGGCTTGAAGCAGGTTTGGTCCCGCACGCAGTCCCATTCCTGATCGATCTCGGTGCCGGCCACTTCCGGCTTTTGCCCTGCCGAGGGAAGGAGCAACCTCGGCTCGTTCCATGAGCTCCCGGTACACCCTCGGTCTCGATTACGGCACCAATTCGGTGCGAGCGCTGCTGGTCAACGTCGCCAACGGCCGTGAGGTCGCCACCTCGGTCTGGGGGTACGAACAAGGGGAATCCGGAGTCCTTCTTAGCCGCGACCCGAACCTCGCCCGGCAGCACCCCATGGAGTACGTCCGCGGTGCGGAGGCCGTGGTGCGCTCGGTGCTGACTGCGGCCCGAAAATCGGTGCGTGGATTCTCCGCGGACCAAGTCGTGGGTATCGGGGTGGACACGACCGGGAGCACGCCGTTGCCCGTGGATGCGCAGGGGAAACCGCTGGCCTTTCAGAAGCGATTCGCCAAGAACCCGGCAGCGATGGCCTGGCTGTGGAAGGACCATACCTCCGTGGATGAAGCGGGGGAGATCACACGTCTGGCGGCGGCCATCCGACCGCAATATCTGGCCAAGTGCGGAGGGACCTACTCGAGCGAATGGTTCTTCAGCAAGATCCTGCATTGCTGCCGCACTGCCCCGGAAGTCTTCAAGGCGGCGCATCTTTGGGTTGAATGCGCCGATTGGATTCCGGCGATGCTGACCGGGACGGAGGCGCCGGAGAGGCTGACGATCGGCATCTGTGCGGCGGGCCACAAGGGGCTCTACCACGAATCCTGGGGTGGCTATCCCGACGCGGAATTCCTGGGGCAGCTCGACCCCGGGATGGCGTCGCTGCGGGCACGATTGCGGGGGGGCGCCCGGTCGATCGATCAGGCGGTGGGCGGGTTGAGCGCGGAATGGGCGAAGAAGACGGGGCTCCGCGAAGGGACACCCGTGGCGGTGGGGGCTTTCGACGCTCACCTGGGCGCGGTGGGGTCCGGGGTGGCGGCGGGGCGTTTGGTGAAGATCATCGGAACGAGCACCTGCGACATCACGGTGTCGTCGATGGCGGAACCGTTGGCCGACGTTCCGGGAGTGTGCGGCATCGTTCCGGGATCGGTGCTGCCGGGTTTTCACGGATTGGAAGCGGGCCAGTCGGCGGTGGGGGACATCTTCAACTGGTTCGTGAACTACCTGCAGCCGGGCGGGGCCAAGGCGGGGTCCCATGAGGCCTTGACGAAGGCGGCGGCGCGTTTGGCGCCGGGGGAATCGGGGCTGCTGGCGTTGGACTGGAACAACGGCAACCGGACGGTGTTGGTGGACCAGCGGCTGACGGGGTTGTTGGTGGGGCAGACCCTTTACACGACGCCGGCGGAGATCTACCGCGCGCTCATTGAAGCGACAGCATTCGGGGCGCTGACGATCATTCGGCGTTTCGAAGAGTACGGGGTGAAGGTCGACGAGGTGGTGAACTGCGGTGGCATCGCCGAGAAGAATCCGCTGGTGATGCAGATCTATGCGGATGTGACCGGGCGTCCGATGAAGGTGTCGCGATCCGGGCAGACCTGCGCGTTGGGTGCGGCGATCGCGGGGTCGGTGGTGGCGGGTGTGCACCGGGACTATGCGACGGCGCAGAAGGTGATGACCGGCCTGAAGTCCAAGGTGTACGTGCCGCGGCCTGCGGCCCAGGCAGTGTATGCCGAGTTGTATGCGCTTTACCGCGAACTTCACGACGCGTTTGGCACCCAGGCATGGCGGGGAGGGCTGCACGGGGTGATGAAGCGACTGCTGGAAATTCGGACGGGAGCGCGTGGGTGAAGGGCTGGGTAAGGGAACGACATGCTACGAGAACTGAGGCGAAGGGTGTGTGAGGCCAACCTGGAGTTGGTGCGTGCGGGTTTGGTGATCCAGACCTTTGGCAATGTGAGCGCGGTGGACCGTGATTCCGGGGTGGTGGTGATCAAGCCCTCGGGGGTTCCCTACGCGGGGATGAAGCCGTCGCACATGGTGGAGGTTTCGCTGGCCACCGGGGAGGTGAAGTCGGGCGGGCTTCGGCCGAGCAGCGACACGGCGACGCACCTGGAACTCTATCGGGCGTGGCCGGAGGTGGGTGGGGTGGTGCACACCCACAGTCTGCATGCGACGGCCTGGGCCCAGGCTGTCTGCGAGATCCCGCCGTTGGGCACGACGCATGCGGACACCTTTGGGGGGAATGTCCCGTGCACCCGCCGGATGCGGCCGAAGGAGATTCGCGAGGCGTACGAAGCGAACACGGGCAAGGTGATCGTGGAGCGTTTTCGGGCGTTGGCGCCGTTGGAACGTCCTGGGGTGTTGGTAGCGAGCCATGGGCCGTTTGCCTGGGGGGCGACGGTGGAGGAAGCGGTGCACCACGCGGAGATCCTGGAATTTCTGGCGCGCCTGGCGACAGAGACGATGGCGGTGGATCCGAAGATCCGGCCGATGCAGGGGGTACTGTTGGAAAAGCATTTCTCGCGGAAACACGGGCCTTCCGCGTACTATGGACAGCGTTAACCCCGTTTCGAGTGTCTGGCTGCAAAGCCGTCCCTTCCCACCATGATTCAAGAGATGAAAGCCATGTTGCGACCTTCCCTGATGGCCCTGTTCGGTGCGCTGGTTGCGCTCGGGGGCGCTGGTTGTTCCACGATGAATGCTTCGAAACTATTGAGCGGGCCCGAGCCGTTTGGGACCGCCCCTGACGGAACGCCGGTCGAGATTTACACCCTGCGGAACAAGTCGGGCATGGAGGCGCGGATCTGCACGTATGGCGGGATTGTGGTCTCGCTGAAGACGCCGGATCGGACGGGAGCGATGGGGGACGTGGTGCTGGGGTATGACTCGCTGGACGGCTACCTGAAATCGAGCCCGTACTTTGGCTGTTTGGTGGGGCGCTATGGGAACCGGATTGCGAAGGGCCGTTTCACCCTGGACGGGGAGACCTACACCCTCGCGACCAACAACTATCCGAACCATCTGCATGGGGGCGTCCAGGGTTTCGACAAGCGGGTTTGGAAGGCGGTGCCGATGCCGAGCTCGCAGGAACCTGCCCTCGCCCTGACCTATGTCAGTCCCGACGGTGAAGAAGGCTTTCCCGGGACCCTGACGGTCAAGGCGGTGTACACCCTGACCGCGGACAACGGATTGCGCCTGGACTACGAGGCGACCACCGACAAGGCCACGGTTCTCAACCTGACGCAGCACTCCTATTTCAACCTGGCAGGCAAGGGGGACATCCTGGGTCACGAAGTGCAGATCGATGCGAGCCGCTTCACCCCGGTGGACGCGACGTTAATCCCGACGGGTGAACTGCAGCCGGTGGCTGGAACACCGTTTGATTTTCGCCAGTCCACGGCCATCGGCGCGCGTATCAACCAGGACCATGAGCAGCTGAAATTCGGCGGCGGGTACGACCACAACTGGGTGATCGACAAACCGTCCGGGCAACTGGCGGTCCAGGCGCGGGTGCACGAACCGACGACAGGCCGGGTGCTGGAAGTGCTTTCGACCGAGCCGGGACTTCAATTCTACTGCGGCAATTTCCTGGATGGCACGATCACCGGGAAGGGTGGCTGGGTGTACCAGCACCGGAATGGGTTCTGCATGGAACCTCAGCACCATCCGGACTCCCCGAATCAGCCGAACTTCCCCTCCGCGGTGCTCCGACCCGGTAAGACCTACCGAAACACGATCATTTACCGCTTTTCGGCGAACTGACGCGGGGGCCATCCGCGTTCACCACGATTTCCCGGGCCCCGGCGGGGACTGTCACCTTGGTGGAGCGTCCGCCGGGCCAAAGCACCTGGAGGGTGTCGGGGAGCTGTCCTTCGGCCAGGTTCATGACTTGGACGGCGCTGTTTTGGGACCAGTAACCGCTGCCGGCCTGCACCTCACGGACTGGCCCCAGGAAACCACCTGCGGCCAGTCGAAGCTGGCATCCGATTCCGTCCGGGTTCCCAACCGGTCCTCGGAGCCGGATGCGCAAGCCCTGGTGGGCGGTGGCATTTCGGAAGAGCCGCGGGACCCCGCCATTCTGGCCGATGGCGAGATCGATCCGGCCGTCGGCATCGTAGTCACTCAGGGCGCACCCGCGTTGATCCCCGAGCACGCGGATGCCGCTGCGGGTGGCGGGAACGGGCGCGAGCCCTCCGCGTCCGTCGCCTTTCAGGCAAAGGCCCAAACCAGGATCAGCGCGGACCTCACTGGGAGCAACCGCCGAGAAATTTTGCGCCAGAAACAGGTCCTCCGCGCCGTCGCCATTGAGGTCACCGATGGCGATGCCGAAGGCGGGAGCGAACTGAGCCTCGCTGGGAAGGGGGGTGGGTTCGAAACGGTTGTGGCGCCAGCGGAAGAGCGTGGTGGCGAGGGTGTTCACTTCCAGAACCGGCAGTCGGCTGAGGGCTTCGCCGTAGATTTCATCGACGCTCCACCGCCCGTAGGTGGTGTAGTCCGGCACTCGTTGATGAAGGAACGGCACGGCGGCCCGGGCCCAGTTGAACGTCAGATCGGGGACCTCCTTGCCGAGCGAGGGATCGAAGCGGGCTTCGATGAGATCGAAGGTGCCGTTGTCGTCGATATCGCCATGGTGGAGGCGCCTCGGGTGGATGGCGTTCGCGCGGACCCGGCTATTGTGACCCCAATTGGAGGCGACAATCTCGAGCCGGCCATCGCCGTCGAAATCGCCGGATGCCACTCCGGCCCACCAGCCCAGGTAAGGTCGGAATCCCCACGCATCCGTTTTTTCCTGATACGCACCTGCCTCGTGGCGGAACACCCGGATGGGGGACCAATCCGCTGCCAAAACGAGTTCGGGAGTGCCGTCGGAATCGAGATCGGTGAAGAGTGCGCCGCTGACGAGTCCCAGCTTTTCCCAGCGTTGGAGTGGGACAAACCGGCCGGCGTCGTTGCGGAAGAGCATGGAGTCGGCGGGTTCGGGGTAGCGGCCGGGAACGGCGCGACCGCCGACGAAGAGGTCGAGGTCGCCATCGCCGTCGATATCGGCCAGAGCGAGCGGGCCGCAGGCGAAAGGATGACCGGTGAGGCTGTCGCCGGCGACCTGGCGAACGACGTCATGAATCCGAATCAACCCGCCTTGGGGCGAGCCATCCTCATAATTGGAGGAACCGGCGATCAGCGTTTCTTCGACGCCGAGAACGGAGGTTTGGTCGCGAACCAGGGTTCGATGGAACGGGGCGTTGGTCATGCGGAGGAAGGCCTTTCCTTGCTGACTCAACAGCACGATGGGGAGGCCACTCCGGCCATTCCCGACAATGAGATCGTCCCACCCATCGCGGTTGAGATCATGCCAAGCGATGCCCGGGCCGAGTCGGTCGAGGTGCCGCATCAGGAGCGGTTGCCGGGCCGATTCGTCGAAGGACTCCTCGGTATGCCGGGCATCGGGCAGCTTGGTGACCTCGTTAAAGATCGGCAGCGACGACGAGGTGGGAGCGGGTGGGCGAGTCGGGAGATTTTGCCCTTCGTCGATCTCGTAAAGGTTGTTGGGTTCGGCGTCCACCAGGCTCCTGCGGCCGTTTCGCCATGTCACTTCGATGCGAAGGCGTTGGCTAACGGAACCTGCCGCGAACCCGCGTTGAGCCTGGTCGGAGGACAGGTAACGGCCGCCGCACAGGATCTCCTGGGACTGTGGCACGGGACCGCCCTTCACCTCAACGAGCGCGCCGATTCCGGCCGTGTTGGGCGAAATGCCCTTGAGGCGCACCGCGACGCGGGGGGCGGTGGTGTGGTTCCTGTACACCCCGGGGGCGGCGAGGAGGTTGTTCACCACGACGTCCATATCGCCATCGTTATCGAGATCAGCGAGCGCCATTCCCTGGGAGATGCCTGGGGTGGCGAAGCCCCAGTCGGCACCCGTTTCCTCAAACGTCAGGTCTCCTCGGTTTCGGTAGGCGAGGTTGGATGTTTCCAGAGTCGGGAACTTCCCCATCCACTCCATGATCTGTTTCTGCGACAGCGTCTTTCCTGCACGGAACGCCTCCAAACGCTCGGTGGCGTCTGCGTTCTGGAAATCGCCCAGGACGCCATTCGCGACGAGAATGTCCTCGTAACCATCCAGGTCGACGTCGAGGAAGAGGGGTTGCCAGGCCCAGTCCGAGGCCTCGAGCCCCGCCAGGTAAGCGATTTCCGCGTAGGTCTGGTCCCCGCGATTGAGCAGGAGGGTATTTCGGCTCACCTGGAGGCGGTCGTAGGCCAGGCTGGGTAGAGACGCGGTGGACGTTCGCTCCCCCAGTTGCACATGACGCTTTCGATGATCGGGGCTGAGCATGTCGACCACGAACAAATCGACGTCGCCGTCGCGGTCAAGGTCGGCGCCATCGACGCCCATGGAATTGGCGCAGATCGTTTGAAGCGCATCGCGTGGCAGGGCTCGAAACCGGCCGGTCCCGTCGTTGATCCAGACGCGATCGGAGGAGGCGAAGTCGTTGCAGACGTAAAGGTCCGGTGCCAGATCTGCATTGAGATCCCGGAATTGGACAGACAGTCCCCAATCGCGGGGGGGTTCCTTCAAGGCCCGGCCTTCCTCGTCGAGGAAGGCGCCCTGGGTGAACGAGACGGGCGTGAACCGCCCATCGCCGTTGTTCAGGTAGAGATGGTCGGGCAAACCCTGCTCGAGCACTCGTCCCAAGGGCGAGACTTCGAAGCGGTTGGTCCAGGCTGGATGCGTGGCGGGTTGGCCATTGACTTGGACGACGACGGGCCAGCCATCCACGACCTGGACGCGGAAGCTGGTGGTCGGCCGGTCGGCAATCGTGTCTGGGCGATAGTGAGCGACGTAGAGATCCAGATCTCCGTCACCGTCGACATCGGCGAGCGCCATGGAGGTGCCACCCAACGTGGGCTCCAAGCCGGAACCGTCGGTCGCGTCGCGGAACTGACCGCGGCCGTTGTTCAGAAAAAGGCGGACCCGTTGGTTCAAGGCGGTCACGAGCAGGTCCAAATCCCCGTCGTGATCGACGTCGCCGAACACGGCACCCGTCGAGTCCTGGCCAGGGCAGTCGACCCCGGCCTCCGTCGTTGCCCGTTCGAATCTCCAGTTGCCGAGATTGCGAAAGAGGGCGTTGGAAGCATCAAGGCCGCAGAAATACAGGTCGCAAAGGCCGTCACCGTCGATATCGCCGGCGGCGACGCCCGAGCCATTCGGGAGATTGCGATTGAGAATGGAACGGTCCCGGGAGAGCAAGTTGGTGAAGACGATGCCGTGAGCGGAAGCGTCCAGGCGCTGAAAGCCGGGTTGGTTGCGTCCCTGAACGTCGAGCGGAAGACGGCGATAGCCAGCCAACGAATCTCTTTCGGTGGCGAAGGAACCCGTTGTGGCAGCGACGACGAGTCCGAGGGTGGCGGCGATTCGGCGTGGGCTGCATCGTGTCGGTTGCGCCGTCTTGGATTCTGACGGTGGCGCGCCCGGCTCCAGGGTAGGCGGGACCTCAGCCGCTCGGGAGTGATGGTTCACTGGAGGGGTCACAAGGGTGAGGATGAACAGGCGGAACGGAGGAGAAAAGGCGTCCGTGACGCTCGTCGCCTACGAAAAAGGCCGGACGTGGGGATGACCCAGTCCGGCCTCGAAGCGATGTGGATGCGGTCTACTGGCGGATGCGCCCGTAGATTTGGCCACCGGTCGGGGTGAGGGTGGCGGGGCTGGAGGCGCCGGGGACGTCAGACCAAGGGCCGGTCACGCTGGGTGCGCTTTGGAGCGTGCCGCCGCCGGTCCACTGGACGGTGATGGAACCATTGGCGTTGCGGGTGATTCCGGTGAAGCGCGGCGCTTCTCCGGCGGTGGGGACGAGGATGATGTAATCGACGTCACCGCTGCCGAGGTTGATGCGGACGGTTTGAACGCCGCCCATGGGAACGGTGGCGATGGCGCCGGCGCTGTTCTTCAAGGGGACGAGTTCATTGCGTCCCCAACCGCCCGAGCCCGGGGCGATGAAGGTGCCGATGCGCTCGGTGGTTTGATCGGGTTTGGTGGGATCCGAGGTGACCCGATCCAGGGAACCGTTCAACTGACCTGGGGAGCGGCCGTCGTAGGACATGGCGGCCCAGATGTTGAAGGAGCCTTGCGGGAAGGTGCGGGTGTAGTTCTGCCACTCGCCGGTAGCAACCCAGCCAATGCGGAAGTTGGCGGTCGCTTCGAACCAGCCGCGTTCGGTGGCATAGCGACTGGAGCCGCTGCCGATGTTGACTTCGTTTTCGCCGTTGGCATCGAGTTCGGTCCGGTACAGGTCCGAGTCGTTGGCGTCGGCATTGTTGTAGTCAACGCCCTTGACGGCAGCGAGGCCGGCGTAGGCTCCGCCAACGTAGGGCATGACATCGACGTCGAGGGTTTCAGTGCCCTTCTGCGGGTTGGTTTTGCCGCCGACCACGCCGTCGTCCGAGTAGTTAAAGTCCTCGGCTTCGACGACGAAGATGCCGGTCCCCGGGTAGGGAACGACGACGTAAGTGCCGGAGGCTTCGACGGTCTGAGGCGGGGTGCTGGTGTCGGCGAAGCTGAGTTTCCAGGGAATCTCACCCGCGGGGTAGGTGGTGCCGGCGAGGTTGAGATTCACGGTGGCGCCGGTGGCGGTTTTGGTGACGACAGTCTTGGAGGAGACGTCCTGGCCGCCGAACTCGACCTTGACCGTGGCGGGATTGACCTTGGAGTCGGTGTCACCGAGCACCCAGTCGAGCACGACGTTGGTTTTGGTTCCGCTGTCCTGGGGAACGCTTTGCACCGTCGGCGGCGGCGGCGAGGCCGGGCTGAAGATGAGGAAGTCGAAGTCGCCGCTGTTGAGGTTGAAGCGGACGGTGTTCTTGCCCGTGAGTTTGACGATGGCCGGGGCTCCCGAGGCGGTCTTCATCGGGACCAGGTTGTTGTTGGCCCAACCGCCGGAGCCTGGGCCGGTGAACTCTCCGAGGCGCTCGGTGGTTTGGGTTTCCGTTCCGACGCCCGCGGTCACGCGGTCCATGGTGCCTGACAACTGACCGGCGTCGGTGCCGCCGTAGGAAAGTCCGGCGAACACGCTCCACCAACCCGTCCCGGTGGTGGGGAAGGTGCGGGTGTAGTTCTGCCAGTCGCCGCCGCCGACCCAGCCGATACCGTAGTTGACGGTGGTGGTGTAGGTGAGGCGATCGGAGCTGCCGATGCCGGGGTTTCCGCCCAGGCCATTGCCTGCCGCGACGCTGTTGCGGGCGGAGATGTTGACCTCGTTCTCCCCGTTGGCATCGAGTTCCGTCCGGTAGAAGTCCGAGTCATTGCCGTCGGCGTTGTTGTAGTCCACGCCCTTGACCGAGGACAGGCCGTCGTAGGCACCGCCGAGGTAGGGCATGACATCGACATCCAGGCCCGAGGTGCCTTTCTGCGGGTTGGCTTGTCCGCCGTCGTAGTCGAAGTCTTCGGCTTCGATCACAAAGAGGGGCGTGTTCACCAAGCCGCTATTGAACGTCCAGGAGATGGTGCGAGGGGTGGTGCCGTCGGAGTAGGTGAGTTCGGCGGTGTAATCCGTGCCCGGGGTGAGTCCGCCGTTGTAGAGGACCTTGGTTTGACCGCCGGTCTTGGTGGTGGTGACGGTGACCGTGGCGCCGTTGAGTTTCAGGGAAATGCCGGCGGTGCTGACCTGGGTGCCGGCGTCGATCAGCGTGGCTTCGACGGTTTTGGCCTGGAGCAGGGCGGTGGCGCCGGGTGCGGGGACCACGCTCTGCACATAGGCAGGAACCGCGGCGTTGGGCAGTTGGTATGCCTTGATGGCCAGCGGGCTGGCGGCGGTGTCGTTGAGCAGGACCCGGGTTCCGGTGGGCAGGATTTGCACCCACTCGATGCTGGCGTCGCCGCTGCCCTCATGCCACAGGGTGCGGAACGGGTAGATGCCGGCCGCCTCGATATAGAAGTCGAAGACGGTGTCGGTGGCGCCGCGGCCGGTGTCGAAAATGCCGACGGTTGTGGCGAAGAGGTCGTTCGGGTTCTTGGCGACAGCCGTGACGAAGCCGTCATCGCTGTTGACGATCATGGTGTAGGTGCCGGAGGCGGGGAACTCGAGCGCGGTCACCACCGCGGCGGCGGCGTTGTCGGTTCCTCCGGTGGTGCCGGGAATGCCGGGCATTCCGAGGTCCGGGGTGAAACTGCCGTAGGCGCTGCCTTCAGCCTGGCTGAAGTTAATGACATTCGAGACCTTGAACTCGATGGGGGCAGTGGCCGGGCTGGGGGCTGCTGCGGCGGCGTCGGCACCTCCGACGAACGAAGGGTCGGCGACGTTGGCACCGAGCAAGCCGGCGATTTGATCCATCGCGCGTGCCTTGGAGGTGGCGAGGGCGGTTTCGGAATCCACCTGATGAATCCGCCAGGCGAAACCGCGCTGCGCGGTGTTGATCGCGCTGGCGGGGATTGCGGCCGAGGCCGGCACGATCGTGTAATTCGGCGTGGTGATGGTGAAACTCAGCGTGGCCGCGGTGGCGGCGGCGCCGTACTTGTAGCTGAGCACGACGGGATGCGTCGACCCGGGGGCGAGCAGGCTGGCCCCGTTGTAAATGTAGGATGTGGTGTCGCCGGATTTTGTGGCGACACCGACCACGGCAGCACCATCGAAGGTGGCCTGAACGGTGGCGGGATCAACCGCGGCGCCGGTGGCGTCCTTCAGTTGGAGTGTGACGCCCTGGGCGGTGGGACGGACTCCGGCGATGGCCGGGGCGGTCTGGGCGAAGGTCTCGATCCGGACGTCATCCAGCCATTGGTTGACGTTTTCGCCACCGGTGCGGGCGCCGAAGGCGAAGCGTCCGCCGGAGATGGGCGCGAGTCCGATGGCCAGGTCGTTGTGAATCGACTGGCCTTTGTAATCGATGTCCAACAGGCCGTTGCGGTACTCGATGCGGACATCGACGAATGCGTCGCCGGTCAGAATGCCTGCGGTGGTGGTGTCCTTGGGGAGGATCTTCGAAGCCACCACCAATCCTCCGATTTTGACATCGATGGCCGGAGCCTCGCCGCCGCCGTTATCGTAAATGTCAAAGGCGACAATGAGACCGTTGCCCGTCCCTTCCTCGCTGATGCTTCCGCCGCTCAGATTGTCGGCCCAGTTGAAGCTGAAACCGTCAGCCGGGTTTCCGGTGCCTCCGCCAATGCGCAGCTTAAAGGTCGCTGCGAAGCCGGCCACGGGCGATCCGCCATCGAGGTCGTCGATGTACATCGCGCTTTGCAGGCTGTTGACGGCGTCGGTGAGACTGACGTAGCCCGATCCGCCGACGCCACCCGAGTCGACCCATTTCGCTGGGTCAACGAGGGTAACGACGCCGGAGGGGTCGGTGTTGAAGTTGTTATTGAACAACCCCGCGTGAGCGGGGATGGCGAGGCAGGCGGCGGCCAGCGATGCCAGACCGAGGCTGGCCAAGCCGCCTGGGGTACAACGAGTTGTCTTCATGATCAGATCTGAGGGATGACAGGATGTCTCAGGACTCGTTCCCTCGGATGTTGAGCGCACTTCAACGAACCGCGATCCGAGCGATCGCAAGCCGTTCGCTTCAACGGATGCGTGAAGTTGGCTCAACATTCAGGGAACGGCGCCAATGAAGCGGGCAATCCATGGGATGTAAATGGGCAAACCGTGGATTGGTCAGGTATTAGCTGGACAAAGCGTGAAGAGTGAGCGTGTTGCTCAAAACTACCGCAATTTTGTTCAATTCGGGCGCCAAGAGACCCGGACCTCTGGGGTGCCTTCGGCGACCGACTGCCGCGTCGTGCTGCCGCCGGCCCAGCGGACTTCGATTGCGGTGGGGGACTCGGGGATCGCCAGCACCTGGGTCAAGGCGTCCTGGGACCAGTAACCACTGCCGGCATGAATGGCTCGGGCGGGGCCGAGTCGCTGGCCGAAGACCAGTCGAAGGACTGCCCCGACCGCGCCGGGGTTCGATTCGGGACCCTGGAGTCGCACACGCAGTCCCGGACGACCGCGGAGATTTCGCAGCAGTTGGGTGGGACCATGGTTCTGTGCGACAGCCAGGTCGGGGCGTCCGTCGGCATCGAAATCGGCCACCGCGGAGCCTCGTTGCTCGCCAGGGATGCGGATGCCGCTTCGGTTGGGGGCCACGGGGGTGAACCCGCCTTGTCCGTCTCCTTCCAGGAGCAGTCCGTGTCCGGCGTCGTATCGGGAAGCCTCCGCCGTCACACCGAAGAAGTTCTGGGCGAGAAAGAGGTCTTCGCGGCCATCGCCGTTGAAGTCGCTGACCGAAATGCCGAACGCCGGGGCGAATTGGGCTTCGATCGGAAGGCGCGCATGCTCGAAACGACCCCCACGATTGAGAAACACCATGGAATCGAGGGTGTCGATGGCCACCTCGGCGAGGTCGTTGGTCTGGTCGCCGAGGAGGGTGGAAACGTCCGCCATGGCGTAAGCGCGGAACGTGGAGAACCTGGCGCGCACGAAGGGAAGCGCGCGCGCGACGGTTTCGAAATCCTGCCGGGGCACGATCGAACCGGAGTCGGGATCCAAAAAAGCCTCCAAGGGTTCCAGGGTGCCATCGCCGTCGAAGTCCGCGTAGTAGGTCCGGACGAGCGGTGCCGGGCCGGGAGGGTAAGGGGTGTTGCGGCCCAGGTTGGAAGCCACGAGGTCCAGGCGTCCGTCGCCGTCGAAATCGCCGGTGGTCACTCCGTTCCAGGCACCGCGGTAACGGTCGAAACCCCAATCGCGGGTGACTTCGCGAAGCTGACCCGGTTCGTTCCGGAAGATGCGAATCGGCCCCCAATGGCAGGCGAGAATCAGTTCGCCGTGACCGTCCTGGTCGAGGTCTGCCACGACCGCGCCACTGACCAGCCCCACCCGGTCCAGGAGTGCCGAGCGTGCGCCATCGAGAACAAAGCGGTCCTGGTGGTTGGTGAAGACCCGAGACGAGACGGGTTCCGGATAGCGGCCGGCGGCGATGCGTCCCCCGATCACCAGATCCAGATCGCCGTCGCGATCGAGGTCGCCCAGCGCGATGGGGCCGGAGCCGGCGTCGAGCGTCAGGCCGGTGTCCTCGGTGGTGCCGGAGCCGGGTTCGAAGCGCTGCAATGTGCTGGGCCCGGCGGCGGGATCTTCATAATTGCTGGCGCTGACCAACAACCACGCTGGCGCGCCCACTCGCGGCCAGGCCGCCAGGCCGGTTTGATCCCGTGAGCTGATCGCTCCCTTCTGCTGCTGGAAACCGCCGCGTCCGTCGTTTCGGAAGTGCGTCAAGGTTCCGCCGGTGCCGGTGCCGACGAACAAGTCTTCCGGGCCGTCGCCCCGTTCACCGCCTGGGAGCCAAGCAACGCCTGGCCCGAGCCGGCTCCATCGATGGGTGAGCAGGGGCTGCCGGGCGAGATCATCGAACGCTGGATCGATATGGACGTGGTTCAACCGGTGGCTGACATCCTCAAAGAGAGGTTCCGGAGGCGGTTTGCTGGCAGGGCCGGGCACGGCGCCGGATTCGTCGATTTCGTAGAGGGCGTTCGCGGTGGCGGCGTCGACGATGCTTTGGCGACCGCTGCGCCAGGTGACTCGGATGCGCAGGGGGTTGGTTCCGGATTGGGCGGCGAAGACGCGGAGGGTGTCGTCGGCCGAGGCGTAACGGCCGCCGCAGATCATTTCCTGGGCTTGTTGAGGCACGGGTCCGCCGAGGATCTCGATGCGTGCGCCGATGCCGCGGGTGTTGGGTGGAAGGCCTTTCAGCCGAACCGCGAGCCGGGGAGCCGGGCTGTTGTTGCGGTAGAGACCGGCGTTCGCGTTCAGGTTGTTGAGCACGACGTCCAGATCGCCATCCCGGTCGAGGTCGGCGAGGGCCATGCCTTGGGAAACGCCTTCCGCGTGGAAGCCCCACGTGGTGCCCATGTCTTCAAAGGTCAGGTCGCCGCGGTTGCGGAACGCGAGATTGGCGGTGTGCAACCGGGGAAAGCGCCCGAGCCGTGCCTCGGGGGTTTCGCGTTCGCGGACGAGGGCGATCTGGCGGATGACATCGGCATCCTGAACATCGTGATGATTGCCATTGGCGACGAGCAGGTCTTCGAAACCGTCCAGATCGACGTCGAGGAAGATGGGGCTCCAGGACCAATCGGTGGCGGCCAACCCGCTCAGCTGAGCAATTTCGGCGTAGGTGCCATCGCCGCGATTCAGGAAGAGCGTGTTGCGCGGGTATTCCGGTCGGAACTGGGGATCGTCGACGGGCAGTTGGATGCGGCCTTGCATCATTTCCGGTCGTTGGCGTTGGCGGTCCTGATGTCGACGGCTGAGCATGTCCACCACCAGCAGGTCGTCGAACCCGTCGCGATTGATGTCGGCCACGTCCATGCCCATGGACGAAAGGCTCATGTTTGCGAACGCGCCGCGGGTGACGGCACGAAACCCTTTGGAATCCTGGTTGAGCCAGACCCGGTCCAACGACTGGAAGAAGTCATTGCAGAGGTAGAGGTCCGGGGTTCCGTCCTGATTGAGGTCGCGGAACATCACGCTCAGTCCCCAGTCCCGGGGCGGGGCGGCGAGGGGGCGGCCGTCTTCGTCCAGGAACGAACCCGCGGTCCAGGACACCGGGGCGAATTTTCCGGTGCCGTCGTTGAGGTAAAGAAAGTCGCGCTCGCCGAGTTCCAGCACTTCCACGGAGCCGCCTTGCGGCATGACGGGAACGAACCGGTCTTCGGGAGTGACGACGATGCGTCCTCCGACCATGCGTGCGTCGACCTTCAAGCCCGGCGGCCGATCCCGGTAGGTGTCCGTGCGGTAGTTGGTGACGTAGAGATCCAGATCGCCATCGGCGTCCATGTCGGCGAGCGCCATCGAGGTGGCCCCGAACCGGCGCACGAGGCGGGTGTTGGTCGATTCGGTGAAGCGGGCACGCCCGTCATTGAGGAAGAGACGCGTGCCGCCGCCGATGGCGTTCACCAGCAGGTCCAGGTCGCCGTCGCCGTCCACATCCGCGAATGCGGTGCCGGTCGAGTACTGGCCTGGGCATTCGACGCCGGCAGCGCGGGTGATGTCCTGGAAGCGCCAGTTTCCCAGGTTCCGAAAGAGGGCATTTCCTCCTTCCATGCCGCACAGGTAGACATCGCACCAACCGTCACCATCCACGTCGCCGAGGGCCACACCCGAGCCATTCTCGAAGACCCGATTGGTGGCGATGATCCGGTCGGCGAGGTGATTGGTGAACACGAGGCCGGTGGCCTCGGCATTGAGAGGGGTGAAACCAGGTCGACCGGTGGTGGGAACGTCCAATGCGGCGCGGCGATGGCCTGGGCTAGCGTGCCAGACGAGGTCGGCGCCGGACGCGATGAGGCTCAGGCAGGCGGTGAACAGGAGCATCAGGAACCGCGGCATGGTTTTCGGCCGGACGTTCCTGGCGTCTTCGCAGGGTGTGAGTTGCATCGGAATCGTTCCGTGGAGGGGTTCCTGGCCGAAGGTTTGCCGAGTGGGAACTTCGACCTGACGCTGGCTACTTGAGTTGGTTGCGGAGGATCACCGCCGAGGGGCCGTCCTTTTCCCAGGATTTGGTCAGGAAACCCGGAACCGCCGTCGGCCCGCGCACGTAGGACCCAAGCACCAGATCCAGGTCCCCATCGCCATCCAGGTCACCGGCATCCAGGGTCAGCCAACGGCCCGCGATGCATTGCTGGAATGTGGCTGGTGCGAAGCTCCAACGTCCACGGTTCTCCAGGTAGACGAAGCTTTCCCTCGGGGAACGTTCGTAGTCCGGGAAAAAGGAGATGGCGGCAATGTCGAGGTCGCCGTCCCCGTCGAAATCACGGGCCAGCGCCTTGGTGGCGCCGTTCAGGGGAAAGAACCACTCCGGGGATTCCTGAAACCGACCGCCGCCCTGGCCCCGGTAGATGCGAAGCCCATGGAAACGCTTTGGCGGGCTGGTGAACTCGCCGTTGTCGCCATTCGCCACCAGCAGATCCTCGATGCCGTCACGATCGAAGTCGGCGAGTTCGAAATGGTTGTGCCCGTAGACGGGCGGTCGTTGGAACACGTGTTCCGAGCGGAAATCGCCCCGGCCCAAATTCGTGAAGATCTGGAACGTCTCATTCTCCTGGGCCATGAGCAGGGCCAGGTCGATGGAACCGTCGCCGTTGATGTCGCGCGCCAGGCAATGAATCGCGCCGGATTTCTCGATCAGGATTTCCTCCTGGTACCGGTCGCCGCCCAGGTTGCGAAACCAGGAGAAACGCCCGCGATGGTTTCCGTAAAGGCACATGGCGAAATCGGTGTCGCCGTCGCCGTCGAGGTCGGCGAATTCCGTTTGGGCGGCCCGGGGCAGGCGGTCGACGATGACTTTCCCGGGGCCGAAACCGTTGTCGATCTTCGGAAAGAACAGGAGCGCGGCCCGTTGGATTTCGGAGGGCAGGAAACTGCCGACGCAGGTGACGTAAAGCCCGTTGGTGGCTTCGGCGACGTCGACCGCAACGTTGTCCAGCGTGAGGGAACCGGTGGATTGTCCGCGGGAATCGAGGATGGCGAGTCGGCGGGCCTGGTCATCGCCGAGGTAAATCCTGCGATGGAGCGGGCTGATGTGCACCAGGGAGGTGAGGGCGGGGACGAACCGGAAGCGCACGGGTTCAAAGCGAAACAAGGGAAGACCGATGCGGATTTCGGGACGGGGATCCTGGGGGATGGGAACGGCCGGCGCGGAGGCGAGGTAATAGGCGACGATGGCGTCCCAGTCGCGTTGGGGGATCAGGGGTTCTTTCGGATAGAGTTCCAGGCTTTTGAGCAATTCGCCTTCCGGACTGGACGAGTAATCCGGCGGCGACACGCCGAGGCGGGCCTCCATGCGGGGGAGGATCTGCTGTTCCCAGGTGGCCCGGTCGAGCAGGTTGGGTTCGGGGAACTGGTGACAGCCGGAGCACACCCGGCGGGCGAGGTCTTCGCCACTGCCGGGAACGACTCCCGGCAGAGTGGCCATGGGCGCGTTGGTGAGGGATGCGGGGAATGGTTGGGCGCCTGGCGACCGGGGGCACCCGAGCAGCAGTGCGCCAAGCAGGGCCAGACCCAACAGGACGGGGTGGAGGGAAAACCGCCGAAGGTGAACCGTTCCACCCCGCGACGAGGACGATGTCGATGACGATGAGCCTGGCGCGGGTTGTTGGCCTGCGATCATTTCGTGGGTGGGATCAGGGCGTGCAGGATGGGCTCAAACCATGTGTCACGCTTCATGTCCCACAGGATGAAATCGCTGTCGAACTGCCAGTAGGCCCAACTCCAGCCGGACGCCTCGGCGGTGCGCGCGATGAAATCGGTGTAGCGAACCCGCGCGGCCAGGGGGGCTTTGTCGTAGGCCCCGAACTCTCCCAGCAGGATCGGACGATTCTGCTGCCTGGCCCAGGCGGAGACCTTGTCGAAGTCCGCCTTCACGGTCTGGCGTTCCGCGTCGCTGCCCCAGTCGATGCCGCTCTTGTCCTTTTCGTTGGTCCAGGGAGCACCCTGATGGGTGAACGGCATGGGTTTGTAGTAGTGCACGGTGACGATGAGGTGGCGGTCGTCGGCGGGCAGTTCCAGTTCGGCGAGGCGATCGATGGAGTTCCAGAAAGCCGGACCGACGATGACGTTCCGGGTGGGATTGGATTCCCGGATGATGGCGAGCGCCTCCTTGAGGAACTGATTCCAGAGTGAGGGCGTGAGTGCTTTGTTGGGTTCGTTCAGGATTTCGAACACCACCGAACCCGGGGCGTCGCGGCAATGCGCGGCGAGGTGTTTCCAGAACGCCAGGAACTTGTCCTTGTTGCCGAGCGCGTCCTGGCCGAGGGAGTTGAATTCGTGCAGATCGAGAATGACCTGCAAACCCTGGGCAGTGGCCTGGGCCACGGTCCAGTCGAGCGTCTCCTTCCAGGCAGGCTGGAAAGCCCATCCATGGGCCGGGTCCATGTGCCGAAAGGCATGGAGGTTCACCCGCACCGATTGGAACCCGGCTTCTCGGAGCAGGCGGAAATGTTTTTCCTGGAACCGGGCCTGATCGCGCGAACGCCAGATCGGATCATAACCGAGGATGTTCACCCCGCGGCCAAGGCGGCGGTTCTGCTCATGGGCATCGACGGGCTGGGGTTGGGCGAAGGCGGTGAGGCAACCCAACACGGCCAGGGCGACCCAGAGCGGCGCTTTCATGGTGCCAAGCACGACAGCGCCGGACGGGTTGTCGAGCGTTTAGTGCCAGACGGGAACCGGCGTTCCGCCGGGTGTCGAATCCAGGATCTGGAGACTGGAGACGGTGCGGAGGTTCTCGTGGTCGCTGTAACTCCAGACGACGGTGCGGTCGGGCGCGATTTCGATGAGGTGCGGCGCTTTGCCGAATTGTCCGTGACCGAGCCAGTTGGCGATCACGGTGTTGCCGTTGGGGAGGCGCTGCACACCGGCGATGAACTTCAGGCTGATGCCGGGGAGATCGTCTCCTTGCACCTGCCAGACGACCTTGCCGGTGGCGTCGGCCTCGAACACCCGCGCTCCTCCCGGAAGGTCTCCGCAGGTGATCAGGGTGTGGCCGTTGGGCAAGCGGACGGCGCTGTGAGGGCCTCCGGCGGCGGGAATGTCGAGCAGCGGCGTGCCATCCGGGCGGTATTCGCGGACCACCTGTTCGCCGTAGTGGGTGACCAGGTAATTTCCGTTCGCGAGCACCCGTGCGTTCCGCATGTAGAGATGGCCGCCGTCCTTGCCTTCGGGCAGGAGCCGCAGCTGCTTCACGATCTGTCCCGCCGGGTTGACCTCCAGCAAACGGCCGGCGGTGCACTCGCCGATGAAGGTGTTGCCGTTGGTCAATCGCTGGCAGGCGTAGATCTCGCTCGGGGACTGGTAGTCGAAGACGACTTGACGTTCACGAGTGACTTCCCGGACGCCATGACCGGTGTTGAACAGGAGGTTTCCGTTCGGAAGTACCCAGAGGTCGTTGCAGCTGGTGGTCTTGTACTCCCACTCGATGGTTCGATCGGGTCCGATGATGAAGACCTTGCCTTGGGAATAGTCGGTGCAGGCGAACCGGTGGCGGACCGTGTCGGGGGTTGCGAGTGGGTTGGCGGGGGTGGCAGCGGGAGCGCTGACGATCGCGCCCAGGATCAGCAGCGAAACGAGGGCTATGGGAAGCAACGTTGTCCAAAAATTGGACACGCATTGGGACCATGAACCGTGGAGCGAGGAATGCAGCGAGCGTCCCTCACCCCGGCCCTCTCCCGGAGGGAGAGGGAGAATATTCCCCGCGGGTTTAGGAGGGCCAAGCCGGGCGTTGGCTGGGGCGAGTCGCGACGGCTCGGACGGCTGGTGTTCCGGTATGTCGCGGAGGGCAGGACGCGACTCCCTCTCCCTCCGGGAGAGGGTTGGGGTGAGGGAGCCTGTTTCTAACCTCGCGATCGCTGACATGGAAAGGTTCATGGAGAGCGCCTGTTTGAAATGGACCGGCTCTTCGACCCTGAACCGTGGCGTGAGGATTGGAGCGGGCGGCCCTCATCCCGGCCTTCTCCCGGAGGGAGAAGGGGAAGTGTCGCCGCGGGTTTCGGAGGGTTGAGTCGGGCCTTGGCTGGTGCGAGTCGCGACGGCTCGGACGGCTGGTGTTCCGGTATGTCGCGGAGGGCAGGACGCGACTCCCTCTCCCTCCGGGAGAGGG
>CAUJJW010000247.1 GCA_963205105.1 Verrucomicrobiota bacterium | reverse complement strand
TGAAACTGTTCGACCTTTGCCATGGCTGAGAATTCTGCGGACCTTCACGCCCGGCTTGCCCGGGTCCAACTGCTCCTGTGCGACGTCGACGGCATTCTGACGGATGCTTCGGTCTACGTGGGCGAGCCTGGTGAGTACAAGCGGTTCAATGTGCGGGATGGCCTGGGCACGACGCTGTGGCGGCGGGAAGGTTTTCAGGTGGGTTGGGTTTCGGCACGACCATCCGCGGCGACGGCGCTCCGGGCGAAGGAACTGAACGTGGACTTTCTAATTCAGCAGCGCGGGTCGAAGGTTCAGGCCATTGAGTCGATTCTCGCCCAGGTGAAGGTCGGTTGGGAGGCAGTGTGCTACATGGGGGACGACATCGTGGACCTGGGACCGCTCGACCGGGCCGGGGTTGCGGTTTGTGTGCCGCCCGGGCATCCCGAGGCTTTGGCGCGCGCGCACTACGTGACGACGGTCGCGGGCGGGCAGGGGGCGGTTCGTGAGGTGATCGAACTGATTCTGAGGGCCCAGGGACGTTGGGAACGCATTTTGAAGGAGTACCTGTCATGACGTGGCGCCACGGTTTGGGCTGGCTGGCGGTCGGTTTTGCTTTGACGGCCTGGGGGCAGGGCAAGTCCCCGATCAAGATCGACGTTCCCACCATCACCAACTGGAAGGCCCCCATCGCGGGTGATGACGGACGAAAGGCGATGGAGATCAGCGGATCGAAGGCGACGCCTTCACTGGCTTCCGGGCAAATGGAAGTGACCGATTTTCGTCTGGAAACCTACCGCTACACTCCCGAGCAGGTCCGGGTGACCGAGTTGGTGGTGGAATCCCCCCTGGGCCGCTTCGGCACCCAGGGAGCCGGTTCGGGCGAACGGTTGACGCTCAAGAGTGCCGATGACCGCTTCCGGATTGAGGGCAATGGCTGGTCCTGGTCCCGGGCCAGTGGCTTGCTGGTCGTTTCCAATGCCGTGGAAACGCGGGTTCGCCGCGGGCTGGAGGAAACCAACCGGCCGCCGATCCAGGTGCGGGCACGCCGATTCGAGTACCAACTGCGGACCGGCGATGCGCGCTACATCGGCGACTGCGTTGCCGAGGATCCCGGCCGAGCCCGGGTGACGGCCGGCGAACTCAGGTCGAGGCTGAGCCCCACCCAAACGCAGCCGGACGCCATCCATGGCACCAATGGTGTGGTGATCGACCTGCTCCGCGCGGACAAGCCCGGGCACGCCGAGGGCGCCGGCGCCACCTACACCGCCGCCACCAAGACCGAGGGCGAACGGATCGAACTCCACGGCAACCCCACCTGGCGGTTTGGTCCCAGCCAGGGCGCCGCGGACCATCTGTTGCTGCTGCCGACTCAGGACGCGTACACGGCGAGCGGGCATGCGCGCCTGAAGCTTCTGGGGGCGACGAAAGCGTCCGACCCGAGCAAAGCCGGTGGAACGAACGTTCCTCCACGCGAAGCCGTCGAGATCGGCTGCGAAAAAATCGAGGCGAACTCGACCAACGTGGTGCTGACCGGGCCGGTCACGGCCCGCCAGGGCGACCGGCTGGAACTCAAGGCGTTGCATTTGGTGGCCGCGCTGGGTCCGGACCCGAAATCGAAAGAACTCTCCGTGGTGTCGGCGAAGGCCACGGGCGACGTGACGACAAAAGTCGGATCCGGCGATCAGGCGATTGAATTCCGCGGGCAAACCATGACGTACGCCCTGGGGGAACCGTCCTCCATCGATGTGGACGGGGAACCCGCCTGGCGCGGACGCGAGCACTCGGGAGCGGCCCGCCATTTCCGAATCCATCCGGAGACCGAGGTCTTTGAAGCGGTGGACGATGTGCGGGTCCGTTGGGCCTCGGTGGCGAAGACCGAAAAGCCGGCGCCGGTGGACATTGCGGCGGCCACGATGCGGGTGGATGGCGACCGTGCGGCGTTCCGCGGTGACGTTCGGGCCATCGGCCCGCGCTGGGAGATGGCGGCTGGCGAGGTGGATTTTGGACTGGGGACGAACCGGACGGTGCGGGCGATTGAGGCGCGTGGTGACGTGCTCTTTCTCTATGAGATGCTGGCGGTGGCGCCGGCGACGAATGGCCATTCCAGAACGATGATGCGGCTCCTGGGCAGTGGGGAAGGCGCCGAGTCACGTCGTTGGGAGATCAAGGCCCGCGAACTGAAGGCGGTCATCGATGAGAAGGGCGAGGATGTTTCACGTCTGGACGCGTCCGGTGGCGTGACGGTGCGGCATCCGGCGGTGCAGGCCCGAGGAGGACGGCTGGAGTATCTGGCGTCGGATGGCCAGTTGCGGTTGTTGGACAACGCGGAACTGAAGGCGGCGGACGGCCTCGACATCGTGGGCTTGCCGGCGACGGTGCTGACCATGGATCCCCGGCTGCTTCGGTTCGGGGTGGAAGGTCCGGTGCGGCGGTGGAGATTGCCCGCCAGTTCCTTTCGCGAACGAGTCTCGACGAATGCGGCGCCGCAGCCCTGAATTTCGCCATGCCGTTACTTGAGACCCAGGGATTGCGGAAGTCATACCGCCGGCGCGCGGTGGTGAACGGCGTGTCGATCCATGTGGATGAAGGGGAAATCGTGGGTTTGCTGGGGCCGAACGGGGCGGGGAAGACGACCAGCTTCAACATCGTGGTCGGACTGATCCGGCCCGATGCCGGCACGGTGAAGTTTTCGGGCAGCGAAGTGACGTTCCTGCCGATGCACGAACGTGCGCGGCGCGGGATTGGGTATTTGACCCAGGAACCTTCCGTATTCCGCAAGCTGACGGTGGAGGAGAACATTCTGGCGATTTTGGAGACCTGTGTGGGGTCCCGGGCCGAGCGGGCCATGCGCCTGAAGTATCTCTTGGAGGAATTGGATCTGACCCGGCTGGCGACCAGCAAGGCCTACACCCTGAGCGGCGGCGAGAAGCGCCGCCTGGAGATCACCCGGGCGCTGGTGACCAGTCCGAAAATGCTGCTGCTCGACGAGCCTTTCGCCGGCCTGGACCCCATCTCCGTTCATGAGGTGCAGAAGATCGTCCGGCGCCTGAAGGAACGCGGCCTGGCCATTCTGATCACCGACCACAATGTCCGGGAGACCCTCAAGCTGGTCGACCGCGCCTACATCATCCACCGCGGCGAGGTGCTGCTCGAAGGAGCGGCCGACTTCCTGGTGAATGACCCGAGGGCGCGGGATATCTATCTCGGCCCGGAATTCAACATGTAGGGCCGAACCAGGAAGGAAGGGATGCCACCATGGGAGCCATCAGCGACGTCGTCACCCCACAGGTCACCGTTGACCAGTTCTTTCGAGAGTACGGCGAGCGCCTCGAGTTGAAGCTCATCGCCGGGGAGAAGGGACTTCGCCGTCTCATTCGCGAACCCACCCTCAACCGCCCCGGGTTGGCGCTGGCGGGGCACACACGATTCTTCGCCTGCCACCGGGTCCAGGTCCTGGGGAGCATGGAACTCCATTTCCTGAGGGAGCAAACCCCCGAAGCCCGCGCCCGGGCCTATGAGGTGCTCTTCACTCATACGGTGCCCGCCGTCGTGCTGGCGCGAGGACTCAAGCCCGATTCCGGCATGCTGGTGGCTGCCGAGTCCGCCGGCATTCCGGTGTTCCGGACCCGGCACATCACCATGAAATTCATCAACAAGGCGACCATCGCCCTGGAAGCCATGACGGCCCCACGGACCACGATGCACGCCAGCATGGTGGACGTGCTGGGCATCGGCGTGGTGCTGGTCGGCGAAAGCGGCATTGGAAAGAGCGAATCGGTGCTCGCTCTCCTGGAACACGGCTACAGCCTGGTCGCCGACGACGTCGTCAGGGTGCGGCTTCATGACGACTGCGAAGTGATCGGTTCCGCCAAGGAGATGGCCAAACACCTGATGGAAGTGCGCGGCATCGGCATCATCGACGTGGCGCGGATGTTTGGCATCCGGGCCATCCGGGATCACAAGCGGATCGATCTCATCGTCACCTTGAAGCCGTGGTCCGAGGTGACCGATGTCGATCGTTTGGGCCTGGACCAGCAGTATCTGAAACTCCTGGGTGTCGACGTGCCGCACATTGTGATTCCGGTCCGGCCGGGCCGCGATCTGGCCCGGTTGATTGAAGTCGCGGCCTTCCAGGTCAAGCTGTGGTCGGCTGGTCACAATGCGGCGGCGGAATTGAGCCGTCGGGTGATGGAACGGATTCAGACATCGTCTCCGGCCCCTCCGGGGAGCGTTCCCGGGCAATTGCGTTGACCGACCTTCCAGGGCGCAACTATAAGCCGGGCGTCCCTCCTTTCTATGAACCGCATCGCACTCCTGCTGACGCTCGCTGTGTCGGCCTGGATCACTGGATGTTCCACCCCTGAAAAACCCACCTTGATCATGACTGAGACCGTTGATTTTGGCACGACCGCGGACGGCAAGGTCGTGAAGAAGGTCACCCTGCGGAACGCCCGGGGCAGTGTGGCCCGCTTGACGAGCTATGGTGCGATGCTGATCGAACTGCACGTGCCCGACCGAACCGGAAAGCTGGCGGACGTCGTGCTGGGCTTCGATTCCCTGCCGCCCTACCTGGCGGGGCACCCGTTTTTCGGCAACACCACCGGCCGATACGCGAACCGCATCGCGGGCGCGAAATTCACCGTGGACGGCACCACGTACACATTGACCGCGAACAACGGGGTCAACCACATCCATGGCGGACCCAACGGGCTGGACAAGCAGGTCTGGGAAACCGAGACCCTGGAGACCGCCGAGGGTGGTGCCGTTCGTTTTCACCATCGTAGCCCGGATGGGGCGGAAGGTTACCCCGGCAATTTGGATCTCACGGTCACCTACACCTTGACCCATGCGAACGAGCTGCGGATCGACTACGCGGCCACCACGGACAAGCCGACGGTCATCAACCTGACCAACCACAGCTACTTCAACCTCAAGGGCGCCGGGGAAGGGGATGTGCTGGGACACGAGCTGAAACTGCACGCCGGCCGTTACACCCCGGGCGATGACGGCTTGATTCCCACCGGTGAAATCCTGTCCGTGGCGGGCACGCCGCTCGACTTTCGCACCCCGCTGCCGATCGGGGCCCGCTGGGACATGCTCCCTGCCAAGCTGAAGGGCTACGATCACAACTTCGTTCTGAACGATTGGGCGCCCGGCAAACTGGTCCCGTGCGCCGAACTCTATGAACCCACCACAGGTCGACGCATGCGGGTCCAAACGTCCGAACCCGGCGTCCAGATCTACACCGCGATTCATCTCAAGGGCGTGGTGGGCAAGGCGGGCAAAACCTACAATCCCTACGGCGGGGTTTGTCTTGAAACCCAGCACTTCCCGGATTCCCCCAACAAACCGCACTTCCCGTCCACCGTGCTTCGTCCGGGAACGACTTTCCGCTCCACCACGATTTACGGATTCTCCGCGGATTGAAGTGCTCGCCTTGGCGTGCGCGATCCGGTAGGGACAGCAGCATACGATGAAGGCGATCCTCCGATGTTGCTGGCTGCTCCTGGCCCTGGCGGGCGGGGCGAGTTCCGTGTTGGCCGGCGCCTTGGTTCCCCGTCCGGACGATCCCGGTTACCCTCCGCTGATTCCGGTGGAATGGCGTGCGGTGGACTCTCCGCCGTTGGCGGCTGCGCCGGTTGTGGCCGCGGTGACTCCGACGGTCGGGAACGAATTGGCCAGGACCATCAGTCAGGTGACGGGCGTGGCCATTTCACCGCTTCTGGGCACGGGGGCGGTGGGGGCCTGGAGGTATTTTGAGACCCCGTTGGACCAGCGCTCCCGATTGCCGTGGTTCGCGCAGCCCTGGTTCTGGATGCCGGCGCTGGCTCTGGTGGCGGTGGCGTTTGCCAAGGACGCCATGGGGCCGGTGACCCCGTCGGTGTTGAAGAAGCCGTTGGATGTGGCGGAGGTGGTGGAGAACAAGATCAGCGGGTTGGTGGCGGCCGGTGCCTTTGTGCCGTTCGTGGTGGGCATGTTCGGGGCCCTTCCCGGGACCGAAGCAGGAAATCTCTCCGGGGCCGGGCTGGCGGCGGCGACGAGTTCCCCCTGGATGAACACGTTGCTCGCACCGTTCGCCGTGGTGGCCTTCGTGGTGGTGTGGCTGCTGGGGCATGTCATCAACGTGCTGATCCTGATCAGCCCGTTCACCACCCTGGACACGGTGCTGAAGCTGGCACGAACGGCGCTGCTCGGCACCCTGGTCGGTGCGTCATTCGTCGATGAACGCGTCGGCATGGTGTGGGCCTTCGTCATCATTCTGGTGGGTGCGGTTTTGGCGGGATGGTCCTTCCGGCTGACGGTGCTGGGGACGGTTTTTGTTTGGGACGTGCTGAGTCGGCGGAGGCGCTGGTTCAAGCCGGATCCCAAGGCCAACTGGGTGTTCCTGGCCCGGGATGTGGGTGAGACGCCCTTGCGCACCTACGGGAAACTGACTCGGGACGAACAGCAGGAACTGAAGCTGACCTACCGGCCCTTTTTGGTGGGGCGTGAGCAGACCGTGACGTTGCCAGCGGGGGAGTACTGCCTGGGGCGCGGCTTCATCTATTCCGATCTTCTGAAGCAGGAAGGGGACGACACGGTGCGCTTCGGTATTCTTCCGCCCCGGTACAAGGGGCATGAAACGGAACTCTCGAAGATCTACGGTTTTGGGCCGCCGACCGACGTTGGTTTGAGGGCGGTGTGGCGGTTTCTTCAGGAACTTCTGGGTTTTGGAGTCGGTACGGAGCCGGTGCGGTCGGCGGCTCGGGCGAGTGGTTGAAGGCCTGTCGATCCTTTCGATCCGATCCCACACCCATGCGAACGACCCGCTGGTGTCTCGTTGTGCTGCTGTTGGGCGGCGGCTTGGGGCTGGGGTGGCGATGGTACGAGGATCAGCGGTTGCCACGCTTCGAAGGCCGCAGTCTCCGTTCGTGGTTTGAGGAGGTGTGCCGGATGTCCGCCCTGTCGCGGGGCTTGGCCGATGGGGCGCGCGAGTTGAACAGCAAACTCGCGATCTACGCCATGGGAACCAATGCGGTCCCGTTCCTCGTCGAGCAGGCGATGAGTGGTCGCCGGGACGGTGTGATGCGGAAGGCGATTCAGCGGGTGCTCCTGGAGTTGCCGGCGCCAAGCCTGAGGCAGCGGATCGTTTCCTTCGCACACATGCAGTCCCAGGCGGTGGGTCTGTTGCGGCGGTTGAAACCTCCGGCGGACATGATTCTGCCGCAGGTATGGCCCCACCTCCATGGTTCCGATGACGGTCAGCGCATTCAGGGATTGTCGTTGTTGGGATCGGTGGATGCAGGCGCCGAGAAGGTGCTTCCGGTGTTGGTCCAGACGCTGGGGCTGACCAAGGATCCTTGGATCCGTGCGACGGCGGAGGGAGCGCTTCTGAGTCTGGGTCCCCGTGCCGTGGGAGCGTTGGATGGCGCGTTGGTGACCGTGGATCCTTCCGCGGTGGGCCAGGACTTCCTGCGGTGGCTGGGGGCTTTGGGCCCGGCGGCTTCGAATGCCGTGCCGCTGCTGGAAGGAATCGTGAAGGCTGAGGGCCATGCGGTACGGCACGAAGCGGTGGTGGCTCTGCTCAACATCCGGCCCGAACACCCGGCCGCCATGGCGGTGCTGCGGGAGACGCTGTCGACGGACGGAAGTTCCACCCCCCGGGCTCAAACCATGCGCGACGAGGCATTGGGAGCCTGGGTCTATGCGCCACTGCGTCCGAATGCCGGGGTGGCGGATCTCCTGGAACCTCTCGCGCGGGTGGAGATCCTGGCCTGGACCGCCAACAGCGCGAGTTATCGCGTCGTGCGCGCCCTGGAGCGAGTGGCACCGGACCGGGTGGCGGCATTGTACCGGCAGGCATTGAAGGGGCCGGGGTGGATCCATGCCGCGATCGGTCTGTTGCGGGTGGACCGCAACGACCCGCAGGCCACCCGGCACATGGTCGAGGCGATCTCGGGGGATTCCCCGGAGATTCTTTCGGTGATCCTGGGACTGCGGGAAGCGGGTTCCTCCAACACCGAGGCGATTCGTGTGCTTCAGAATCTGGCCCGTGGCCAGCCGGGGCCCGAGAACGGCGTGGGTCAGAAACGGACCTTCGCCGAGTATGCCCTGGCGCGGATTCGATATCGGGAATGGCTCGAGGCGGCGGGGTGGGAGGAGACGGATTGGTGATTCGGCTTGAGGGTGGCGGATCCAGGGACGGTGGCTAGACTTCCACCGCTTTATGGACGCTTCGAAGGCAACGTATCCCGGATTGGCGCCATCACCGTCCCGTGCGGCGATGGAGGAGGTTTCGTCGAAATCCGGGGCCACGGCGGCCTCCTGGACCAGTCGCATCGTGGTGTTTGGGGCGACCAGCATTGTGCTGGGCGTCATCTGGGACATCTCGTGGCACCGGACCATCGGGCGGGACACCTTTTGGACACCGGCGCATTTGGCGATTTACCTGGGCGGATTGCTGGGCGGTTTGACGGCGGGCTGGTTGATTCTGTGGACCACCTTTCGCGGTTCGCGGGAGGAGAAGGAACGTGCGGTTCGTCTCTGGGGTTTCCGGGGGCCTTTGGGGGCCTGGGTGTGTGTCTGGGGATCGCTGGCGATGCTGACTTCCGCGCCGTTCGACAACTGGTGGCATGACGCCTACGGGCTGGACGTGAAGATCCTGAGCCCTCCGCACACGGTGTTGGCGCTGGGCATGTTTGGCATCGTGATTGGAGCGCTGCTGTTGGTGTTGCGGGACCAGAATCAGGCGCCCGCCGGGGTGGCTCGTCCAGGGCGTCATCTGGTGCTCTATGCGGGTGGAGTGATTCTGGCGATGGTGGCGGTGTTCCTGACCGAGGAAAGCTGGCCCAACAAGCACCGGAACCATCTGTTCTACATCGTGTCGTGTGCGAGTTACCCGCTGTATCTGGTCGCGGTGGGGCGTGCCTCCAACACCCGCTGGGGCACGACGATCGCCTCGACAGTCTACATGGCCCTGAACTGCGGCATGCTGTGGTTTCTTCCATTGTTCGCCGGTCAGCCCAAGCTCGGACCCATCTACAACCCGATCGATCATTTCGTGCCGCTGGCCTTCCCGCTGATCCTCGTGGTGCCCGCGGTGGGTATCGACCTTCTCCGCATGGCGATCGGTCACGGACGCGGCTGGGTACGCGACTGGGCCTTCTGCGTGGCGTGCGCCGTGGTGTTCACGGCGTTGTTTGCGGTGACCCAGTGGTATTTCGCCGAGTTCCTGATTGGGCCAGGCGGCCAAAACTGGTTCTTTGGCGCCGACCGCCATTGGGACTACACCGAGAGCCTGGGGCCAAACCGGTTCCGGTTCTGGAGTGAGACGAACCCGCGATGGAACCCACCGGCCACGTTCCGGACCTTCCTGGTCTCGACGGTGCTGGCGTTTGCGGCCTGCCGGGTCGGGCTTTGGATTGGCAATGGCATGTCCCGAGTGCGCCGATGAGGGCTCATG
Source organism: Verrucomicrobiota bacterium (assembly GCA_963205105.1). Lineage (GTDB taxonomy): Bacteria > Verrucomicrobiota > Verrucomicrobiia > Limisphaerales > CAIMTB01 > CAIMTB01. The sequence goes on along the minus strand of CAUJJW010000247.1, from coordinate 20,334 downwards.
GGATGCATCGAGCAATTCGGAGTGTGCTTCCATGAACCTCCCCTCCCCTCGTCATCGTACTCCTACTCCTAATCGTACTCCCCCCGTCTCCCCAGGTTCATGGCCCGTGAGCAGGTCGATTTCGAACAGGGCGCTTCCCATGAACCTTCCCATGCGAGCCATCGCGAGGGTTGAACCGGGCTCCCTCACCCCAGCCTTCTCCCAGGGGGAGAGGGTGTCGCGTCCTGCCCACGGCGACATGCCAGAACCGCATTCTTCCGAGCTGTTGCCAATCGCACCCGCCAACGTCTGGCTCAGCCCCTCGAAACCCGCGGCGACGGTTCTCCTTCTCCCTCCGGGAGAAGGCCGGGATGAGGGCCGCCCGCTCCACTTCTCACGCCCCGGTTCACGGTCCCCACACGTGGCCCATGCTTTGGATAACGTTCCACTCCATGGTCCAGCTCTCTATCGAGGCGTGCTCCGCTTGCTTGGGCTGGCCTTGATGGCCTGGGCGATGGGGCTCGGGGCGGTTGCGGATGAGACCCACCAACCGGTGTTTTACGAAGGCAAGGTGGGGCCGTACCTGGCGCGGGTTTCGGTGCGCCCCCCCGGCGTGATACCGGGCCTCTCGGAGATCTCGGTCCGGGTGCTGGCGGGTGAGGTGAACCAAGTCTCCGCCCTGCCGATCAAGTGGAACATGGGCAAGAAAGGGGCGCCGCCCCCGGATGTGGCGGTGCCCGTGCGTGGGGAAGAGAACCTCTACTCGGCGCAACTGTGGTTCATGGAGGGCGGAGCCCACGGCGTGGAAGTGATCCTGGAAGGTCCAGCGGGCGAAGGCCGGGTTCTGGTGCCGGTGAACTCGGTGGCGACCCGGGTTCTGGTGTTGCCCAGGTATCTGGGTTGGCCCTTGGCGGTCATGGGTTTGATGCTCGTGGCTCTCCTCGTCTCGATTTCGGGGGCCGCGGTGCGTGAAAGCGTGCTTCCGCCGGGGGACGCTCCGAGCCGAGGTCGGCGTTGGGCCGCGCGGGCCGCGAGTGCGGGTGTGACGGCCTTGGTGGTGGGCCTTCTTTGGGGTGGCTGGACGTGGTGGCAGGCCGAGGCGGGCGAGTACCGGAACAACCGGCTTTACCGTCCGCGTCCGACCGAACTCACGGTGGTGAACGACGTCCGGGGAAACGTGATGCGGTTGATCTTGGAGGAGCCGAATCCACGCCGCATGCCGCCGCTGGTCCCGGATCACGGGCGGCTGATGCACGTGTTTCTCATGCGCGAACCCGATCTGGCGGCCATGGCGCATCTGCATCCGCAACGGCTGGACCGGGCCACGTTTGAAACGGTGCTCCCGCCGCTGCCGCCGGGCGCCTACTCCGCCTATGCGCAGATCACCCATGAGACGGGGTTCACCGAGACCCTGACCAATCGGGTGGAGGTTCCCGCGCCGGTGGCTGCATCCGTCGGGCCGGGCGCGGCGGATCCTGACGATGCCTGGGTGGCACAGGTACCCTCGGCGGACGGCGCGACCGATCTGGGCGGTGGCTGGCGGATGACCCGGGCGGAGGCTGGCGCGGTGTCGCTGGGACAACCGATCTCCTTGCGCTTCCAGGTTCGGGATGCGGACGGACAGCCGGCCGTTCTGGAGCCGTACTTGGGCATGCTGGGGCACTTGGCGGTGCGCAGTCTGGATGGAAGCGTGTTCACCCATGTCCATCCGAGCGGCTCCTTCTCGATGGCGGCCCAGCAATTGTTCGAGATGCGCGAGTCCGGGAAGGCGCCCAGGCGGGTGGAGTACGGGGCGGAAGACCCGACCTGCCAACTGCCGGGCGTGGAAGAGTCTGCTGCCGGGTGGATGGCGCAGGCGCGCATCGACGGTACGGGGGAGGTTTCGTTCCCGTACGAATTCATTCGGCCGGGCGTTCATCGGCTGTGGGTTCAGGTGCGGTCGGCGGGAAGGATCCGGACCGGTGTGTTTGACGTGCGTGTTGGCGAGTGAGGCCGCGGAAATTTTGTGTCCGAAAACGGCGGGGTTCCGGGCAGGCTGACGGGAACATGAGCACGCAGGCACAGGGCGCACCGCGTTGGTGGCGCAACGAGGATTGGCTGGCGGTGATCGCGGGCGGTCTGATGATTCTGGCGGTGATCGCCGGCTGGCGGCCGGTCTTTCCGGCCATGAAATGGAAGGTTGTGACGGATCTTGCGGCGGGCGTTTCGGGCAAGAGCCTGCTGGCGCTGGGGGTTCTGGGTGCCGTGATGGGGGTGATCTCGTTTGCCGCGATGGCGTTGACGGGTGGTGTTTCCGTGTCGGCGTTCGGCGGTTTCGCGGTGGTGTTTGTGCTCGGCTGGCTGGCGCAATGGATTGCCGGCCAATCCCAGATCAACGCCCTGGGTTTGGAGTACGTCCTGTTTGGCCTGATGCTGGGCCTGATCCTCAACCACACGATGACCTTGCCCGCGTGGCTTCGGGTCGCGGTGCGCACCGAGTTCTATATCAAGACCGGTTTGGTGATCCTGGGGGCGACGATCCTGTTCCACGAGATGATGGAGGCTGGAGTGCTGGGGTTGGTGCAGGCTGGGTTGGTGGTGACCTTGGTTTGGGGTTTCACCTTCCGGTTGGCCAAGAAGCTCCGGGTCGACGACGAATTTGCCGCCATGCTGTCGTCGGCGGTGTCGATTTGCGGCGTATCGGCGGCGATCGCCACCTGCGGGGCCATCCAGGGAGACCGCAAGAAGTTGTCCTATGTCACCTCGATCGTGTTGATCGTGGCGATGCCGATGATGGTGGTGATGCCGTGGCTGGTGAAACACTTCCAGATCCCGGACCTGGTGGCGGGGGCCTGGCTGGGTGGGACGCTCGACACCAGCGGGTCGGTGGTGGCGGCGGGGCAATTGATCAGTGAAAAGGCCACCAAGGCCGGGGTGATCGTGAAGTTCTCGCAGAACGTGCTGATCGGCGTGGCGGCCTTCGCGCTATCGGTCTGGTGGTCGATGCGTGCCCGGAAGGAAAAAGGGACCGCTCAGAAGGTGTCGGTGGCGGTCATTTGGGAGCGTTTCCCGAAGTTCGTGCTCGGCTTTATTGCGGCGTCGCTGGTGTTTTCGTTCGTGTTGGATGCCGGGCTGGTGAAGGAGGCGAAGCCGATTCTCAACAGCCTTCGGAACTTCTGGTTTGCGCTGGCGTTCGTCTCGATCGGGTTGGAGACCCATTTCGGCGACTTGATCAAAATGGAAGGGGGGCGACCGGCCCTCGCCTTCCTGGGCGGCCAGGCGTTCAACGTCGTGCTGACGCTGATCCTGGCGTGGCTGCTGTTCGGCGGCGTCCTGGTGGCCGTTCCGAATATCAAGTGATCTGACGGACTATTTTCCCTTGAGACCGACGCTGCTGGCGCGTTTGGCGACTTTGCGGCTGGTGAGGACCTTCGAGACGGTGCCGGTCTTGAGGTACTTGCTGCGGACCTGGTCGAGAATGGCGTCGCGACGGTCGTAGAGGCGCTTCGGGGTGCGGGGTTTCACCCGCGCGAGCGAATACGCCGTGAGCAGCGGCATGACGAGGGTGGAATCGGCGTAACAGACCACGCAATCGGGGAGCGTGTTGGGGTCCACCTTGCCCCAGCTGACCGCCTCGCTGGGGGTGGCACCGCTGAGTCCGCCGGTGTCGGGGCGGGCGTCGGTGAATTGAAGGAAGTAATCGTGGCCCTTCTCCTGAATGCCCATGACTTCCTGGATCTGGGGTTCGGTCTGGAGCATGAAGTTCTTCGGGCTGCCGCCGCCGAAGATCATGACGCTGCTGGTGTTCCCGGAGGACTTCGCGTCGTAGACGATGCCGGCGGTCTGGTTGACGTCCCGGTTGACGTCGAGGATCAGCTTTCCGTCGCGAAGCGCCATGGCGGCGACATTCATGCCGATGGAACTGTCGCCGGGACTGCTGGTGAAGATGGGGATGCCGCAGCGGTACGCGGTGGCGAGCACGGAACTGTCCTTGAGGCCGAGTTTGCGGCCGCGGGCGTCAACGTATTTGCCGAGCAGATAGTGAAACTCGTCCGTGCCCATGGTGCGCTGGAACTCATCGCCCTGGATGACCTCGCGGACGAAGGCGTCGGTGTCGAGGAGGACGTTGTAGTCGAAGAGCACGTCGTAGATGCGGATGACGCCGTCCCGGTGGAGTTCGACGTCGTTGAGGAACGGCGATCCGGCGTAGAGGGCCATGTCGAGGCCGTAGTGGAGATCGTGGTAGAGGTTGGCGCCGGTGGAGACGATCCAGTCGATGAAGCCGGCCTTCATGAGCGGGATGAGGCAGCTCTTGCCGAGGCCAGCCGGGGTGAGTGCGCCGGTGAGGCTGACCCCGATCGTGCCGTCGCGGGGCAGCATCTTCTCGGTGAAGAGGCGGCAGGCCTCGCGCAGACGGCCGCCGTTGTAGGCGAGCATCGTCTGGTCGATGAGATCGGCGGCGGCGATGTTGCGTCCGACGCCGAGCGGGTTGAGGCGCGGGTAGGCGGCGAACTTTTTCGAAAGCGGATGACCGGACTTCTTGCTCATGTGCGGGGCCAGTGTGGCGACGATTCCAAAATGAAAAATCAAAATTCTTCGTTGCCGTGGCCGCGGGGTCGTATCTCCGAGTTGTGGATGGGAGGTCCGAGCATCGGAGGGTTTTGGACAGGATTCACAGGATGAACAGGATGCTCGGGCACCCATGCGGAACGGCATTCCATCCTGTTCATCGTGTTCATCCTGTCAAAATGAGGGCTGTGTCCTCTGGTAACACGCCGATGCGCCCTGGCCGCGGCCGTTACCGGATCTGGTCCGGTTCAGGAGTCGTCGCGTTTGGACTCCCAGAGATACAGCCGGAATCCGAAGTGCATCTGGAAGGTGGAAAAACTGCCGGTGAGTGCATCGCTGTTCACCCGGATCTCATGGCCCCAGGTGTAGTTCCAGAGGGCATCGGCATGAAACGAGATGTTACGGGCAACGAACCACTCGATACCCGTGCCGATTTCGCTGCCGGGGTAAAAGCCCTTGCCTTCGATGTCGGCGCTTCCCTTGCCGTCGTTGAATTCGCCGTAGCAGAATCCGACGCCCCCGAAGACGTACGGGACATAGCGCCCTCCGGACATGGGGGCCCGAAGACGGATTCGGGGAATGACCGAGACCACGGCGTACTCGCCCAGCGTGCCGAGGTTGGAGTCCAACAGACGTCGCTCTTCGCCGGACATGGAGGCTTCGACACCCCAATGGCGGCCGAAATTGGCACCGAACCCAAGGCCTGCGCTCTGGTTCCAGACATCACCGATGGCGGACGGTTCGGGACCGAGATCGACGTTGCCGTCGAAATGCTTTCGGGTGAGCACCGAGCCGCCGTAGTTCATCACGAAATAATAGCGGGAGGGAACCCGGGCCGATGATTCAGCGAAGGGCTGGTCGGGGAATTCCTCGAAGTAGGCGCGCACGCCAAAACTGACCAGCGCGTTGGACATGTCGATCTGCTCGGTTTGCCCGTCGAGCGTGAGGTCCATGCTATCGACCCACACGTATTTGCCCTCGATGACGAAGGCCATGTTGTTGTTGAAGAAGTACTCGATGCCTCCGCCCAGTGAGACCCCGAGCCGCAGTCCTTCCGACTCGAGTTGATGGCCGTCGGCGCGGGAGGACACATCATTCAACTGCAGGAACACTCCGCCCAGGCCGGCGATGGCGTAGGGGACGAAGCGGTCGTTGAACAGCGGGTAGCGGTAGCGGACCTGGGGGATGATGGCGTTGATGGATTCCTCGCCGAGATCGAGGTAGCGCTCCCACACGTCACCGGCGAGTTCGACGCCCCAGTGGCCGTTGAAGTTGTGGCCGACGGTCAATCCCCAGTAGTCGTGAACGTCCCAGGCGGTATCAAACTCGCCGCTGCGAAACTGAAGGTAGGTCCGGGGCTCGACGAAGTCCTGCGCGAGCACGGGGCTCGACGTCAGCAGGGCAAGTGTCGGGACGAGCCACGAGTACGACGAAGATCTCCGACGGTGGTTGGGGGGCTTGTGCGACAGGGGGAAGGTCACGTTGCATTTTCTGGGGATGGGTGAGAGTCCGCAAGGTGCCATTGGTGAATGGGGAAAGGGCGGTGGAGCCTGCGCGAGCACCCTGGCCTGGCTGGACCGGACAGGAATCGCCGTTGCATGGCTGGACGCGGCCGGCACCATAGCCCGGCGTTTTCGCGCCCCCTCATGTCATTGACTGCATCCCCTGATTCCGGGTCCGGCTCCGCTCCTGCGGATGTGGCGGCGGAACTGTATCGCGGGAAATCGGGGACCTCCTACCACGAGGGCAAACGTGCCCTGGCGCCATCGGCGGAGGAGTGGGTGTACCGGCTGCGGGCGGAGAAATTTCAGCACTGGGTGACGGAGACCGATGTGGTTCTGGAGTATGGCGTGGGCGCGGGTTGGAACCTGGCGCGGCTTCGGTGTCGTCGGCGGATGGGGTTCGATGCTGCGGACTTTCTCGCGGAGCGGGTGAAGGCCTTGGGAATCGAGTTCCTGTCGGGGACAGGCGCTCTGGCGGACGGTTCGGTGGATGTGGTGATCTGCCACCAGACGTTGGAACACATTCTGGAACCGGTGGCGGCGTTGCGGGAGATGGCCCGGCTGTTAACGAGGAGCGGGCGACTGGTGCTGCACGTTCCCTGGGAAGTGGAACGTCGGTATGCCCGGTACGATCCCCACGAGCCGAATCATCATCTCTACCACTGGAACGCTCAGAACCTGGGCAACCTCATGGCGGTGTTGGGCTGGCGCATCGAAGCCGTGCGCGTGCGGCAGTATGGGTATGATCGATTTGCGGCCAATCTGGCGGCCCGGTTGCGCTGCGGGAACGTGGGGTTCCGCTGGATACGGGCCGCGATGGTTGCGCTGCGTCCGCTGCGGGAGGTGGAGTTGGTGGCGCGTCGGCCGGAACCCCAAGGCTGAGGTATGGACCCTGGTCAGCTCAGGCTGATGCCCGCGCCCCAGCCCCTGGTCGAACGTCTGGGGGAAGCGTTCTTTCGAGCGATCCCGCGGGAGCCCGGGGTGTACCGGATGTACGACGCCGAAGGGGTGCTGTTGTACGTCGGGAAGGCCGGCGATCTGCGGGCGCGGTTGGGGTCATATCGTCGAACCGTCGGGCAGTCGCGCAAAACGATCCGTTTGATCCACACCGTGCGGCGCATCGAATGGGAAACCTGCGCCACCGAAACGGCGGCACGACTGGCGGAGAACGACCTGATCCGACGGAATCGACCCAAATTCAACCGGGCCGGCGTGTGGCCGAAATCGGCGCGCTATGTGCGGCTGGTGGCGCAGGATTCGGGACTGCGGGTGGATTTGGTGCAGGACGCGCCGGTGGAAGGTTATGGCCCGTTTCGGGGCGGACCCGGCCGGGCTTTGGCGGCCATGACGCGATTGCTTTGGTTGGCCTGGACGGGCGATGGCGCGGTGGCGTCGCTCCCACGCCGATGGATGGTGGGCGAGGGGCTGCGGTCGGTGACGCTGGAGCATTCCAAGGCGATGGACTGGGTCCCTTGGATCCGGGAGTACCTGGGAGGCAGCGGCGATGGGCTGTTGGCCCGTTTGGTGGAGAGCGTGCCGGATTCCGGGGAGCGCTTTGATCAGGCGTTTGTCGCGATGCAGTTCGAGGTGCTGGAGGGGTTCTATCGGCGGGGACCTCTTCGGCTTCGGCGGTTGCGGGAACGCTTTGGGGATGGACCGGACATGTGGACTCCGGAGCGGTTGGATGACCTGACCCTGGAGGCAGGGCCGGAGGAGTTGGCGCCGCCCTTTCGACCTGAAGCGGATGGAACGGAGCTCTGACCGTGGCTCGCCAACGCCGCGGGGATTGAGGGAGAGTCCGTTCCGCGCGTTGTGAATCGCGTCGAGCATCGACCTGGACCCCAATCTTTCCCGTGAACCCGCGTCTCCGCCTCAGCCACGCCGACGTTCTCGACCTTCGCTTCCCCACGTCCCGGGGGCTGCATGGGTCGGATGCGATGAACCCCGATCCCGACTATTCGGCGGCGTACGTCATGGTACGGACCGATGATGCCAGCGCGCCGGTGGGGCACGGGTTGGCGTTCACCATCGGGCGGGGGAACGATGTGGTGTGTGCGGCGATTCAGGCACTCCTGCCACGGGTGCTCGGGCAGGAGCTGGGTTCGATTGCGGGGGACATGGGTGCGTTCTGGCGCCATGTGATGGGTGATTCCCAATTGAGATGGCTGGGACCCGACAAGGGGGTGATGCATTTGGCGGCGGCGGCGGTGATCAACGCCGTGTGGGACCTTTGGTCCAAGCTTGAGGGCAAGCCGCTGTGGAAGATGCTCGTCGATTTTTCCCCGGCTGAGTTTGTTCGGTGCCTTGATTTTCGGTACCTCACCGACGCCATCACGCCGGAGGAAGCCCGTGGTTTGCTGGAACGGCAGGGTTCCTTGAAAAAATCGCGGGAAGCGACAGTGCGGGCGGAGGGTCTCCGGGCCTACACGACGTCCGCGGGATGGTTGGGGTACACCGATGACGAAATCCGACGGCGCTGTCGCGAGGCGCTCTCGGACGGGTGGAATCATTTCAAGATCAAGGTGGGTCGCGATCTGGCGGACGACGTCCGGCGTGCGGCTCTGGTGAGGTCGGAGATTGGGCCTGAGAACCGGTTGATGTTCGATGCGAACCAGGTTTGGGACGTGCCGACGGCGATTGCCTGGATGCGGGAGTTGGCGCGTTTTGATCCGTGGTGGATCGAGGAGCCGACCAGTCCGGACGACATTCTTGGCCATGCGGCGATTGCCGACGCGATTTCACCGATCCGGGTGGCGACGGGGGAGCACTGTGCGAACGCGGTGATGTTCAAGCAGTTCTTGGAGGCGGGGGCGCTGCACGTCTGCCAGATGGATGCGTGCCGGGTGGCTGGGGTGAACGAGTGCCTGGCGATTCTGTTGCTTGCTGCGAAATACCGGGTGCCGGTGTGCCCGCATGCCGGCGGCGTGGGGTTATGTGAGCACGTTCAGCATCTGAGTGCCGTGGATGCGATGGCGGTGAGCGGTCCGCGCGAGGATCGGGTGGTGGAGTTCGTGGACCACCTTCACGAGCACTTTGTCGATCCGGTGCGGATGCGGCGTGGGTTCTACCTGCTTCCGGAGCGGCCGGGGTACAGCACGGAAATCCGGGAGGAAACGCGGGTGCGGTACCGGTTCCCGGGCGGTGCGGTGTGGAAGGAGTAGGAATCCTTCACTTGGCGAATCGGGGGAGCCAGGTGGTGAGGATGGGGACGTAAGTGATGAGCAGGACTCCGACGGCCAGGACGCCGAGCATGGGCAGGGTGGCCCGGGTGACTTCGGGCATGGGTTTGCCGAACCGGTAGGAGGACAGGAAGAGATTCATGCCGACCGGCGGGGTGAGGTAACCCAACTCGAGATTGGCGAGGAAGATGATGCCGAGATGGACGGGGTCGATGCCGAAGGCGAGTCCGATGGGCACGATCAGGGGGACGACGACGATGATGGCCGAGAAGATGTCCATCAGGCACCCGACCAGGATGAGGAAGACGTTCAGGGCGAGCAGAAAGACCAGGGGGTTTTGAATGGCACCGCGAACCCACTCGACGCCCTTGTCGGGGACCTGGGCGGTGATGAGGAAGTTGGTGAAGCCCATGGCGACGCCCAGGATGAGCAGGACGCCGCCGACGAGCAGGCCGCACTCGGTCATGACGCGGGGGACATCGCTGGTGATTTTGAGTTCACGATGGACCACCGTTTCGATGGTGAGGGCGTAGAGGGCGGTGACGGCTGCGGCTTCTGCGGGGAGGAGGAAGAAAAGCCCTGAGAAGGCGACAACGGGCAGCAGCAATTCCCACTTGGCCTGCCAGATCGAGGAGCGGATTTCGGGCCAATGCAGGGTGCGTTCGCTGGTGGACAGTTTGGGGCCGGCTCGAATGCCCCAGACCGCTGTGAGTCCGACGAGGAGGAGCCCGGGGAGAACCCCGCCGAGGAACATCTGGGGAATGGGGATGTCGGCGACGATCGCGTACAAGATGAGGGGCAGACAGGGGGGGAGGAGGATGCCGAGCGAGCCGGCGCCGGTGAGCAGGCCGAGAGCGTTGCGTTCGGAATACCGGGCAGCGGTGAGGACGGGGTAGAGCAGTCCGCCGAGGGCGAGGATGGTGACGCCTGAGCCGCCGGTGAAGGTGGTGAAGAAGGCGCAAACCAGGGCGGTGACGATGGCGGGACCGCCGCGGAAGGCGCCGAACACGGCCATGAAGACGCGGACCAGGCGTTTGGAAGCGCCGCTTTCGGCGAGGTAATAGCCGGTGAGGGTGAAGAGCGGCACCATGGGCAGGAGGGGGTTGACCACCTGCTCGTAGTGATCGAGGGGAATGGAGGCGAGCGGGTCTTCGCGGCCCCAAAACAGGATGACCGCGGCGCCACCCAGGATGGCGAAGATGGGGGTGCCGGCGGCGGCACCGATCAACAAACCGACCAGGGCGGGAATGACCAGGGAAGAAGGGGCGATGGGCGGCTTGAGCCCAATACCGACGATGCTGGCAGCCACGGCGAGGGCGGCCAAGCGCCAGAACCAGGCGGGACCGGCATGCCACAAAAGGCGGAGAGCAAGGCAGCCGAAACCGAGAGGGAGGGCAGCCTGGGCGACCCAGATCGGAAGACCGTAGGCGAGTTCGCGGGCGGATTGCCGTTCGGCCAGGACGAGTTGAACGCTCGCAGCGCAGAGCACAACCGCGACGGCCGCGGCAACGGCGTTGCCGTAGGCGACCGCGGCGTGTCGTTGCCAGGGTTTGCGAAGGAGACCGGGCAAGGTCGAAAGCGACAGGAGGCGGTTTTCCCGGGCGGCGATGAGCCCGCCGAACACCCCGACCAACAAGTTGAAGTGGCTGAGGAACGATTCGGAGGCCTGAAGGCCGACGGGCAGGCCCCAGCGGCGCAGGATTTGAAGCACCGGAATGAGCAGCATTCCCGCCAGCAGGGTGACGAGAAGCCCATTTTCAAAGCGGGCCAGCCACCTGAAAAACGCGGGACGCGACTCGGCAGGTGAATCGGAGCCACCTCCCGGATCGGGCAGACGAAACTCGACGCTCATGCTCCGGCCTTGGCACGAAACGCCTTCACCAGCGACATGACTTCATCGAAGAGCGGAGCAGGCACGATCTTGCCACGGATGGCAGGATAGGCGCCACTGATCACCCGCCGCCATTCGGCGACGACTTCCGGGGTGGCCTGGGCGACTTTGAGGCCCTGCTTGGATTGCATGACACCGATGGCGGCATCGTCCTCGGCCCGGCTGTTCTTGCGGACTTCGGTGCCGGTTTCATCTCCGATGGCGCGCAGCTTTTCCCGAAGGTCCTCGGGAATGCGATTCCAGGCTTTGGCGCTGACGACCATGGCGCCGGTGAGGGGGATGTACTTCAGATCCAGCATATGGCCGGTGACGGTGGCGATCTGGGTGAAATTGGCCAGGAAAGCGGGCATGGAGACGCCTTCGATCATGCCTGTGCTGAGTGCCGTGAAGATCTTGTCCGGTTCGAGCGGGACCGGTTGGTAGTACTCACGGACGATTTCGAGCCCGGCAGGATCGCCGGTATCGGCGTAGATCTTCATGGGCTTGATGTCCGAGGGACGGAGGACGGGTTTCTTGGTGAACCAACGGACCCACCCGGCATCGCCCCAAAAAAGAACGTGATAACCCTTCTGCACGAGGGCTTCCTCCAGGCGGGGGCGCATGATGTCCCGGACGTGGTCCACCTCGGGCCAGTCGTTGAAGACCATGGGCATCAACTGGAGCGCCGTGGGGGCGCGGTCGATTTGGGCCATGCCGCCAGCAGTGAGCATGGCCCCCTGGAGTTGGTTGATGCCCATGCGCCGGACGATCGCCGCCTCCCCGCCCTGCGTGCCTGGGTAAAGGGTGACATCCACCCGCCCACCGGAAGCTTCCTTCCACTTCTGGATCATGTTCTGGAACGTCTGGTGGAAGGACGATCCCCGCGGTGCCGCCGTGGCGAACGAGAAAGAAAACTCAGCCTTCGTGGCGGCTCGGACAATGGCGGGAGCCGAAGTGATTGCGAAGGAGCTCGTTGCGAGAAAACGGCGACGACTGATGGAACGGCTGGTGTTCATGACAAAACAGGACGGTTCGGAGAAGGCGTTCAAGGAAGAGACGGGAGGAACAGCTTGTCGATTCGATTGAGCAACCATTGAGCGCGACGTTGGTGGATCAGGTTTTCAAGTCGAGAATCGGGTTCGCTGTCAGCATCAATTGCTAATGCCTGATGGAGAAGGGTTTCGAACTGAGCGCGGTCCTCGCGGGCAACGCAGACCGACTCGGCGTACGCGACATAGGGTCCGGCGATCGCTTTGCCGCCGAGTTGGAGGGCGCGTTCGAAATGGTGCGTGGCCCGCTCGACAGGGTCGCCGGTCCCCGTGGTGCGGCTCATGGCGAAGGTGATCATCAGTCCGTGCAAGGTGCCTCGATTCCAGGATTCATCGAGTTCCAGGGCGCGCTCAATCAGGGCTTCGACTTGTGGAAGATCCGCGACGAGCGAGGGATCATCTTTGGCTTGGGCAATGGCGCCTGCCCAGCCGACCGCCGACCAATACAGGAAGGGAACGTCCGCCTTCACTGCAGCCTGGACAGCGGCGCGTGGGTTGGTGCGCAAGGCGTTGGTGAAGCCTGGGTGGGCAACTTCCAGTCCTCGGAGGGCGTAGTTACGGCCTCGCAGATACAGCCGTTTCGCCCGGACCTGAAGTTCGCGGGCCCGGTCCAAATCGTCGTCCTCGATCCGTTCGGCATCCTGCTGGACGAAGGCAAAGCCGTATTGGGTGAATCCTGAGCCGAGGGTGAGCAGCAGGCCAGGATGCTTAGGGGTCTCCGCCAGAAGACTTTCCATCAGCTTCAGACTGAACGGGAGAGCGTCGCGGACTAACTCGGGGTCGTCGTCGGAGGTGAACGTGGAACCTCCACCGGTCAGCGCATCAGCCACTTTGTTGACGGCCAGCTTGCGGACAGAACAGCCCGATACCAGCACCGTCGCCAAAAGGCAGGCAATCCAGGCGGCGCGGGCGGGTGACGACGAAGGTCTACAGAGCTTCATGGTGCGGTCGCGAGCTACATTCCGTGGTGCGACAGGGCTTCCGGCAATGCAGAAGTGTGGGGCCCAAACGAGGACTCCACTCGTCGTCTGTCCCTTAGTTCGGCTCCAACGATGCCCAGGTGAAGGACTCAGATGAATCCAAGTGCCGATTCAAGGTGTCTGTCCCCCTGTTGTGGGGGCATGCAGCGGGGAAGCGGGTGGTGCACAACCAAGTGTCTGTCCCTCTGTTGGGGAGGGGCCTTCGATTTGGGTCGTCGGAGGACTCAACTCGTCGTCTGTCCCTTAGTTCGGCTCCAGCGATGCCCAGGTGAAGGGCTCAGATGAATCCAAGTGCCGATTCAAGGTGTCTGTCCCCCTGTTGTGGGGGCATGCAGTGGGGAAGCGGGTGGTGCACAACCAAGTGTCTGTCCCTCTGTTGGGGAGGGGCCTTCGATTTTGGACTCCACTCGTCGTCTGTCCCTTAGTTCGGCTCCAACGACGCCCAGGTGAAGGGCTCAGGTGAATCCAAGTGCCGATTCAAGGTGTCTGTCCCCCTGTTGTGGGGGCATGCAGCGGGGAAGCGGGTGGTGCACAACCAAGTGTCTGTCCCTCTGTTGGGGGAGTGGGGGTTCATCGGCGTTTTGATCAACGAGTTTTGGACGGGACGTCGTGCAAGGTTCAGCTTCACCGCACAAGGAACCGACATGAAGCGTGCGATGGTTGGGCTGGCGATCGTGGTGGCAGGGCTCTTGGCAGGCGTGAGGGAGGCTGCTTCGGCAGCTGCGGAGGATGGAGCCTCGGGGCGGACGGAATGGCTGGAATCCTGGCGGCGCTCCAACCCTGTGTGGCGCGGGGTCCACCTGTTGGTTCGCCATGAAGGCGGGGCCCGCGAACTGGAGAAGGCATTGCCCGGTCTGAGGGAGGCGGGCATCAACGTGGTGATCGCGGAGGTCAACTACGGCTTCGCGTTCGAGTCCCACCCGGAGTTGCGGAGTGACGGAGCGATTTCAAAGGAACGCGCCAAGGCGCTGGCACAGGAGTGTCGCAGGCTGGGCATTCGTCTGATCCCTCAATTCAGTTCCCTGGGGCATCAGTCCTGGGCGGGAACGACGTTCCCCCTGTTGACGCGCTATCCGGAGTTGGACGAGACCCCGGGCCAGTACCCAGGAAACAAGGACATCTATTGCCGGAGCTGGTGTCCCCGGCATCCCCAGGTGAACGGGATGGTGTTTCAACTCATGGACGAGATCCTGGATGGGTTCGAGGCAGACGCCTTCCATGTGGGCTTGGACGAGGTTTTTCTGCTGGCTTCGGAACACTGTTCCCGATGCCGCGGCGGGAATCCCGCGGAGTTGTTTGCGAAGGCGGTGACCGATTATCACGCCCACCTGGTGGGGACGAGAAAGGTGGAAATGCTGATGTGGGCGGATCGCTTGATCGATGCGGCGAGGTTTGGCTATGGCGAATGGGAGGCGGCCAAGAATGGGACGGCGCCGGCGATCGATCGGATTCCGAAGGACATCATTCTTTGTGACTGGCACTACGAGCCTTTGACGAAATACGCGGGCAAGCCGGCGGACTACGCCTCGGTCCCGTATTTCCTGGAGCAGGGATTTCGGGTGTGGCCATGCGGCTGGAAGAACGTGGATGCGACGCGGGCGTTGGCGACGTCGGCGCTGAAGCATCGGTCGCCGCGGCTTCTGGGGCACTTATGCAGCACCTGGGGCGCGGTAGGGGTGAGCGAGTTGGCGACCTGGCCGCCTTTGGTTGCGGCGATGGAGCTTTGGAAGGACGGGGCGCGGGTCGACGGCGCGACCGAGAGAAGAGGTTTGGACTGAAGTTACAACAAGAAGGGCCGCATCGGAGTGGGGAGCCGATGCGGCCCATGGGTTACGGGAGCGGAGTGTTTGGGTGCGCTCCGCGCTGACGCTCCGGTCAGAAGCGCCAGATGAAATCGAAGGTGAACCGGTCTCCGAAGATACCTTCGGGCTGTGAGATCGGGAATTCGTAGGCGAACCCGAAGTCGAGGCGTTCGAGCAGCCTGGAGCGGAAGCCGACGCCCATCACCGACTGGGTGTAGCCTTCGGCCCTGGTGGAGCCGAAATTGAAGAGATCGAACCCTTCGAAGTCGACGCCGAGACCTTCGCCTTCGCTCAGGACGGTGAAGGCATTCCACGCCACGAACGGGATGAAGTACCGGCAGGTGGTGTAATCCGCCTGCAGGGAGTAGTGGAGCTGGGCGGTTTCCTCGTCTCCATTGTTGGGGATGATCGCGCCGACGTTGGCTAGGAACCGGAGGTTGCCGAAGCCCTTGCCGGCGGAAACGAACACATTCCATGTCCCGTCGCCATTGCCCTGGAACACGTCGGAGTTGCCGGTGGGGAACTCGAAGGTGAGGCCGGGGGTGAGGATGAACTGGGCTTCCCGGTTGTCGATGATGGCGTATTTGACACCCGCGGCGATGTCGGCCCAGCCGTCGGTCTTCGGAAGACCGACATCGGGGTTCATATCGATCCATCCGTCCTTGGTGGCGATGATAGCCAGGCGATCGGTGACGGCCCAGCGGGCCTGGATGGCATAGAGCTGAGCGGAGCCATCGGTTCCGAGATCATCCCCGATGTTGTGCCAGGCGAAGATGGGACGGATTTCACTTTGGACGTGCGGATCCTCAAAAAAGATCGGGTTGGTCACCGGGGAGACGGAGTCTTCCTTCCAGTCCGAGCTTTGAGCGACGGCGCCGGGAACGAGGGCGAGAAGTGTTCCTGCCGTAAGTCCTGCCACAGCGAGTTTGGCTGGGGCCCATGAAGATGGTTGCTGCATGCGGGGTCTTTTTTTCATGCATCCCCCCGCGATGACTCATCCTCTATTGGCGAATCATTTGCGAAAATTGGTCGGAATGGCGCGCGGGCCGGGCGGATCGCAAAGCCCAGACCCGTCCTAAGGACCAGATCAGACCACGCCGCTACGTTCCACGCGGCGGGGGCGGATGGGGCCGAGTTTGACGACATTCTCAGGATCGAAATCGGTCAGCTTGAGCCAGTCCTCGGTCAGGTCGGTGGACGGGAAGAGGTCGTTCTCGGCGTGTTCAAGTCGCAGGGCGGCGAGCAGGTCGTCGCGTGTGAGGTGACCGGCGGATGAATCCGCGATCGCACGCTTGATGGCGAGCCCTTTGGCGCGTTCCACAACCGCCGCGATAATGGCTCCACTGGCGAGGTCGCCGCGGTAGAGAACATCCCGGCGACCACTCCGATACGTGGCTTCGAGAAACTCGTTCTCCGGGACTCGCGCGAAATGTGCTGTGGCGACCGCGTTGGCGAGGTCGGCGGCGGGTTCGGCGAGTGGCAGTTCGTCGTGAAGGTAGATCTCGTAAATGGATCGTGCGCCATCGGCGTCGGGTCGGCGGACACGGATTTTTCGGTCGATGCGGCCGGGGCGGAGGATCGCTGGATCGATCAGATCAGCGCGGTTGGAGGCGAGGATGACGACGACGTTGGCGAGGGGTTCGATGCCGTCCATCTCGGTGCAGAACATCGGGACGAGGGTGGAGAGGATGCTATGGGCGCGGCCTCCGCGGCGGACTCCCAGGATGGATTCGGCTTCATCGATGAACAGAAACGCGAGCTGACCTTCGGCGGCGCGTTCGCGGCATTGGGCGAAGAGGTCACGGACCTGACGTTCGGATTCGCCGACCCACATGTTGAGGATTTCGGGGCCCTTGATGTGGACGAAGAATTCCGTGTGATCGATGCCTGTGGCGCTGCGGATCTGTTGGCGGAGGTTGAAGGCGGTGGCCTTGCCGAGAAGGGTCTTTCCGCAGCCGGGTGGTCCGTGAAGCAGAAAACCCTTGGGGACGGAATGGTCGAAGCGCTTGAAGAGATCCTTGTGCAGGAGTGGAAGTTCGATGGTGTCTCGAATCGCCTGCACGGCCTCGTTTTGACCGCCGATGGACGACCAGGGGAGTTCGGAGACACGTTCGAGGGCGCGGTCGATGCGCCGTCCGGTGCCGAGCACTTCCAAGGCGACGCGTTGATTGAGGTCGAGGCGCACCTCCAGGCCTGGCTTCAGCTTTTCCTTGCCCAGCAGCGAGGAACGGATGACGACGGTGGGGGAACCGCTGGTTTCGGAGCCGAGTCGGAGCCGGTTGTCGGGCAGCACCTGATCGATCTGGACGACGGGGCCGTTGGTGTCGAAGCCGAGGCCTTGGACCACGACAAACGCCTCGTTGCAGAGAACCCGTTCGCCGACGTGGAGGACGGATAGCGGGACCTTGGGGTCGACCTTGGAAACGTAATCGGAGCCACCGATGCAGACATGGGCACGGTCGGGTTCGACCACGCCAAGGAAGGTGCCGACGCGGAAGGCCGGGGAGCGGAGCTTCTCGAGGGCGACTTCGTAGCGTTCGAGTGCGGTTCGAGCCTGGTCATTCATTTCCTCCATGGCAGCGACGCGGTCGCGGAGGTAGGCGAGGTCGAGCAAGGACGAGTGGCGCGGGGGCAGTTTCGAGGCGATGACGTCGAGCAGTTGGAGCGCTGAGAGGCGGTCCAGGTCATCGCCGGAGATAGCTTCGGTCAGGGCGGGGCCTTCGGCGGCTGGGCTTGCACCCTGGGCGTGGGGTTGGTTGCTCTGCGGCTTTTTGGCTTCACCCATGAACGCCACGTTAAGGGGCGTCGACGATTTTGCAAATGCGGCCTCGATGGGAGGGTTGGCCCCCTACTCGCGTCGGGCGCGGTAGAACAGGGTGCGGTTGTTGGCGGGTCCGCCGGCGTCGTCAACGCTGCCTGTTCCGCTGGCTCCGACGGTGACGGGATAGATATCGACCCATTGGCGGAGGTCGGTGGACTGGCTGATGACGTAGCTGCCGGCGGGGCCTTGGAGGGTGATTCTCATGGTGCCGCCGGGCCGGGCGGAGATGGCTAGGCGGGCGCGTTCCGGGGGTGTGACGCTGCCGATGTTGATGGAAACGGCCTGGGTGTCGCCGGAGGCACCGAGGTTGTCGGTGGCGCGGGCGATGAGTCGGTGGCTGCCGTTGCGGGTGGGTGTCCAGGTCAGGGAAAATGGTGGCGTGCCGTCTTCGCCGAGCTTGTCATCGCCGTCGTAGAATTCGACACGGGTGATGGTGCCATCGGCGTCGGATGCATTGACCGACAGGGTGACGGGCGTGCCGGTGGGGAAAGATGCCCCGGGAGCGGGTGTGGCGATGCTGGCCTGGGGAAGCGCGTTCGAACCGGAGAAGGTTCCACGGCGATAGACGACTCCGAGGCCGGCGTCGTAGATCCAGAGGGAGAGGGGGCCGCCCAGGGACAGCCGATCCGCGCCCAGGGGTTGTCGCACGAGAGAGAACCCGGAGCCGAAGGCGGAGTTGTCGCGTTGGGCGTAGATGACGGCGCCTTCATCTCCGACGAAGGTGGGGTATCCCAGGCCGCGGTCGACCACACCAACCTCCGCAGCGTTTCCGGAAAAGAGGTCGAGGGTGAATACGGAGGAGTTGCCGGTGAGTTCGACTCGTGCATCCAGGACGAGGAAACGGTTTCCGGCCCGGCCCATGGATGGGTTGCCGGTGTCGACGCCTTCGATGGGTGGGACGACGATGGAGATTTTTCCGGTTTCGAGGTGAAGGGCGTAGATGCTCCAGCGTTCGACGGTGGGCCCGGAACCGAATCGGAGCCGGGAGAGTGCGTCGTAGTACAGCACCTGGCTGTCGGTGCTGAACGACATCGAGTCGGCATTCAGAATGCCGTCGATGGGGACGCCATCGATGGTGGGCGCGAGCAGTTCGAAGGGACGTGAGGTGCCATCGACGAGGTTGATCAGGCTGATTCGGTTGTCGGGTTGCCCCGTGAAGGCGTCGCGGAAGACAAAAGCGCCGAATCGTCCGTCCGGTGATACGGCGACGGAGTGGACCAAGCCGGGGACGCCGAGGCATTCGCGGGTGGAGGGGTTAGCGGTTTCCGCGAGGCAGAGGTCGTTGTCGGCATCCACGAAGAGTGCGAGTTGACCGTCACCGGTAATCGCGGGGCGGCTGAGACCGATGCCGTCGGCGAAGTCGGAGCCATTCTCGGTGTCGCCCTGGGCGGTTTCCTGTCGGTAAAGGGTGAGATCACCGAAGAACGGGTCGGCGGAAATGAAGAGGGTGGAATCGGGTCCTGAGACGACGGGGACGGGGGCGGGAGCGGGGGTTTCCGGGGCGGAGAAGATTTCGACGGCGTCGAAGGCTTCGGCGGTTTTGTTGGCCTGGGTGGAGCCGACGCCGAAGAGGGCTTCGGCGGAGGCGAT
Organism: Verrucomicrobiota bacterium; assembly: GCA_963205105.1. GTDB lineage: Bacteria > Verrucomicrobiota > Verrucomicrobiia > Limisphaerales > CAIMTB01 > CAIMTB01. The sequence goes on along the minus strand of CAUJJW010000247.1, from coordinate 1,014 downwards.
GGCACCGAGCCGAGTGTCGACGAACTGGGATTGGGCTTGGAGATGCTGGGTCAGGGTGCGGAAGAAGATGCGTTCGGCATCACGGAGGCCGATGGCGCCCGGGAGCCCTTCGGCGAGCAGCCAAAAGCAGTGGTTGATGATCGAGCTGTTGAGATGAACCCCTCCATGATCCGCCTCGTCCGTGTTGGGCAGTTGGAGGAACTCACTCATCTTCGAGGGATACGGGCGGTTGGCGCCTTCGATGATGAGCGAGCCCGGGTTCTTGAAATCGCGGAAAATCTTGTTGAGACGGGTGCCCATTTTCCAGTCGGGCTGGCCATCGACATGGGCCTCGACCATTTCGCCGAAGATGTCGGAGAACGATTCATTGAGTGCTCCGGGTTGGTTCTCGTACACGAGGTTGGCGGAGTTCTCGGTCAGGCCGTGGGTGAGTTCGTGGCCGACGACGTCGAGGGCACCGGCGTAGGGCTGGACGGTGCCGAAGAGCATGATCTTGAGGTTGCCGTTCCAGGAGGCGTTGTCGTATTCGCCTACCCGGACGATGGCGGTGATGTTGCCGCCCTGGCCGTCGAGGGAGTTACGGGCGTGTTGGGCGAGGAAGTATTCGTAAGTTTCGGAGAAATTGTAGGCTGCGCTGACGCCGTCGGCGATGTCCCACTGGGCGGGGTTGGCGGAGGTGATGAGGAAGACGTCGCTGCCCTGGAGTTCGTTGGCCTTCTTGTTGCGAGCGTCGGCGATGGTGATCGCGCCTTCCGGTTTTTGGACGGGATCGGTGCCCGCTTTGAACATGGGTTTGCTGGTGTCGATGAGGAAGTGGGTGTTGTTGGCCTGCCAGACATTGAGGTTGCGGGGCACGCCGCGGAGGTCGGTGCCGCGGCCGGCGACATTGGCATCGAGGACACGGTTGGCGCGCTGGAGCAGTTGGCCATTGAGGGCGTCGATGACCAGCACCCAGGCCTGGGTGAAGCCGAGGTTGAGGGTGAAGCGCCAGGCGAGGCGGGGTTCGCGGTCCAG
>CAUJJW010000246.1 GCA_963205105.1 Verrucomicrobiota bacterium | reverse complement strand
TCGCCGCGGTGAACCTGGCCCTCGGCCAACCGGTTTCACCGGACGCGGCGCTGATCGAGATCGTCGACTTGGCGGAAGTCCATGCCGTGGCGGCAGTGCCGGAACATCTGGTGGGTCGGTTGAAGCTGGGGAATCGGGCGCGGTTGCGGGTCTCGGCGCTTCCCGGTCGCGAGTTCGAGGCCGAGTTGGCTCATTTCGCAGCCGAGGCGGATGCCGTCAGCGGAACCCTGGATGCCGCCTTTCACGTGGCGAATCCGGACTCCGCGCTCCGTCCCGGAATGCGCGCAGAATTCTCCATTGTTGTGGATTCCAGGCCCGACGTCCTGGCCGTCCCCCGCGAGGCCATTCAGGGCGATCTCGGCAGTCGGTCGGTCTTCATCCGCGATCCCCAGGGGACCAACGCATTCGTCCGGGTGCCGGTGGTTTTGGGCATTGAGAACGACCGGCAGGTGGAGGTCGTGCGTGGCTTGAAGGAGGGCGACGAAGTGGTCGCCCGCGGTGCGTACTCCCTGGCTTTTGCCGGCCGTGGCGCCGTGTCCTTGAAGGCGTCCCTCGACTCCGCCCACGGCCACGCCCACAACGAGGATGGATCGGAGAAGGAAGAGACAGATGCCCCTGCAACAGCAGCCCACGCCGGTCATGAGCCGAACGATGAACACGATCACGAGGGCGAGGCGGACCATGATCACGACCACGACCACGACCATGATCATGATGCTGTGACGCAGGGCGGGGGGGCGGCACAGCTTGGAACGTGGACGATCTTCTTCGCTTCCACCACGGCGCTGCTCGTTGTGCTGCTGATTCTCAGCGTGGTTCGGTCACGCGCCGTGGTGACGGTCGGAACAGCATCGGAAAGCACGGCGCCGGGCGGTCGTCCCGACTCGAATGACAACCGGGGGGATTCGCATGCTTGATGCCCTGATCCGGTTGTCGTTGAAGCACCGTCCCCTGGTGCTGGCCATGGCGCTGCTCACCCTCGCTGCCGGTGTCCAGGTGGGTCGGGTGCTGCCTGTCGAGGTGCTGCCCGACCTGACGAAACCCACCGTCACCATCCTCACCGAGGCGCCGGGGCTGGCTCCGGAAGAGGTGGAAGCCCTGGTCACCCAACCCATCGAGTCGGCGGTGCAGGGGGTCGGCAATCTGGACCGTTTGCGCAGCAGCTCGGATGTCGGGCTCTCGCTGGTATTCGCCGAGTTCGACTGGGGCACCGACATCTTCCGCGCCCGGCAATGGGTTCAGGAACGACTGCAAACCGTGATGAGCACGCTGCCGGAGCAGGCCCGTCCCGGTCTTGCGCCCGTGTCGTCGCTGATGGGCGAGATCCTGCTCATCGGGCTTCGATCCACCAACGGCGCGATGGCGCCACGGGAAGTGCGCGCACTGGCGGATTGGACCGTGCGCCGCCGCATTCAGAGCATTCCGGGTGTGGCGGAAGTGCTGACCATTGGCGGCGGCATCCAGCAAGTGCAGGTTCAACCCGACCCGAACCGCATGGCGGCCCATGGTGTGACGTTCTCCGAGCTGGAGACGGCCGCGCAGGAGGCCGCCCGCAACACCACCAGCGGCTACCTGGTCCAGGGTTCCCAGGAGATCATGGTCCGCAATCTGGGCATGACCACCGATCTCCATGAATTGGCCGACACGGTCATCAAGAGCATCGGCGACCGTCCCATCCTGATCCACGATGTCGCGTCCGTGGTTCAGGATGTCCAGCCGATGCGCGGGGACGCCGGGGTCAACGGAACGGCGGGGGTGATTCTCAGCGTCGACAAGGCCCCGGGCTTCGACACGTTGGCCCTGACGTCGGCCATCGAGGACGCGCTCAACAGCTTGCGGGTGTCGCTGCCACCTGGCGTGGAGGCGGTGTTGTTGTTCCGGCAGGGCGATTTCATCCAGCACGCCGTCGGCAATCTGAAGGAAGCCATCCGCGATGGCGCGGTGCTCGTCGCGATCGTGCTGTTTTTGTTCCTGCTCAATGTTCGCACCACGGTGATCACCCTCCTGGCGATCCCACTGTCCTTCGCGGTGACCCTGCTGGTCTTCCGAATGTTCGGGATCAGTGTGAACTCGATGACCCTGGGCGGGTTGGCGGTGGCGATCGGCATGGTGGTCGACGACGCCATCATCGATGTGGAGAACGTCTTCCGGCGGCTGCGTGAGAATGTCAGTCATCCGCATCCGAAACCGCGGATGGAGGTCATCGCCGCGGCGTCGGGGGAGGTGCGGAACTCCATCCTCTACGCGACGATCCTGGTGATCCTGGTGTTTGTTCCTCTGCTGGGATTGAGCGGCATCGAGGGGCGGTTGTTCGCGCCGATTGCGATCGCGACGATCACCAGCATGGCGGCGTCATTCGTGGTGTCGCTTACCGTGATTCCCGTGCTGTGTTCGATGCTTCTGCATCCACGACCGGCGAAGAAGGCAGGGGCCGGCGACGGGTTGCTGGTGCGTGGATTGAAGAAGGCTTTCCGGGCCAGCTGGCTTCGGTTGGCCCTGGATCAACCCTTCCTGCTGCTTGGCTTTGTCGTGATCCCGGTGGCGGGAGCGGTGGCGTTGTTTCCCCAACTCGGACGGGAATTCCTGCCGGCGTTCAACGAGGGCAGCGCGACGATCTCCCTGGCCAGCGCACCTGGCACTTCCTTGAACCAGGCCAATGAAATCGGAGAGATCGGGGTTCGATTGCTTCAGGAAATTCCGGAGGTACGCAGCATCGGCCGCCGCACCGGGCGCGCGGAACGCGACGACCATGTGGTGCCGGTGTCGGTGAACGAGTTCGACGTGGAGTTTCACGACACCGGACGCCCGCGGGAGGTGGTGTTCGAGGAGATTCGCGAGCGGCTGGCGACGATTCCCGGCACGTTTGTGGCCGTGGGGCAGCCCATCGGCCACCGATTGGCGCACATGCTCAGCGGTGTGTCGGCGCGAATCGCCATCAAGGTCTTCGGTCCGGATCTCGACGAGCTGCGACGGATCGGCACGCAGGTCGAAACCATCGCGCAGGCATTGCCCGGGCTCACCGATGTGGCGCTGGAACGTCAGATTCCGATTCCGCAGCTTCGCATCGAGGTGGATCGGGATCGGGCGCGGGCGTACGGCATCCGGCCCGGGGCTCTCAACGAGCAGTTGTCGGTGCTCCTCGGTGGGCGGACCGTGGCGACCCTGCGGGAGGGTCAGCGCAGCGTGGATCTGGTCCTTCGTCTGCCGGAGACCTGGCGTGATTCACCCGAGCGACTGATGGAATTGCCGATCGAAACGGGGGTGGGCCAACGGATCCCGCTTCGCCTCGTCGCGCAGGTGCGCGAAGCGAAGGGGCCCAACGTGGTTCACCGTGAGAACGCCGTGCGCCGGACCGTGGTCAGCGCCAACACCCGTGAACGCGATCTGGAATCGCTGGTGGTTCAATTGCAGCAGACCGTGGCGGAACGGGTCCAGCTGCCCGAGGGTTACTTCGTGAGCTACGAGGGAGAGTTCAAGGCCCAGCAGGAGGCATCGCGGCGCATCGCCGGGCTGAGTGCGGTCGTGTTCGTCGTCGTGGCCTTGCTCCTTTACGGCTACTTCCGCACCCCGCTGTTCGCCGCCCAGGTGTTGTGCGACATCCCGCTGGCCCTCGTGGGCGGTCTCTTCCTCACCTGGCTGCTGGTCCAGAACATCTCCATCGCCACCTGGGTGGGTTTCATCGCCGTGGCCGGCGTCGCCGCACGCAACAGCATCATGCTGATCTCCCATTACCTCCATCTCATGCGACACGAGGGGGTGCCGTTCGGCCGCGAATTGGTCGAGCGCGGTACCCTGGAGCGACTGGTGCCGGTCCTGATGACGGCGTTGAGCGCAGGCATCGCGCTCATTCCGCTCGCTCTGGCCGCGCACGAGCCCGGGAAGGAAATCCTTCACCCGGTCGCTGTGGTCATCGTGGGTGGCCTGATCACCTCCACGTTCCTCGGCCTGGGCGTCACCCCGGCCGTGTTCCACGCCTTTGGCCGGAATGCCGCCATCGTCGCTGTTCGCCAGAAAGCCCCCGCGACAGGCGGTTAGGTCGGGTTGTTCAGCGCCAGCAGGGACTTGGCGGCAGCGGCAATCGCCGGTTGGTCCTTCGGCTCCACGTTGCTCAGCAGCGGCAGCAGAGGCCCCGTCCGGGCAATGCCCGCGGCGTCGACGGCTGCATGCAGCACACGGATCGGGTGAATGGCGTTCCTGAGGTCCTCCAGGGGCTTGAAGAGCTGACGGATTCGCTCGGCTTCCGTCCAGTCGCCGTGACGCATGGCCGCCAGCATCGCTTGCGACAGGCGCGGGGCGACACACACACAGCCGCTGGTGAATCCGCCCAGGCCGAAGTCGCGCAGGTGAATGATCGCCGGTTGTTCCCCGATGCCGCTGATGATCTTCCGTGGGTCGACGACTTGAATCAGCCGGCGCAGGTAGTCGTCGCGTGAGGTGTCGGTTCGGACCGTGGCGTACTTGATCGCGCTGATCAGCCCGTCGCGGTCAAGGGCGGCGACGTCCTCGGGTTCGATGAATCCGTCGTGTTTGATGTAAACGAGCGCAGGGATTCCGGCGGCCTCGACGAACCGACGGATGCCGGTGGCCACCCCCGCGCTGGTGGTGATGCCCTGCTGGGGGAGCACCATGAGGGTGGGAAAGCGGAAGCGCCGGGCGATCCTGGCCTGCTCCATCATCGTTCCGTAGGCAGGGCCAACCGAAGGGATGACCAGGGAGGTGTCGGCTGCGGCGCTGGACAGCAGTTCCAGGGCGGGTTCGAACTCCGACAACGGCAGGTGGTAGAAGTTCGCGTTGCCTCCGTACAGCAGGAGGGTGATGCCACCGTCTTCCAGGTGTCGGATGAGTCGGCGGTTCTCCTCCGCGTTGAGGGAGTCGTCGGCGTTCCGAGCCAATGGCGGAACGGCCATCACCGAACGCTGGAGGTCTTCGAGAGAAAGAGGACGGGTGATCATGGGTTCACGGGGTCAGTGAATGGCGGGTTCGGGAATGGGCTCGCCGCGTTCGAGAAACCGAAAATCGCAGCCTTCATGGGCCTGGGTGGTCTGTTGGATGAAGAGTTGCCCGTAGCCTCGACGATAGGCGGGGGCAGGAGCTTTCCAGTCGGTCCGGCGCCGGGCGAGTTCCTCTTCCGGCACGTGGAGATGGAGTCGGCGCTCCGTCACATTCAATTCAATGAGGTCGCCGTCGCGCACGAGCGCGAGGGGACCGCCCACGGCCGATTCCGGTGAGACGTGGAGAACGCAGGTTCCATAGCTGGTGCCGGACATGCGGGCGTCCGAAATGCGGACCATGTCGCGCACACCTTGTTTCAGGAGTTTCCTGGGGATGGGCAACATGCCCCATTCGGGCATTCCCGGCGCCCCTTGGGGTCCGCCGCTCAGCAGGACCAGCACATGGTCGGCGGTCACTTCGAGAGTTGGATCGTCCAGGCGACGCTTCAAATCGGGGTAATCGCGGAAGACGATGGCGGGTCCGGTGTGGTGGAGGAGGCGGGGATCGGCCGCGGTGGGTTTGATGACGCACCCCTCGGGCGCGAGGTTGCCGCGCAGAACGAAGGTGCCGCCCGCCTGATCCAACGGTTGGTCGACCGGCCGGATCACCCGTGCATCCAGGACCGTGGCACTGGCGATGTTCTCGCCCAGGGCGCGGCCGGTCACCGTGGGGCGATCCAGATGCAGGTGCTCCTTGAGCAGGCCGAGCAACGCCGGAAGGCCGCCAGCGTCGTGAAAATCCTCCATGAGAAACTCGCCGGCAGGACGCAGGTTGGCGAGCACTGGGACCTGTTTCGAAATGGCGTCGAAACGATCCAATGTCAGCGGAACGCCCGCGCGCCGGGCCAGGGCGATGAGGTGGATGATGGCGTTGGTCGAACCGCACAAGGCCATGTCGGCGACGATGGCGTTGTCGAAGGAATCCGCGTTCAGCAGGCGCGACGGTTTCAGGTCCTCCCGGACCATGTCGACGATGCGCATCCCGCACGCGGCGGCCATGCGGGCGTGTGCGGAATGAACGGCTGGAATGGAGGACGCACCGGGAAGCGTCAGCCCGAGAGCCTCGGTGACCGCCGCCATGGTGGAAGCGGTTCCCATGGTCATGCAGGTGCCGGGCGAACGGGCGATGCCTTCCTCGATTTCGCGCCACTCACAATCGCCGAGGCAACCCGCCTGACGTTCCGCCCAGTACTTCCAGACGTCGGTGCCGCTCCCCAGGCGCACATCACGCCAACGCCCCGCCAGCATGGGACCCGCCGGCAGGAAGATGGCGGGAAGATCCATGGTGATCGCGCCCATCAACAGGCCGGGAACGGTCTTGTCGCAACCGCCCATGAGGAGCACGCCATCGATCGGATGGCACCGCAGCGCCTCCTCGGTCTCCAGGGCGAGCAGGTTGCGATAGAACATCGCCGTCGGCTTCATGAACATCTCCGACAACGCCATCACCGGGATCTCAACCGGGAAACCGCCGGCCTGCCAGACACCCCGCTTCACTTCGGCCGCGCGCTCCCGGAAATGGGTGTGGCACTGGTTGAGGTCGCTCCAGGTGTTGAGAATGCCGATGACCGGCTTGCCCTCGACCTCGCTGGCACCGTAGCCCATCTGCCGCAGGCGGCTGCGATGACCAAAACTTCTCAGGTCGTCCGGACCGAACCACCGCTGGGAACGGAGCGGGGTGGCATCTTTTGGGTTCATGGGGGTCGCCGGTGACACGGTGATCCTGTACGGTCCGGCCGCACCCCCGCAACCGGCGAAACCACCTCCATGAGCCCCATCGTCATTTTGGTTGTCGCGCTCACCGTCGTCATCGGCGGCGTGCTGTGGTTCCGCCTGCACGCGTTCCTGGTTTTGATCATGGGCGCGCTGGTGGTGGCGGCCTTGACGCCGGCGGCTTCCGTGATGCGGTTCGAGTTGGGCAAGGACGCGGTGCGCATCCGGTCGCTGTCGGCGGATCGCCAGGTGACCCGGATCTTGGACGTGAAGAAGCGCTTCACCGACGGCGGCATCTACGACGTCTATCGGTGGGTGGACAGGGAAGAACCCCGTCGCGTGACCCAGGTGACCGTGTCCGTGACCGGAACCTCGGCGAGCGGGGCCTCGTGGGTGGAGGTTCGCAGCCCTGAGGGTCAGTTCTTGAGTCTGAACGATTCGATCGTTCCGGTGGCCGCGTCCCGGGCGGCGGTGAAGACGGCGAACCTGCCGCTGGGCCAGCGGGTGGCTGAAGGTTTCGGCCGGACGACGCTCGACATCGGCATCCTGATTGCCATGGCCTCCATCCTCGGCACCTGCCTGATGGCGGCGCGTGGGGCCGAACGGATCGTGTATTCGCTCCAAAGCGCGGTTGGCATGCGACGCACCCCGCTGGCGTTTCTGGGGAGCGGATTCCTGCTGGGGATCCCAATGTTTGCCGAGGCGGTCTTCTATCTGTTGCTGCCGCTGGCGAAGGCCATGTGGAGCAAGACGCGCGCGCACTATGTCCTGTACGTGCTGGCGATCGTCGCGGGCGCGACCATGACCCATTCGCTGGTTCCGCCGACCCCGGGTCCGTTGTTCGCCGCCAACGAACTCGGAGTGAATCTCTCCACGATGATGCTTCAGGGAGCCCTGATCGGCGGCATCGCAGCCCTGTCCGGTTTTGGGTACGCGGTCTGGGCGGACCGGCGGTGGGCCATCCCGGTGCGTGACGCAGCCTTTCTGGAATCAGCGGAAAACTCTTCGGCCACGACTGCCGGAGGGAATGCGGCCGCTCCGGTGGGATTGCCACCGTTGATCCCTTCGTTGCTGCCGATTCTCCTGCCCGTGGTGCTCATCAGCGCGGCGTCGGTGCTGGAATCGAATCCTGGGTGGGCACTGCCCGGCTGGGTGAGGTCCGCGGTACGGATCCTGGGCGACAAGAACCTGGCGCTCACGATCTCGGCGGGTATGGCGATTCTGTTGCTGGCGGTTCGGAACCGGGGCGATGCGGCAGGGACACGGGCCTCGATCCGGACGGCGATTGTGGAGGCCGGTGAAATCATCCTGGTGATCGCCGCTGGGGGTGCGTTGGGACAAGTCCTGCGCCAGGCGGGCATGGAGGAGTTGGCACATGCGGCGGTGCCGGAGTGGAAACTGGCTCTGTTGCCGATGGCTTGGGGAATCACGGCGATCATCCGGGTGGCCCAGGGATCGGCGACGGTGGCGATGATCACGGCGGTGGGCATCGTGGCGCCGATCGCCGCGACGATCAGTCTGGGCTTTCACCCGGTGTATGTGGCGGTGGCGATCGGGTGCGGTTCCAAGATCGGCATGTGGATGAACGACAGCGGATTCTGGGTGATTTCGCGCATGAGCGGCATGACGGAAGCCGAAACGCTGAAGACGGCATCGGCGATGGTGTTCGTCGAAGGGTGTGTGGGATTGGTCGCAACGATGGTGTTCGCGGTTCTTTGGCCGATGGTGTGAAGGCGAAATCCGCGCTTGCGGTTGGTGTCGAGGCCACGAAGGGTGGCGTGAGCATCGCTACTTTTCACCATGAGTGAGCGAACCAGCGACATCACCCTGCGAACCCGTGGTGGTCTCAGACGCTTCCTGAGCTGGGTGCTTGTCATATGGATCGCGCCGACGTTCCTGTGTGCCGGCGAACTCACGGACTATCCGGTGGCGCGGTTCACGGTCACGGATGACGGCCGATTGCAGCCGGAGGCGCCGGACCCGAAAGAACCGTTGGAAGTGGTGTTGGGAGCCCGGGTGCCCGGAGCCCGGTGGGTGCACCCTGACAAGATGCCGCAAGGAGCCCTGGATGGGCCGCCTCCGCTTCAGCCATCGTGGCAGGTGCAGACCTGGCGGGTGGAACAAGGCCTGCCTGAGAACGAGATCAAGGCCCTGTGCCAGACGCCGGATGGGTACCTGTGGGTGGGAACGCCGAGCGGATTGGCCCGCTTCGACGGCAATCGCTTCGTGGTTTTTAATCAGCGCAACACGCCGGTGTTGCAGGAGATCCGTGACGACATCCGCGTGCTGAGAACGGATCGGGAAGGGCGGCTCTGGGTGGGGGCCCAGCAGGGGATTGCGCGGTTCGATCGGGGGAAGTGGGAGAAGGTGTGCCACGTGACCGACGGGGATAGTACGCGGATTCGAGATCTTTCCTTGCCAGCTTCGGGTCGTGTTTGGGTAGCGACGGACACAGGGGTGAGGCAGTTGCGAGAAGGCCGATTGTCCTCCGAAGGCCTTCCCGAATTATTCTCGACCTATGGCGTGAACACGGTTCTGGAGAGCCGCGATGGATTCGTGTGGGCGGGAGGACCGGAAGGGCTCCTTCGCTGGGAACGTCAAACAGACTCTCTGGAAGTGGTCTGGTCAGGCCAGCATGGAACATCGCGGGTGAGCAGCCTTCGCGAAGGGTCAGATGGCACGATCTGGGTCGGATCGGCGGGTGCCATTCGAAAATACTTCGGAGGCAAGATGACCCACATCGAACATCCCAACGGAGACTTCGCAGGTGATAGCATTCGGGCGGATCGCTTGGAATTAGATGAACTGGGGCGCCCCTGGGCGACGCTGGGTTCTGAAGGCAGGGTGTATCGACGCGATGATGAGGGTTTGATTGCTGGGGTTCGGGAAGACGCATTGCCAATCGAGAGGGTCCAGAGTCTTTGCGTCGATACGGAAGGCAACATTTGGTGTGGAACCCAGGGAGATGGCCTTCATCGACTGGTTCCGCGTCGGGTAGCAGGTATTCGAATCCGGCAGCCGCTCGGCCTTGAGACGATCGTGTCGGTGTCCGAGGGCCCCGAAAATCGGATTTGGTGCGGCACGGCAGATGGGGTGGTGGAAATGGGAAGACATGGAATGCGAATTACGAGGTTGCTGGTTCCCATCTCCTTCGGCTCCAAGACCTATTCCCTACTGCATGAAGCCGCATCGGGGCGGCTGTGGTCCAGTTTCGCTGGTCGCGGGATTGTGGCATTGGGGGCCGTCACGGGTGACGCATGGGCAGCAGGGGCTGCCGTGGCATCCAGGTTGAATGAAGACTTCGGACAGGTCCGGGCTCTCGCCGGATGCGAAGGGAGGCTGGCCTGGGTTGGAAGTGCTCGCAGCCTCACACGCTATGACTCCTCCCTAAACCCAACCCACTTCGGTTGGGACCAGGGCGTGGATCCCAAGACCGTCCGCGTTCTGCTGCTGAGTCGAGCGGGGGATCTGTGGGTCGGCACGATGGGAGGCGGTCTCGCCAGGCTTCGTCGTGCGATCCATGCCAGCACCAACGAACGCTTTGAGAAGTGGTCCCGTCAGGATGGTTTGCCGAGCGACTTTGTCAGATCGCTGCACGAGGACTCGAATGGAGTGCTTTGGATCGGGACAGACGTTGGTTTGGCCCGATTGGATGCCTCGGGACTGCAAGCGCCTCCTGCTATCCAGCCACCCTTTGGCGGAGCAGTTCATCAGATCCTTGAGGACGACTTCGGTTACTTATGGTTGAGCAGCAAGGAAGGCATCCACCGGGTGCTCAAGGCTGAACTCAATGGAACGGCACAAGACCCGTCCCGCAGGCCGGCTTGGGCTTCTTTCAGCCAAACGGACGGCATGCCTAACGCCAGCACAGCAGGGGACAGCCAACACACCGGGTGCAAGGCCCAAGACGGAAGGTTGTACTTCCCTACCGCCGGGGGGCTTGCAGTCATCGATCCCTCCAACCCAACGCTCGTCCTCCCATCTCCAAGAGTGCTGATCGAACACGCGATCGCCGATGGCCGATCCGTTTGGGATGACGGCGAGCCTGGCCTTGAGCATCCCGAGACCACGGTGCTCCATGACGGCTCGTCACGAATTCCTTCAGGCCTCGGCCCCGGCCGCGCCCGAGACCTGCGCATTCGCTACACGTCCACCTCCCTGACCGCTCCCGAACGCCTGCGGTTCGAATACCGTCTCGAAGGTTTGGAGACGGAGTGGCGCCCCGGTGGCGCTGAGCGCATGGCCTATTACACCAACCTGAAACCCGGGAATTACCGGTTCCAGGTTCGCGCTGCGAATCACCAGGGCACCTGGAGCGAAGCGCCGGCGGAATGGGCGTTCCGCCTGGAGCCCGCCTTCCACCAGACCGCTCTCTTTCCACTGACCATCGCTCTCGTTGGCGTCGCCGTTGCCGGCGGGTTCACCCTGTGGCGGTTGTCCTGGCAGCGGAAGGTGATGCTGCTGGAACAACGGGTGGCCCTGGACCGGGAACGCAAACGCATCGCCCGCGACATGCACGACGACCTGGGCGCCCAGTTGTCCACCCTCGCTCTGCAACTCAGTGGGACCAGCGAGGCGACGGCTCGGACTTCCGCCGACGCCCAACACAAGGTGCGGGACGTGATCCGGCACCTGAACTCGCTGATCTGGGCGGTCGAACCCGGCCATGAGTCGGTGGAAGCGCTGACCGATTTCCTGGGGAATTTCGCCCAGGACTACCTGGCACGAGCCGGCCTGCGCACCTCGCTGGAGTGTTCTGAAGCGTCGGGCATGCAGGCATCGTTGAGTACCGAAGCTCGCCGCCATGTGGTTGCCGTGGTGAAGGAAGCTCTTCGCAACGTGGTGCGTCATGCCCACGCCACGGAGGTGCGTCTTCGCTTCGCGGTCCAGGAAGCAACCCTCGTCGTGGAGATCGAGGATGACGGGCAGGGGTTTGACGCGAGCCAGGCTCCTCAGGATCGCGGCCTGGGCCACATGAGAGAACGCCTCTCGGAGGTCGGGGGTCGGTGCGACGTGGCCTCCGTCCCGGGACAGGGAACCCGGATACGCATCGCGGTCGGCTCCGGGGATGTCGCCAAGCCTAAGAATCCCGTTTGATTAGGTTACTGAATTACAGACACTCCGTTCATGCCCGCCCTGCCACCCCAACCTTGGACGGTCGCGCTGGTCGACGACGCCCATGAGTACCGTCGGGAGTTGGCGGCGGCGTTCGGGGCGACACCTGGTTGGACGTGCGTTGCCGATTGGGCACGACCCAGGGAAGCGCTGGAAGGCATTGCCGCCGTTCGTCCGGAGTTGGTGCTCCTGGATGTGCTCTTCCCGGGGACACTGCAGGGTCCGGACATCGTCCGTGATCTGAGGGAACGAGTGCCGGACCTGAGGATCGTCATGCTGACGGTGGCCGACAGTGATGACGCGGTGTTCCGGTCGCTGAGAGACGGAGCTGTGGGGTACCTGCTGAAATCGGCGAGCTGGCCTGAAGTGCTGGAACACGCCGAGGACGCGATCCGGGGAGGGTCGCCCATGAGCCGTTCGATTGCCCGGAAGGTATTGGCGGAGTTCGCCCGTCTCGCTCCGGCGGTGGAGACTCCGACGGTCCTGACGCCGGCGGAGATGCAGGTGCTGGAGCGCTGTGCCCGAGGCGAAACCGAGGCGCAGATTGCTGAGAGCCTGGGCAAGAGCCGGTTCACCGTACGCGCGCAGTTTCGCAGCATCTTGAACAAGCTGAACGCCGCGACCCGGGCCCAGGCGGTGGCGGAAGCGGTTCGCCGGGGTTGGTTGAATCGGTAGCTCCCGTACGGACCATCGCGGAGGCGATGCCGTTACAACCCTCAAGATGGCCTGCCTTCCGCTCAGCCGGATCGAATCAGTTGTATCTCACGCGAAGACGCAGAGACGCAAAGAAGGACCGGCCAAAAAAGAGACCAACGCACCGAAAGACTCGCGAACCAAAAGGTATGGGTTCACGGAGGGCTCCCGGCTCAACGCATTCATCGCATTTCTTGGCGTCTTCGCGTGTTGGCGTGAACTCCACCCATGACAACTGGATCGTTCCGGCTCGGTTAGCGACTTTGCCCCAATAGGGGCCGGGGACGACTTCGTAGCTCTCCTGACTGCCGGATAGCGTCGTCCCCCAACCTTCCTGGTTTTCCATCCCACTCGGAAAGCGGGTCGTAGTCCTTCGGTTCGATGCGGAAGTCCCTCAAATCCGCAATATGCCGCGCCCATAAGTCACCGTCCGCGAAGGCAACGGCTCAAGAAATTTAAAAAATCCTGAAAGAAAACCCGACCGATGCGCGGGTTACCCCCGTACACGAATCAAGTCATGGGGAACGACAATGACAGCCTGGCCACCAACTGGTCCCTCGTCCGGAAGATCGCTTCGCCAACCTGTGACGAACAGACCTGGACGGAGTTCTACGGACTCTACCGGCGACTGGTGTATGGGGTGGCACGGCGGATGGGCCTGACTCATGACGAAGCCGAGGACGCGGTTCAGGACACCATGACCTCAATGCTGGCCAAGCTGCCCGACTTCCAGGCGGACCCGGAGGGAGGTTCCTTTCGGTCCTGGCTGCTGAAAATCGCCCGCTGGCGCATCGGTGATGTCCTGAGGGACCGCCCTGCGCGAAAGCCAGAGCACCACCTGGGCTGGGACGAAACCGGGGGGACCTCGACGGAAGAACGGCGTCCTGACCCGGCCACGGTCGATGTCGACGCGCTCTGGGAAGAGCAGTGGAAGAAGAGTCTCTACGACGAGGCGATGGCGCGGGTGCGGCAAATGGTGAGTCCGGCTCAATTCCAGATCTTCGACTTCTACGTGGTCCGGGAAATGCCGGTGCTGCGCGTGGCCAAGTCACTTGGTGTGAACATCGGAAGCGTCTACCTGGCGCGACACAGAATCCTTCAGCTCATCCGCGCCGAAGTGAAACGCCTTCAACACAAACTGTCATGAACCCGAGAACAGCGAACGATCCTCGGCCAGTCGCGGAAGGCAGCCAGCAGCACCGCTCCGTAGCGGCGGGCGTCCCGCCTGCCGTAGAGGGGGGCGTTTCGCCCCCCGGAATCCCCGCCAAGATCTGCCGACGGCCATGGTGCGGCCACCTCCATGCATGGATCACGCGGATTCTTCTGACCGCCGTGGTGATCATAAGCTGCGGCAGCAGCCAGGCGGCAGTGCCGGTGTTTCGAGCGCTGCCCAGCGGGACCAAGCGCCCCCCGGTCAAGCCGGCACTACGCATGGATCTGTTGGAAATGGAAATGCGCGCCGAGGGCGCACCGGCGTGGGTGCGACCGGGAATGTTTCGTGTGGCCGGGGTGGTTCAATCAGTAGGCGGGGACGGGGTACTGCTGTACTCCGCCGGCGCGGTGTCCTGGATGCAGGTCGACGCCGAAGCCAACGGAAACCTGACCACCACCCTGGTCCCCGGAGTAAAGATCCAAACGAAGAAAGGGCTGCTCTTCGTAAACGGTGCTTACGGAAAAGTGGGTGAGCTTGTCACGGTGAATGCGGTTCATGCAGGTCAACAGGTAATCCAAATAGCTGGACGACAGACGCCCGTGATCAGGTTCCGGGTTGTGAGCGGGAGATGATGAGATGAAACACAAGTCCACTGAGGATAATCAATAATTGGGAATTTCCTAAGGATTCGGAATAAAAATCACCCAAAGCACATGTGCACCAAGAATATAAAAAAAGACATCACGCGTAATAAGAAACTGCTCGCGGGTGTTGGACTCGTGGCAAACCTGGTGACCATCTCACAAGAATCGAGTGCCCAACAAATTCTGCGCCTGCAGGAATCTGAGGCCTTCGCTTCCCTTATAGTTACAAATAGTACCAAGCAAGATGCACTTATTCTTCATGTGTCGCTGGACCTTGACCCCGCAAGGTACTACTCGCTTCAACAGAGCGATGACTTGGTCATGTTTGAGCCGATTCGGATGACATTGGGAACTGGGGCCAGCGCGGTGAGAGCATGGGAAGTTAGCGTGAATATAACCGACAGCCCAAGACGCTTTTGGCGCGTTCAATCAGTGTCCATCTATGACTCTGCGGATGGAGATGGAGATGGGATTGACGATGTCTTTGAGCTTCGGCAGGCGGGTCAACTCAATCCTGCTGATCCGTCAGATGCATTAAAGATCGTGCCTGGCGATACAGTGACATGGTTGGAACGCTATGCGACGGTATTTGGTCGTGATTTGAGCTTTATTGAAACCATCTCCCGCGAGGTCTCGATATTCAATCAGGAACAGGCCCCGGCGCCTGCGGAAGCGATATCGCGCGAGGTTTCCGTGTTCAGCATTGATTTCGCTCCTGCTGGCACAGAATCGATCTCACGCGAGGTGTCTGTTTTGAATCAACGCTAAATTAAACCTAATCAAGAGACTAAACCACAATGAAATCAAATTCTTACTCAATACTTCTGGGCCTTCTTACTCTCGGGCTCTTAGACCTGCCAAGCCAAGCACAGGTCTCCGTCGCCGGGAGCGATGGTTCGGATGGAGTTCTGGTAGTGACAGCAAACCGAGTCATCAATCTCGGAGATGCTGTGGTAGGTGCATGGGATCAAAACAACGCTGCCAATGCAGGCAAGGGTGTCTACGACGCTGAAAAGTGGGCAGTGGTTTACAAATTTGATTCGATTACAATTAATGAAGGAGTTGATTTGACGTTCGTCAATCATTCCACGCGGGCGCCCGTGGTCTGGCTCGTCAAGAGCAACGTCACAATCAACGGGAGAGTGAATTTGGATGGAAAGACAGGTACCTTCGGGGCGGCTCCTTTTGGAACCGAAGGTGGGCCTGGGGGATTTCGGGGCAATGTCGTAGGCTCGGGTGGAGAAAGCAGTGGATTCGGTCCGCCGGGAGGACCCTATTGGCAGCATCGGAGTCTATACGGGAATCCCCATTTGATTCCGCTCATGGGAGGTTCGGGAGCGTCCACGGGCTTCTCCTATACGGGGGGTGGCGGAGGTGGGGCGATTCTGATCCTTGCGGAAGGCAAGATTACCATTGGGTCTTCTGGGAGCATTGTTGCAAGGGGCGGTGGAAATAACAGTCGGGATGCTGCTGGCGGTGCTATCAGGCTGGTCGCCAATGAGCTTGTTGGAACAGGTTCGCTTAATGCCGGCCCTGAAGGGCGAATCCGACTTGAGGGCAACATATCAACGCAACAGAGATACATTAAGACTCCGGATACCCAGACCTATAGGCCTGGCAACCCAGTGCGGATTTGGCCTACAGCCGATGCGCCCACAAGCCGGATTATTCGTGTTGGTGGGGTGTCCGTGACCGAGGATCCAAAGGCCCGGATTGACGACGATTCCGATGTCAGAATTGAAACACAAGTGGCGGTCGACATTGATATCGAAACGCGGAACTTTCCAACCAGCGGGAAGGTCGCTCTAAGAATCGTCCCCAAGTTTGCGCCCTCCGCTGAATATGCTGCGGAATTGATCAGTGGTGACGATCGGACGGCAATCTGGAGAGTAAGCCGTGTGCTTGGGACTGGATTCTCCGTGTTGCAAGTTCGAGCCTACGTGCCACGTGGTTGACTCTCGAACCCGGGTAAATACACGACATCCGTTCCAAAGACGGATGTCGTTATGATTTCTGGCACCGCGATGTGTCTGCGGAGAATGTTGATGGAAGAATCTTTTCAAAGTGTTCCTTACTCCAAGCAGGGAGTGTATGCCCTTTGACACTTTGCGTATTCGTGCGATCGAGGAGCCTTCTTTCGGCGCTCAAAAGCTGTAGTGAGGTTCTGTGCATGGTCTTAGCGGAACGATTCAGATGCAATTTGTTGCAATTCACGCCAAGACGCAAAGCCGACAAGTAGCGCCAGAAATAGGATGAATCGCGAACTTCGCATTTGCCCACACTCTTTGGTTCACGAATCCTTTAAGTTACTAGCCGATTTCTCGAACGGTTATTCTTGGCGTCTCCTCGTGAGGTCCACCTGAATTGTTATGCCTTAGGGTCTGCATCCGGCGATCCTTTCATGAATTCATGAATCTGCAGCACTACAATCTTC
Source organism: Verrucomicrobiota bacterium (assembly GCA_963205105.1). Lineage (GTDB taxonomy): Bacteria > Verrucomicrobiota > Verrucomicrobiia > Limisphaerales > CAIMTB01 > CAIMTB01. Next base: position 45,290 of record CAUJJW010000246.1, on the reverse strand, counting down.
TCTCTTTCATCGGCCGTGGCGGTTATGGCGATGTGTGGCTGGCCCGCGATGCGGCGGGCCGCCACTGGGCTGTGAAGATCGTCTACCGCAGCAGCTTCGATGACGACCGGCCCTATGAACGCGAATACAAAGGAATCCTGCGCTTCTTTCCAGTATCATCACAGTCTGAGTCGCAACTCCGGGTGTTGCATGTCGGGAGGAGGGACCAGGACGGTTGTTTCTACTACATCATGGAACTCGCGGATGACGCATCCGGAGCAGGTGAGATTCAGCCCGAGGCCTATTTGCCCCATACACTTCGGAGTGAGTTGAAGTCCCGGCTCAGGGTTCCCGCAACGGAGGTCGCGGGACTCGCCTGGGGGCTGACCTCCGCCCTGGAGAATCTGCACGCCAACGGTTTGGTCCACCGGGACATCAAGCCCGGGAACATCATTTTCGTGGGCGGACGTCCAAAACTCGCCGACGTCGGTCTGGTGACGGACGCGGACCTCACCCGGACGTACGCCGGAACGGAGGGTTACATTCCACCGGAAGGTCCGGGGACTTATCGGGCCGACATCTACAGTCTGGGGATGACGCTGTACGAAGCGTGCACGGGGTGTGATCGACGGCAGTTCCCCGCATTACCGGAGAACGTGGCCGAACTTCCGGATCATGCGGAGTTGCTGCGGTTGATCCGGGTCATCAACCGGGCCTGTCAGCCCGATCGACGCAAACGGTATCAGTCGGCAGGCGAGATGCGCCGCGATCTGGAGCGGCTGTTGCGAGGAGGTGAAGCGGCGACGGGAATTGGCTTGTGGAAGATGGTGCTCGGGTTCGCGGCGGCAGGCGTGGTGGTGACGGGGATGGTGCTCGCCTGGGATGGGCGAAGGCACGAAACGGAGAGCCACCCTGAAAGGGCTGACAACGTGCCTGTGAACGTCGGAGGACGGGCCACGAATTCGGCCACCACCCAACCCAGGGTTACGGAAGTTGTGAATCCCGATGAACTACCTCGGGTGGCTCCGGCTCCACGGGGCGAGGCTTCATCGGTGCCGGAGAGGGCCGAAAGCCTCGAAAACGGGTCGAGCGATAGTTCTTCGAACGCGGTTGTTCAGGCCCCGAGGGTTTCGCGTCCGCGGCCGCTTGCGGTGCCCATTCTGCAGATCAACCGCTATGAGCAGCGGGTGAATGAGTTTTCGAACCGCCTCAACCAAGCCAAGAGAGACTACGACAAGGCCAGTTCTGAGCGTGCGAAGTTGGCGAGCGACTATAACCGTGGCAGGCGCCGCAAGAGGCTTGAGCTTGCTGACCAACTGAACGAAGCCATGGCACGTCAGGAGCGACTCGCTGCCGAATTGAAGAAATGGCAGTCGAATTACGATGAGGCGAGTCGGCAATGGACGGTTATGCAGCGAGGTCAGCTTCCCCGATAGGCAGACGCGAGGTTCGGCCGCGTCCTGCGTCGGGAGAAATGTTCAGACCGCACGCTGTGCCGTCCTGCCGGGGGTGCGGTTGCGCTCAGCGCTTGGACAGGACTTCCCTTTCATGGCGCTGCACTTCAGCGAGCCAGGTTTCCGCGACGGGCACGCCCTGGGTCTCGCAGAACTGATCCCAGACGGCACCAGTCGGCAGCAGCTTCGCCTCTTCCAGGAGCGCCAGGCGGGCGGTGTAGTCGCCGGACCACTCGGCGTCGCGCAATTTGGAGATCGGCGCGAGTAACGCGAGCAGCAGAGCCCGGAGCATGTTGCGTGAGCCGATGACCCAGGCGGCGATCCGGTTGATGCTGGCGTCGAAGTAGTCGAGGCCGATGCGAATGCGCTGCAGGGGCGCGCCGGCATGCGAGGGAAGCCGGACAGGGGCCAGGTGGTTGCCCCAAACGATCTCCTGGGCGATAGCCTGCAAATCGTCGGTGAGCGTGACCACGTGGTCGCTGTCCCAGCGGACGCCGCGGCTGACGTGCAGGGCGATCTCGGGCAGGAAACAGAGCACCGAAGAGATTTTATCGGCGATGCCTTCCGTCGGGTGGTAGTGGCCGGCGTCGAGGGTCAGCAGGACCTGACGGCTGACCGCGTAGCCGAGGTAGAATTCGTGGGAACCCGGGGTGTAACTCTCCGCACCGATCCCGAACAGCTTGGGCTCAACCGAATCCAGGTTGTGGGTCCTGTCGAGTTTGGGGCGAAAGATGTCGTCGAGCGATTGGAGCAGCAGTTCGCGCGGTCCCATGCGATCGACGGGGGTGTCCTTCATGCCGTCAGGGATCCAAAGATTGGTGAGGCAGGGAGTTCCGAGCGCTTTGCCGAAGGCAGCTCCCACTTCGCGGCAGCGGATGCCGTGTTCGACCCAGAACCGGCGGATTGCCGGGTCGCGGTGGGTGAGGGTGAACCCACCCTGGACCTTGGGATGTCCGAAATAGGTCTGGTTGAAATCCAAGCCGATCTTCTGCGCCCGCGCCCAGGCGATCCACTCCTGGAATTGGTCGGGCCCGAGTTGGTCGCGGTCGCGACCGAGGCTTCGGCCCGAGACATCGGCGTAGCTGGCGTGGAGGTTCAGTCGATGGCGGCCGGGAAGCAGGGAAAGGACCTTTTCGAAGTCGGCGCGAAGCTCCTGGGGAGTGCGGGCTTTGCCCGGGTAATTGCCGGTGACTGCCAAACCGTCGCCAAGGGTGCCGCCGGTGGTTTCAAACCCGCCGACATCGTCGCCCTGCCAGCAATGGAGAGAAATGGAGACTTTTTCCAGCTGTCGGAGGGCGGCTTCGGTGTCGACTCCCAGTTCGGCGAAGCGTTCCCGGGCCAGGGTGTAAGCGGCGGCGAGGCTCTTGGGGTTCGGCATGGCGGGAGTGAAACCGGATTCCCGCTGTTCAACCACGGAAAAGCCGGGAGAGAAACCGGGTGGTTTCAATGGCGAAGGGATTGGGATTTGGGTCAGGAGAACGATGACGAGGGAAGGGGTGGTTCATGGAGAGGAGCGTTTTCCAAATCTGGACACGTATTGGGACCATGAACCGTGGAGCGAGGAATGCAGCGAGCGACCCTCACCCCGGCCCTCTCCCGGAGGGAGAGGGAGAATATATCCCGCGGGTTTTGAAGGGTTGGGCCGGGTGTTGGCTGGAACGGGTCGCGACGGCTCGGATGGCTGGAGTTCCGGCATGTCGCCGTGCGGGATATGCGACGCCCTCTCCCCCTGGGAGAGGGTTGGGGTGAGGGAGCCCGTTTCAACCCTCGCGATCGCTGCCACGGAAAGGTTCCTGGAGAGCCCCCTGTTCAAAAATGACCTGCTCACGGCCCATGAACCTGGGGAGGCGGGCGGATTACGATTAGGAGTAGGAGCACGATGACGAGGGGAAGGCAGGTTCATGGAGAGTGCCCTGTTCTAAATCGACCTGCTTACGGGCCATGAACCGGGGATTCCGGAGGGCGGGACGCCCCCCTCTACGGCAGGCGGGACGCCCGCCGCTACGGAATGCAGGTTCATGGAGAGCCACCTGTTCAAAAGTGACCTGCTCACGGGCCTTGAACCCGGGAGGATTCCGGGGGGCGGGACGCCCGCTGGTACGGAGGCACGGCGGCGGGTGGCTACTTCCTGGCGGCTGCCTGGAGTTCCTGGGCGAAGCGCTCGCCCTTGGCGGCGGCGATCTGGAGGTAATCGACGAGGATATTCAGCGTTTCACGCAGCTGGGGTTCGATGCGTTTGGCATCATCCTCGTCTTCGACATCCTCGTCCTCGGTCGTCGGCTTGGGCGTTTCAGTACCGGCATCGGGCTCGATCTTGGCGCCGACCAGTTTGGGAGCTTCACCTTTTTCGAGGCCTTCGAGGGTGATTTCGTAGACCGGAACGGGGTTGGGTTCGAGAGCTTGGCGCTCCTTCTTGCGAGCGTCGTTTTTGGCTTTGCGGTCGTTCTTTTCGGTGAGCCGCGCGGCTTCGTTCAGGGAAACACTCGGATCTTCCTTCCGCTTCTTCATTTCCTCGATGTCTTCGAGAATGAAAGCGTACTCCTTGTTCGACCCGATTCGGTTGGAGGAGCGCTCTCGGAGGGTACCGACGTAGGGCTGCACCAAGTTCATGCGGGAGAAACTGGCCGGAGTGGTGCGGTCGGCAGGCAGGCAGTTGGGGAGGTGGGATTCGCCCAAATCCATGTGATCGAGCACGGTGGGGAGGGAGATGTCGGGAGTGACGCCGTACTTCTGGGTCGTGCCGCCCGCGATGCGGTAGAACTTGGAAACGGTGAACTTCAGTTTGCCGGCGTTGGCTCCCATGGAGGGCCGGGGGTAGAACTGGGAGAGTGGCACGAGGGTCTGGACAGTGCCTTTCCCGTGGGTGGCGGCATCGCCGACGATCAGGGCGCGACCGTAGTCCTGGAGGGCAGCGGCCACGATTTCGGAGGCGGAAGCGCTCAGGTGTCCCACGGCCACGACGAGCGGGCCGTCCCAGGCGACGCCGGAGTCGTCATCCTCCATCACGCGGTTCACTCCGTTGAAGCCTTTGACCTGAACGACGGGGCCTTTGGGCACGAACAAACCGGTGAGCTGGATGGCTTCCTCCAGGATGCCGCCGCCATTGCGGCGCAGGTCGAGGACGATGCCCTGAACCTTGTCGTCCTTGAGGCGACGGATGAGGCGTTCGATGTCGCGGGTGCAGTTCTCGTAGAACTGGTTAAGGACGATGATGCCCAGCTTGGTGGACGTGCCGTCGGTTCCTGGCAGGTCCAAAATCCGGGCCTTGGCGAACTGTTCCGACAGCTTGATGTCGTCGCGGACGAGGTAGATGACTTTCTGGGTGCCGTCCTCGGAGGCGTTGGGGACGACGGTGAGTTTGACGGTGGTGCCTTTTTTGCCTCGGATCAGTTCCACGACCTTGTTGAGGCGCATTTCAACCACGTCCACGGGGTCGCCTTCCTCCTGGGCGACGGCGACGATTTTGTCCTTGGGCTTGAGCTGTTTGCTTTGTTCGGCGGGCCCACCGGGGACGAGGCTCTTGATGCGGGTGTAGCCATCCTCCCATTCGAGCAGGGCGCCGATGCCGCTGAGGGAGAGTTTGACGTTGCTGATCTCGAACTGTTTGGCCTCGGAGGGGCTCATGTAGTCCGAGTGGGGGTCGTAGGCGTGGGAGAGGGCGGTGAGGTAGACGGAGAGGATTTCCTCGTTGTCGTACTCCTTCATCGTCTTGAGCAGGCGATGGTAGCGTTTGGCGAGATTCTTGAGGACATCGTCCGCTTTGTCTTTGGCGAGGCGACCCTGGAGGACATCGAACTTGACCCGCAGGCGCCAGAGCTCGTCGGCCTCGGCTTTGTCCTTGGGCCACGGGGCTTTATCACGCTGGGGGTTGAAGCGTTCCTCCTGGGTGAAGTCGATGGGTTGCTCGAGGAGTTTCAGGGCGAGGGTGGTGCGTTCCTCGAGTCGGGAGAGGTAGCGCTCGAAGATTTCGTAGGCCGGGGTGGGATCACCGGCGAGGGTGAGATCGTCGAGGCGGTTGGCGTAGCGCTGGGCGAATTCGTCGACGTCGGACTGGACGAAGATGAGTCGGGCGTAATCCAGGGTGGACAGGTAATTGGTGAAGAAGGTGGCGGAGACCTCGTCATTGAGGGGCTTTTGGCGGTAATGGCCGCTGGCGAGGACGTTGCCGGTGGTGCGGGCAATGAGACCGGCATCGCGAGCGGACAACTCGGCTTTGCGGGGGGCGGTACCGCTGGCGGCTGGCACGCTGTCGAGGAGTTGCTTGAGCGACTTCTCCTCGGGCGCGCTGGCTTGGGGCCGCGACTTTTCCTGGGCGATGACCGACACGACGACGGCCAAGGAAAGGGGCACTACCCAGCGGAAGATTGGGTTCATCATGACTTCTGGGGTGGCAATCTGCCGCTATCCAAGGCGGAAGCAACAAGAGATTCCGGAGCGTTTTCCTTGCCGGGCGCGCCGGACCTGATGTCTCTTCTGCCCACGCTGGCGATTCGTCGGGTTCTGAAGAGGGAAGGTCGACGGACGCCCGGGTCGGACATGCGCACGTTTCAGATCATTTTCAATCCCACCAGCGCCGCGGAACTGTCGGCGATGCCCAAGAACCTCCAGCTCACCATTTTGGGTGATTTTCGAGGGTTACCGACCGAGGTGATGAGCACGGATCTGGAGCGATTCGGAAAGCTGGAGCGCGAGGGACGCGTCCTGCATCGGATGCGGTTGGGTGACTACCGGATTTACTTCGAGCGCCATCCGCTGGGTCTGGTGGTGCACCGGATTCTGAACCGCAACTCGTTGAAGGACTTCCTGTTCCGTTCGAGCCTGCCCACCGGCGAGGATGAGGCCCTGCAGGCGAACCCCAAGTTCTGGGATCTCATCGAAGCAGCCCGGCGCAAGGAAGTTCCCAAGGCCGGCTGAACGGTGGACAGAGGACGGAGGACAGAGGACGGAGGACAGAAGCCCGACCTTCAGGGATCCAACTGGTTCGCGGCGTTGCGGTTCACGGTCCAGGTGTTCTTGGAGCGTTCGTGATCGTTGTTCCAGCGTCGGTGCCAGCGGTCGTTGTTGGGATCGATCACGTCGTTGCGTCGGGCCGCCTCGGCGTGGCCATCGCAGAACATGACGACGGTCCGGCTGTTGTGACGGTTGGAAGGCCACTCGGCTTCGGTGGTGGGGTCGACGTTGCCATCGAACTGTCCGCGGGTAGTGCGGGTGATTTTCCCTCCGGCGCCGGGTTTGGAATCGGCGAGCATGATCATGTCGGAGGGGGCGATGACCTGGGACTCTTTGATTTCGGGGAATTCCGAACGGTCGACATCACCGCCCAGACCCAGGGTGCCACCGGCGGGAGCGGCGCCCCAGTCGTTGTAACCGATGGAGAAGAGCGTGGTCTCGCTGATGCCCCAGATATCACGGCCGCCTCCGACGACACTGGGAGCGCCGAGGGTGCGGTTGATGTTGGTGTCCCAGGCGCTGAACGGAGTGGCCGTGGGGCAGGAGAAGACGGCGCGGTTGGTGCCGATCTGGCTGAAGAGGCGGGGAGCCCAGACGTAGCGGAAGCCTCCGTTGACGAAGAGGCAGCCGGGGTATTTGTCGTATTCCTGGACGTACATGACCGTCGCGATGCCCAGCTGGCGCATGTTGTTCAGACACTTGGTCTGCTGAGCCTTGCCTTTGGCTTTGGCCAGTGCAGGCAGGAGCATGCTGGCGAGGATCGCGATGATGGCGATGACGACCAGGAGCTCGATCAGGGTGAAACCACGGGTGCCATGACGGGAGCGGTGCGGAAGACGGGGCGGGGATGGGGGATGGTTCATGGGCGTGGCGGGGGATCGATGGGCGATTCTTGCGGGGAACCTGTAGAATCAAGCGTCCGGCGCGCGCCATGTCCAGCCGGCATGCCCACTATCTCCTATCCGGAATGCACCTTGGGCGGTGTGCGGCTGCGGCGGCCCGGGTAGTCCGAGGGACGCCATCCGGTCCATTTCTTGAACGAGGTGGAGAACACGAACGGGTTTTGATAACCGACCTCGGAGGCGATGATCTCGATCTTGAGGTGGGTGGTGGCGAGCAGTTCGGCGGCTCGTCGCATGCGGAGGAAGGTGACGTGCTGCATCGGACTCCGACCGAGCTCCCGTTGGCAGAGGCGGCGGAGATGTTCGCCGGAGACGTGGGCGCGGCGGGCGAGTTCGTCGAGGCTCCACTCCTCGGAGAGCTTCGCCGCGACCTCCTCCCAAAGCTGGGCGAGGCGGCTGTCGCTCTGCCAGGGGCGCACGAAACGGAGCACATAGGATTGGATGAGGTCGAGCCAGTGGTCGACGGCTTCGGGGGCGGGATCCTTCGCGCATTCATGGTGGAGCCCGAGAATGGCATGACGCAGGGGTTCGCCTTCAAAGCGCGCGAGGCGTGGTGAGCTGGCGGGGACCAGCGGTTGGCGGGAGGCGGATTCCTGGTACCGAATCCAACAGAACTCCCAGGTCCGTCCGGGAAGGGCGCGGAAGGCGTTGAGCATGTGGGGGAGGAGCAGACAAGCGGTGCCGGCCGTGACGGCTTCCCAGCGGCCATCGGCGAGCACGCGGCCTTCGCCTCCGACGCAGGCCATGAAGAAGGTTCCACTCTGGTGGGTGCGAACGATTCGGTACGGATGCGCGGCTTCTTGAACCCCCAAGTGCGCCATGTGATACCGGCTCAATCCGTGGCAGATCGGCGAATCCGCGAGGAATGGACGGCGGTCATCCACCGTCGCCCGCACCGCCCACAGGCGGTTTCGGGGACCCATGATGTGGGTTTCCGATAGGTTTTCGAGGGACTCAGGCATGGTTCGCTACTGACGGCGGGATCGGGCTTGGATTAGAACCTCTTCGCCCCCGAGGCCAACACATTCCTATCCGCTATGCCCAATCCCTGGACCGGCAAGGGTAACCCCTATACCCGCAAAGAAGTCATCGACCGTTTGCGCGCCACCTTGCGCGGCGGCAACGCCATCATCGCCGCCGGCGCCGGCACCGGCATCAGTGCCAAATTCATCGAGCGCGGTGGCGCGGATCTCATCATCATCTATAACTCCGGCCGGTTTCGCATGATGGGCCACGGCTCCACCTGCGGCATGATGGCCTACGGCGACGCCAACGCCATCGCCATGGAGATCGGCGAATACGAAGTGCTGCCCGTGGTCGAGGAGGTCCCCGTCATCTGCGGTGTCCACGCCACCGATCCGCGCCGGCGCATGTGGCACTGGTTGCTCCAGGTGAAGGAGATGGGCTTCAGCGGGGTCAACAACTTCCCCACCCACACCATCGTCGATGGCCACTTCCGCGGCGTGCTTGAGGAAACCGGCATGAGCGTGAAGAAGGAGTACGAAATGGTGGCCCTGGCCCGTCGCATGGACCTTTTCTCCATCGTGTATGTCGGCTCGCCCGAAGAGGCGGTCGAAATGGCCAAGGCCGGCGCCGATGCCATCATCGCCCACGTCGGCACCACGGTCGGCGGTTCCATCGGCGTCTCCAAGGCCGTGGTCACCTGGGATTTCGCGATCGAACGCACCCGCGCCATCATCGATGCCGCCCGGCGCGTGCGGAAGGACCTCTTCTTCCTGGCCCATGGCGGTCCGATCAACACCCCGGAAGACGCCGACCGCATCATGAAGGCCACCGATGTGGTGGGCTTCGTCGGCGCCTCCAGCCTGGAGCGCATGGGCGTCGAGCAATCGCTCATCGACCTCACCCGCCGCTTCAAGGCGTTGTCCGCTCCCGCGGCAGCCTCCCTGACCAAGACCAAGACGAAGCCCAAGGCCAAGGGTGCCGCGAAAAAGCCGCGCGCGTGAACTGAACGGAACCGGAGTTTCGCTTCGACCGCTGCCAAGGAACCTTTCCAACGCCATGAATCCGCCCGCTCCTGAGGACCGACGCTTCGTTACCGCCGCCGAAAAGATCGACGTCGTCTCGCCGTGGACGGTGGAGGAATGGCTGAGCCGCTCCGATGTGGTGCCCAATCGGGAACTCCTGATGGTGCGCGCCAACATGGAGGCTGGCCGGTGCCATCCGTTCCACACGCACCCTACCCGCGAGGAGATCATCTACATCCTCAGCGGGCGGGCCGAGCAGTGGATCAACGGCGAGTACCGTATTCTGGGACCCGGCGAAATGGTGCTGGTCCAGAAGGGCGAGGTTCACGGCACCTACAATCCCTTCCGCGAGCGGCTCGTGTTTCTCGCGATTCTCTCCCCGGCCAATGCCCCGGAACCCGGCATTGTGGACGTCTCCACCCAGGAACCCTGGGCGTCATTGCGGGCCAAGCGAGGCCTGCCAGATTGCACGTGAACGCATCGATTCTCCCACCGCCAAGCATCCCTCCATTCTCAACATGAACCCAACCCTGTTCCGGGCCCTGCTTGTGGCCCTCGTGTCGCTCAGCGCGCTCCTGCCCGCCGCTGCCGCCGATCCGCTGCGCGTTTTCATCCGCGGCGGCATCAAGACTCACGGCCCCAATCAACACGACCACCCGCGCTTCCTCGGCGAATGGACCCAGTTGCTCGGGGAACGCGGTCTGAAGGTCGACGGCGCCATGGAGTTTCCTTCTTCCGCCCAGCTGGAAGCTTCCGACGTCGTGATCATCTATGCCGCCGACGGCATGAAGATCACCGGCGAACAACGCACCCAGTTCGAAAAGTTCCTCGCCCGCGGCGGCGGCGTCCTGGTGCTGCACGACGGCGTCGTCAGTGGCGACCAGCATGAATGGACCAAGAAAGTCATCGGCGGCGCCTGGCGTTGGCCGGACGCCACCCTCGCCCGCGAAAAAGCCACCAAATGGCTGGAAGGCGACGTCGGGGTGTACTGGGTCGACGACAACCATCCCATCACCCAGGGCCTGTCGAACTTCGATTGGAAGGACGAGATCTACTATGACTTGGACCTCGCCCCGGACATCGGGGTGCTGGCCACCAGCTTCCACAACGTCCACATCATCGCGCCCCAGATCTGGACCTATGAAAAGACCTGGGCCGGCGGCACAACGCCGTACCGGGCCGTGGTCAGCCTGCCGGGGCACGAATTCGACGTCTTCAAGACGCCTCAGTACCGAACCGTCCTCTTGCGCGCCCTCGCCTGGGTCGGCAAGCAGTCGAACATCGACCAGTGGTGCAAGCCCGACGAACTCGCTTCCCTTCGCTACCCGCCCGGCGGTCCGCTGCCCGCCAAGGAACAACTGAAGACCTTGCAGCTGCATCCGGAATTCAACGTCACGCTGGCCGCCGACGAAAACGTCGCGCAGAAGATCATGTCGCTGGATTGGGACGCGCGCGGTCGTCTGTGGGTCGTCGAAACCCCCGAGTACCCCAACGGCCGGGACATCAACAAGAACGACGCCAAGATCACTCCCTGGCGCACGCGCGATCCGGAAAAGTATCCGGTGGGACAAAAGGAACCGCGACCGGCCCGGGATCGGGTGTCGATGTTGGAAGACACCGACAACGACGGGGTGATGGACAAACGGACGGTGTTCGCCGACGGCCTGGAGCTGCCGACCTCGATGGTGTTCTACAAGGACGGCGTGATTGTTTCGCAGGCACCGGAGACGCTCTGGATTCGCGACACGAACGGCGACGGCAAGGCGGATAAGACCGAAGTTCTGTTCACCGGTTGGGGCACCTTCGACACCCACGCGGTCACCAGCAATTTGAAGTGGGGCCCGGACGGCTGGGTCTACGGCTCGGTCGGTTACAGCTCGGGCGACTTGAAGTCCGGTGACGGCTCGAAGGCGTTCGGTCGCATCAGCGCCGGCATTTACCGCTTCCGTCCGGACGGTTCCGCCCTCGAACAAGTGGCGGCCGGTTCGTGCAACACCTGGGGCTGCGAAATCGCGCCCGACGGCGAGGTCTTCTTCACCACCGCGACCTGCGGTGAACCCATCCTGCACGTGGTCATGCCCGAGAAGGCCATCAGCCGGGCCGGTGTCCCGGGCGTTCGGGCCGCAAAATCCATCATGGAAGAAAACAAGGTCTTCCCGCCCCGGCGCGAAACCCGCCAGCCCTACGTGCAAATCGACTGGGTGGGCGCCTGGACCGCCGCCTCCGGCTCGACCATCTACGACGGTGGCGCGTGGCCCGGCAAATGGAACGGCCCTTCCTGGTCGTTCTTCCTGCACGAACCCACGGTCTGGCTGACCCACCACGAGTTTCTGGATCCCTCCGGCGTCACCTACCAGGGCCGTCGTGAGGAGAGTCGCAAGGACACACACTTCTTCATGAGCACGGACTACTGGTTCAAGCCGATCCACAGTCACGTGGGCCCGGATGGCGCCCTGTACGTGGTCGACTTCTACAACCAGATCGCCGTGCACAACGACACGCGCGGTCCCGCCCACGGCGCCCGCAACGCCGCCGCCCGTCCCGATCGCGATCACAAATTCACCCGCCTGTGGCGCATCCAACACAAGCAGGCCACCACCCTCCCCGCCTTCGAACTCGACCCGAAGAAGCCCGCCCGCCTGGTCGACATGCTGGATCATCCCAACGGCTGGGTGCGCATGAGCGCCAACCGCCTGCTCAGCGAGGGCGCCGGTCGCAATGTGCTGGAAGCCCTGCAAACCCGCACGGTCAACGCCAAGACCACCTACGGCCGCATCCACGCACTCTGGGTCCTCCAAAACCTGGGTGAACTCCAGGGCGACGTCATCGTGGCCGCCATCACCGACGAGAATCCCGTCGTGCGCAAGAACGGCGTCCGCGCCGCCGCCGAGCGCGGTCCCCAGGGCGAAGAAGCCCCGGCCGACCTGATCCGCGCCCTCATCAACGACAGCAATCCGCGGGTGCGGCTCCAGTCATTCATCGCTCTGGGCAACCTTTCCCCGACCCGGGAAGTCGCCGACCTCGTGGTGGAAGCCTGGCCGACGTTGAAGGATCGTTATCTGGAAACCGCTGCGCTGTCCGCTACCGCTTCGGATCCACTGCTCTACTTGGAAGCCGCGTTCGCCGCGTCGGACCCCGCGTTCGTGGCCACCTTGATCCCTCAACTCGCCCGGCAGATCGGGAATCGCAACGATCCAGCCTTGGCCCGTGCCGCTGTGCTGGCCATTGCCGGCCGACCGGCCGCGGTCGATGCCCTGAAAGCCTCCGCCCTCGGCGCCTTGGCAGCCTCCCTGAAGGCCGACGTCCGACCCGCCGCGGACGCGACGCTGGGTGGTGCCATGAAACAGCTGCTGGCGTCGGAGACCACCGCCGGCGCGGCGCTTCCGTTCGTGGCGCGCTGGGAGCTCGCCGGACAAGTCGGTGACGCCGCGAAGTCGGCGATTGCCCGCACCGCGACACAACTCGTCAACCGTTCGCTCTCCGATGAGGACCGCGGCCAGATCGCCCTCAACCTGCTGGGGGTGCGCAAGCTGGATGCCTCCATTGTTCCGGCCGTTGCGACGATGATCGGCGATGACGGCAGTCCCGCCCTGAAACGTCGGGTGATCGAAGCTCTTGGCAACACCGGCGATCCCGGCGCTGGGCAGGCTATGCTCGCGGCGCTTCCCTCCCTCGACTTCGACCTGCGCGAGTTCGCCTTTGGTCAGTTGCTCAAGCGAGCCGACTGGTCGGCGGCCACGGTTCAGGCCCTGGCAGACCGCAAGATCGACCCGCGCCTGCTCGGACCCGCGAACCTGCATCGCCTCCGCACCCACGCCGACAAAGCCGTGGCGAGCCGGGCGGCGACGGTCATCGACGACCTGAAAGGCCCGGAGCAGAAGGAAAAGGAAACGCTGATCGCCCAGCTTCGGGCGGAAGTGGTGAAGCCCGGCAACGCGGCCAACGGCGCGAAGCTCTACACCCAGAACTGCGCCGTCTGTCACAAGTACAAGAACGAAGGCGCCGAGTTCGCTCCGAACCTCACGGGCATGGGCGCGCATGGGCCCGAGGATTTGCTCATTCACATCCTCGATCCAAATCGGGTGGTGGAACCGAACTTCATCGCCGTGTCGATCGAGACCAAGGACGACATGACCTACGACGGCATCATCCTGCGCGAGAACAACAGCGTGGTGGTCCTGCGCAATCAGACCGCCGAGACGGAGATCCGGAAGGATAACATCCTGTCCCGAGTCTCCACCGGCCGTTCGCTCATGCCGGAGGGTTTTGAGCAACTCGGCACCGAGGGGTTGCGCGACATGCTGACCTACCTCTGCGCCGACGACCTCAAGTACCGGATTCTGGACATGTCGACGGCGTTCACGGCGAACACGACCCGTGGCATCTACATGACCGCGGAATCGCGCGACGAATCCCTGCGTTTCCGCAAGTGGGGCACGATCCAGCACCGGGGCATTCCCTTCGACATCGTCAATCCGGCGCGGACGCCAACCGGCAACAATGTGGTGGTGCTTCAGGGCGGCGCGGGCATGTCCCGGACGTATCCGAAAGAGGTCGAAATCAAAGTCGGCCTTCAGGCGTCCCGCCTCCACTTCCTGGGAGGAGTCGCCGGGTGGGGACATCCGTTGGGAGAAAAAGACCAACCCGTCGCACGCGTGGTGGTGCATTACGCGGGCGGTGCGACCGAGGAATTCGTCCTGCGCAACGGCGTGGAGATCGCCGATTACATCGCCAAAATCGACGTGCCCGGATCCGAGGCCCTTCAAGACCTCGACAAGCTCCTGATGCAGGGTCGCCAACTGCGCTATTTCAACCGCCCGCTCTCCAAGAAGGGCCCGGTGGAGAAGGTGGTGCTGGCCAGCTACGCCACGGACGTGGCGCCGACCTTTGTGTCGGTGACCGCGGAACTCGGCGAACCTTCCGCCACGCCGGCCGCGGCAGCGAACGCGCCGGCAGCTGCCCCCGCCCCGAAACCGGTGGTGAAGTGGGGTTCCGGCCTGAAGGTCCTGCTCATCGGCGGTGGGGCGTCCCATGACTACAATCGCTGGTTCAACCTCGCCGATGTTGCCTTGTTGAACGGAACGGGCCGCATGACGGCGGCCTACTTCGAGCCCCCCGATCTCTCGGTGGAAACCGTGCGTTCCGCGGACGTTCTGCTGATCAGCGCCAACAAGTCGTTTCCGGACGCGGCGGTTCGACAGGCAATCTTCGCCCACGCCGAGGCTGGCAAGGGCATCGTGCTGCTCCATCCGGGCGTCTGGTACAACTGGCCCAACTGGCCGGAATTCAACCGCGAGCTCGCGGGCGGTGGATCCCGCGGCCACGATTCCCTGGGTGAATTCGAGGTCAAGGTGACGGCGGCCGACCATCCGCTGATGAAGGACGTTCCCGCGTCCTTCAAAATCGTCGACGAACTGTATTGGTTCGAAACCGCGACGGGTGGAACTCCCATCACGGTGTTGGCCACGGCGCAGTCGGCGGCCAAGAACAAAGCATTCCCGCAAGTGTTCACCGTGAACCATCCGAAGACCCGTATTGCGGCGATCACCCTGGGTCACGACGGCCGGGCCCACAGCCTGGAGGCGTACAAGACCCTCCTCCTGAATGCGGTGACTTGGGTCACGGGGAAACCGTGACACCGGCGCCCTCGGATGAATTTGCAAGCCGTGGAGAGCCCGGTCGACCGGACCGATTCAGTTGGATCTCACGCGGAGACGCCAAGACGCCAAGAAGGACCGTCCGAGAACGAGGCTCGCGCCCAGAAAGAATCGCTAACCAGAAGGTGCGGGTTGGCGGAGGTTCCCGCCTCCTATTGTTCAGGGCATGTCTTGGCGTCTCAGCGTCTTGGCGTGCACTCCATCGATTTCATCTGACTCGTTGGCTCGGAACGACCCTGCTTTCACAGCCCGTGACCCAGGGTGATTCCGGGGGGCGAGACGCCCCCCTCTACGGCAGGCGGGACGCCCGCCGCTACGGACGCTCGGTTCCGAGGAATGCTCGGAAGGCCCAAAGAACGAAAACCCGTGGCGACAGCCATGCGTGAGTCATTGAACCGTATTTCCAGCCCCTCAGGGGCTACAAAAACGGCCACGTTGGGAAGTTCAACTGGGGGACCGACGATGTGTTGATCCGACGGCACCCGCTCGTGACCGACCACCGTCAGTGATCAATCGTCAGAACTGACCCCTTTCAGAACCAATTGCGTGGTGATCGTAAAATGGTCCGGACCATTTTGCGATGATCCAACGAATGGTCCTCGGGATTCGATTGGATCGCCGACGCGGCGATCGCCCAGACGATCAGAACGCGTCCACGCCGGGGTCAAGTCACGACATTCGATTACGCTGCGCTTCCAGGAAGCCTCGACGACCCTGCTCGAGGAGTGAGGCAACGAAGGCGGCGGAGCGGTCAGCCCACGGCTCGATGGGGGACAAAACCGGACGCCATTGACGATTCCTGACCCATTCGTCCCTCCTTACCTCCACCGTGCCCTCAGGAAGACGGTCTCGCCGGTCGGACGCGGCAATCTCACCACTGCCTCGTCGTTTGTGAACGAGTGATAGAGGTTCCATTGGCTCAGGTCGGGTGAGGACTCAACCTCAACCCTCGCGCCCGGATGCCCGATCCACGAAGCCTCCACCGCCCCGGCAGACCATCCGACTCGGAGTCGCGGCACCGGATCCCCCCGCAGCCGGACTACCATCCGATACACCCGCCCGTTATAGCGGTCCAACTGGCCCGCCACATAGATGCCGCCGTCTGGACCGAGGGTCATGCCCTGGACCGGATACCCAAAGCTGGAACTGTCGCTCGACAATGCCGGTCCCGCACCCGGGTCGAAGCTCCCGTCCAGGGAACCATCAGGCTCGAGGCGCGCCACATTCCTGCGAGCGACGCCATTCACCCGATCGAACTTCCCGGCCAGCAGCAAACGTCCATCCACCTGCCGCGCCATCGAGAAAATGTAGGGAGGGTTGTAGACGCCGGAGCTGATGACATTGTTTCGCCCGCTCACCTCCACCTTGAATGCAGGGTCCGGCGTCCCGTTCGGCTGCAGTCGAAGCACCTCCATGACCGTCGTCGCCAGGCTCGACTTAAGGCTCTGGGTGACCACAAAGACCCCTCCATCAGGGCTGGCCACCCAGGCCGAGTACACCCAATCGCCGGCATACCGGAACGCTTCATCCACCTTCCCATCAGGCAGCGTGCGTGCGATCCGGACCAAGTCGTTGGTCGTCCGCGGACGGATCATCCCAATCAGATACACCGAGCCGCCCGGCCCCGGGACGACCGCCTCCACCCCCAGTTCCGCCCATCCCTCGGCAGGCGCGAAAGTCTCGTCTAAGCGACCATCGACCAGAACCCGGTGAGGCCCTCGGTCCAGGAAACGACGGAGCGTATTCCATGACGGCCACGGTCACCCGGCCTTCGGCATCGACACCCACGCCGTTGAAAGCCTGGAAGGACACCGGGTCGGTAAGCTCCGTTTGGAAACCACGATCCGCTTCGGCGGGTGCACCAGAGACGCGAGCTGTGCCAAGGACCATCAGGCAGGCTGCCAGTCGGAACGCCGACAACACAGGCTGCGCAGATCTCAGTGGTAATCCAAAAAATGGTGCATTCATGGAGTGGGTGGATGCGGGGCCTTGGGGCGGGATGTCTTTGCTCACCAGTGTAAGCTCGATGTGTCAAGAATGACGAACCGGGTCCATGAATTCCGTAGGGTTTGTCGATGCTTTGAACGGGTTGGCCGAACGCACCCCGACTCGAGGCGCGCGCTCGTCCTCCGAACAGGCCGCTCCTACGGAGCTGCTGCAGGACCCTGATGCGGCCGCGCTATAATCAGGTCGCCCCAGACGGGGCTTGGGGCGGAAAGACCCAACGCGCCGGGCCTTCCGATCACACTCTCGGCATCCCCGGGCCCGTAGGGCCGGCCTGTTTATAGCTTCGCTATGCCTTGAACCTCCCGAGCTCCGTCAGGAGCGAACTGCCGGCGGTCGTGGGCCGGTCCGGTCGGTAATACCGCCGAAACCACCCGTGAGCCGGCACCCCATCCTAACTCAACCCTTCATCTGAAGTACTCTTCCAACACCAGAGCCAGATTCGCGCCGTATTCCTTCCAGTGCCTCGCCAGCGGCGCCGTCTGAAGGCCGGCGATCCAGTTGCAGTTGAACTCATGCACCAGTGCATCGACGTCGAAGCGCTCCAGCCAGCCGTCGCCCAGCGTGCCGCTGTTGCGGAAGGACTCCTTCGTGCTGCCTTCCGTGAACCACGTGCGCTTCCGAAGCAACGCCTCGAAGGTCTCCATCCTCCTCAGGTGCTCCGCCAACCGCGGCACCGGCGGCCGGCTGATGTGCAGCATCCCGTTCCCGTCGTTGTGCAATTCCAGCGCCAGGTCCGGCTTGTGCCCCGCCCGAATCATCCCCTCCAGCCAACGTTCCAACGCCGCATTCTCGGGTGCCAACTCAGAATCTGCCGGTTGGTCCCAATTCCGATTGAGATCCCGTCCCCGCAGGTTGAACCGCGTCCGTCCCAGCGCCACCCCGTCCTTGTTCGCCATCGGCAGAATGTGAACGCAGTACCGACGGAGGTAGCGCTTCGATTCCGCATCCCCGGCCAGCAGTCGGTCCACCAGCCCTTCCACCACCCAGTTGCCTCCCGATTCCCACGGGTGCGCCCGCGCCCGCACGAAAACCTGGAATGGCGCCCGCGGGTTCCCGATCCGGACTATCTCCAACAACCGGCCTTCGACGGTCTCCCCGATCGTCGTGATCTTCACCTGGCGGGATCGGCGGATCCTCGTCAGCAGCGAATCGAGGTCGCTGATCCGGTACGGTTCCACCCGCGCGATGAACAACTGCGGTCCCGGCATCTCGATCGACAGCCGGATCCGGTTCTCCGGCAACGCCTGCGTCGGCACCGACCGCCATTCCCTCCCGTCCGCCGACACCACCAAAGCCTTCAACTCCCGCGCCACCGATCCCGGCTGCCCGTTCCAGACGTTGTCGAGGTTCTTGAACTCCAGGGTCTGGCGGGAGCCCGCCTTCGCGTGCAACCGGAAGTGGATGTGGCCCGCCGCACGGTTCTTCGACGACCGCTCATGGTCGTAGATCAGGTGAACGAGGATGGCCCCGTCCTCGGCCGGTTCATACCAGAGCGGCGACGCGTTCTCGAAGCCGGTGTCGATGAATTTAAAACCCGTGTCGGGAAGGGCGCTCCGCGCGCCGCCCACAGCCGGGCCCTCGGCAAATTCTCGGTCCGTAGCGGCGGGCGTCTCGCCTGCCGTAGAGCCGGGCGTCTCGCCCGGCGGAATCCTCCTCGGTGCCGGGTCCTTGAGCATCGCGGTCGCTCCAAGGGACCCCCCCAGAACCAGGCAGAACACGATCGCCAGGAGCCACCCCCTCCGGTCCCGCCGCCGCCCATCCTTTGTTCGCATGGACGCCAGTCGTACCAGCCCGGAAACGGCGCCCACAATCCCAGACGGAAAGCAATCGGGTCATTGTGATGGGGTGCGCCGCGTCCATCCAGGCTACGAGCACGGATGTGTCCACCAGGATCATGGACGTGTCCTCCGGAGGAGTTCCCTCCCGGAGACATGTCCATCCCATGTGCCGGCATGGGCGTCGATGTGTTCCTGCATCGCATTGGACGCAGGCTTTTGTCGGCGGACGAATTCCGTCGCGGCCTGCCGCAACACGGCGCTCGGACTGGTTTTGGCGGCCTTAGCCTTGGCTTTGAACTCCCGCGCGAGCGTGGCCGGCAAACGCACCGTCAGCGTGGTTGTCATAATAGGGGTTATCAGTTCTGGGTATTGCCCACTCGCCTTGACCCCGCCGCCAGCCATAGCACCAGGTTCGCGTCCTTCCGGCTGCCCCGACTCAATCGCTCTGCAATCCACGTCACCGTCATCACCGTCTCCGCCGGCAACCGCCGCGCCATCGTCACCTTGCCCGCGTCGCCTTTCGCGCGCTTCTTCAGATCGGGGGCACCACATCGATCCCACGGATGCCGAAAAGCGGGGCGGCGGCGAGGAAGTGACGATCGTTGGAGTATGCCTCGGTGAAACCGTGTTCGGCGGCACAGGCGAGGTGCAACGCGTCCGCCGTCCTCAGATAAACGTGCTTCGGCGCGGATCGGAGCACCTTTTCCAAACGACCGAGCACGGCCTCATTAAGCGGTTGCCAGGCGAACAGGCTCGCATTCCGGTCCGCGGCAAACTGCGCCAACAAGCCGGAATACGCCTCGTCCGGGATGCCGCGTTCGCGATAGGCCCGATGGAAAGCGGTGGCAACTTCGGCCTGCGCATGCCAGGTGGCTGCGACCACGGAAGCCTGACCGGCGAGATGGCGGACCGCTTCAAAGCCGTGATCCTCCAGGTACAACCGCACCAGATAGCAGGTGTCGAAGAACGGTGTCTCACCGTGCATCACGATCCTCCGCGATCAGAGACGTGATATCCGCCGCTGCGTCCTGGGGCCGGTAGGCGTGCGCCTTCATGGCCGCTTGGTACTCCGGCGTCAGCACCCGCGATTCCCACCGGGACGGACGCGGACCGGACCGCTCGGCGGATGCACCATCGAGATGCTGCGTGAGTGCGGTGAGAAGAATCTCTTTCAGTGTGGTGCCCTCCTCGACCGCACGAATCTTGGCCCGCCTATAGAGCGGCTCCGGAATATCCACCGTCGTTTTCACGTGGCCAGCATGATGGGTATCCATAAACGCGGCAACACGGGAACGGAGCCATGCGGCAAGGTGGACGGCGGGCAACGGATGACAGATGACGGATGACGGAGGTCCGAGGGGACGACAACAGAGGGACAGGCAATCTGGCTGAGTCAGCCAATCAGCACAGGGGGACAGGTAACTGGTGGACGTTCCTAGCCCACAAACGATGAACGCTGGGAAATCCGGGGAGCGAGAGGCCCCCCTCTACGGCAGGCGAGACGCCCGCCGCTACGGAGGGTCGGTTCCGGGGAGGCCGGGGGAGGCAACAGAGGGACAGGCAATTTGGTGGAGCAGGTCTGCCTCAACAAAGGGACAGGCAACTGGAGGACGTTCATGGCCCGAAATGACCAGCTCACGGCCTACGAACCAGGGTGAGAGTATCGGCGGATTCCAATCCCGAAGGGATTGCGACCCAAAGCCCGGGGTTGCGAGGCACGAGCTACCCCGGGTGGGGTGGGGTATTTCGACCAACCCCGACGGGGTTGCGCCCGCCCGCCGCAACCCCGTCGGGGTTGTGAATCCTCGGAAACTCGAGAACACGACAGAGGGACAGGCAACTGGAGGACATTCCTGGTTGGGGGAGCCTTCCGGGAATCCGGGGGGCGAGACGCCCCCCTCTACGGCAGGCGAGACGCCCGCCGCTACGGAGGCCCGGGAGCACAACAGGGGGACAGACGATCTGCGAAGGGGGGCCTACCGACCGGAACCGGCGGCCGCCCGGCGTAATCGGGCCGCCAATTCAGGGTCCTTTTCAGCGATTCCCCGTAGAAATCCTTCGGCCACCGGGTTGGCGTCGGTGGAAAGCTGCCGGACGAGGAACACCAGTTCCTCCGGCGTCCGCCAGGAGGAAAACATGCGGTACTCGTCCACCCGCTCATTTGCCCGGCGCGAAGCCGCATCGGTGGTGCTTTGAGGCAGGACACTGGTGGCATGGATGACTCCCGTCCACGTGACGCTTCACCAGTTGAGTGAAAGCACCCTCCGATCGGCCAGCGGTGTATTCCCGCAGGAGCGTGGCGTCGTCCATCGTCATGAGGGTATCCCCGGCGCTGCGCCGAAAGTAACAGCAGACCTTGGGCAAGAGGCAGTGGTGGGGACGGCGGAGGAGGACGGATCACGGAAGACAGAAGACAGAGGACAGAGGACAGAGGGCGGAGGGCGGAGGGCGGAGGGCGGGCGGGCTCCATCGGGCCGCTCGCCAAGCCGGGGGGTGGCTCGGTAGTCTGCCGACCCGTGTCTCGATGGACTGACAAGGTGGCGGCGAGCGCCAAGGCGCGGCTGGAAATTCCGGCGGGGCGTCTGCCGTGTGAATTCGCGGATGTGTTTCGAAGGTTCCTCAAGGTGGAAACCCAGCGCATTCGGATCCTTCACCGCGGTGGTGCCGGCGGGCGCGAGGTGTGCCGGGCGCGGGCGGGCATGATGGACCTGATGCTGGTGCGGATCTTCGACGGTTACCTGAAGGCCCTGGCCACGAAGCCCAAGAAGGGACAGGAGACGGAATCTTTGGCGTTGATTGCCCTGGGTGGCTATGGGCGGGCGGAGCTGAGTCCGCACAGTGACATCGACCTCATGCTGCTCCACGACCGACGCGCGGGGGAGGTGAGTCCGGTGCTGAAGGGATTGATGGAGAAGTTCGTGCCCCTCTCCTGGGAAATCGGGCTCGAATGCCATCCGTTGGTGCGGGATCTCGATGACTGCATCCGCGAGGCGCGGAAGAACATGCAGTCGAAGACCGCGCTGTTGGAGGCGCGGTTGGTGTGGGGCGATGCGCGTCTGTTCGAGCAGATGCGGATCCTTTTGAAGGATCGGTGCCTGCAAGGCCACGAAGATGCCTACATCGAGGATCGGTTGAAGGATCAGGAGCAACGCCGGGCGAAGTGGGGCCATAGCTTTTGCCTGCTGGAACCGAACGTGAAGAGCGGGTGCGGCGGCACCCGTGACTTTCAAAGTCTGACCTGGATGGCGCGGGTGAAACACGGGGTGGAGGGCATCCACGACCTCGTTCAACTGGGGAAACTCAGCGAGTCCGACTCGAAGCTGCTCGAGCAGGCCTACGATTTCCTGCTGCAAGTCCGGAACGAGATGCACTACCAGCAGGACCGCAGGAACGACGTCCTGACCCGGGCCATTCAGCCGGCGGTGGCCTTGAACCTGGGTTATTCGGATCGGTCGCTGGGGCGTCGGGTCAGCAAGTTCATGGGGGTGTTCTACCGGCACGTGCGGAACCTCCACCTCATCACGCGCAACCTGGAGCGTCGTCTGGCGTTGCGGCCGCCGGGTCGGCTCCGGCGGCTGGGGCACCTGATCAAGCGCGCGACGCCGTTCCGCGACACGGTGGTCGATGGCTTCAAGATTGCGGATGGCGAATTGCAGGCGAGTGCTCCCCGAATTTTCCGGGACCAACCGCGCCGTCTGATGCGGGCCTTTTTGCTGGCGCAACAGCGCGGGCTTCAGCTGCATCCCGACCTGGAGGATTTGATCCGCCAGAATCTGGCCCTGGTGGAGCGGTCGTTTCTGGCGGACCCGCACGTGCACGAGACGTTTCTGGAGATCATCAACCAGCGTGGCAACGTGGCGCGGATTTTGCGGGCGATGCACGAGACGGGATTTCTCGGGAAGTACATCCCGGCGTTTCATGCGCTGACCTGCAAGGTGCAGCACGAGTTCTTTCATCTCTACACGGCGGACGAACACACCCTGGTGTGTCTGGAAATGCTGGATCGGATCTGGGATTCGAAGGCGCCGCCCTTCAGCAATTACCTGGAGTTGTTCCGGTCGCTGGATCGTCCCTACGTGCTGTATCTGGCCCTGCTGCTGCACGACGCGGGGAAGGCGGACGACACCCAGGATCACGCGGTGGAGAGCACGCGCGTGGCGGCCTCGCAGACCCGGAGGCTTCGGCTGCCGCCGCCGGCGGCTTCCACGGTGGGTTTCCTCGTCCGCCACCATCTCCTGATGGTGAGGCTTTCACAGAAGCTCGATCTCGACGATCCGGAGGTCATCCGTGACTTCGCGGCCAAGGTTCAGACGCCCGAGCACCTGAATCTTCTGACACTGCACACCTTCGCGGATTCGATGGGAACCAGTGAAAGTCTGTGGACCCAGTTCAAGGAATCCCTGCTGTGGACCCTGCACCGGAGGACGGAACAAACGCTGGCCGGAGGCGACGAGTTCCGGCAGGTGGTCGAGCAGCAGCGCAAGCATCTGCGGACGGAAGTTCGGCGCATTTTGCCGCGCACGTTTCATGCCGAGGAGATCGACTCGCACTTTGCGAATCTGCCGGAGCGCTACTTCGTGGTTCATACCCCGCGCGAGATTGCTGCCGACATTGCTCTGGCCCACCGGTTCATGTGGAACCAGATCGTGGTCGAGAACCGCGCCCTTGAGCCGGTGGTGTCCTGGCATGCCGAGCCGGATCGCGGCTATTCGGCGGTGAAAGTGTGCACCTGGGATCGGCCAAGACTGTTCAGCCGCATCGCCGGCGCATTATCGGCCGCCAACCTCAACATTCTCGGGGCACGAATTTTTTCACGCCCGGACGGGCCGGTGTTCGACACCTTGTTTGTGAACGACCCTCAAACAGGGCGGCCGCCGGGACGCGAGGCCCGCGAGCGTTTTGAGGAACTGCTGTCCAAGTCGCTCCAGGGCGAGGAAATCGATTTTGAGACACTCACGGCGCGGCGTCCGCGCAACGCCCCCATTTACCGGCCTGCGGCGTACGAAAAGATCCCGATGCGCATCCAGTTCGACAACGAGATTGTCCGTGGCCACACAGTGATCGAGGTGCAGGCGGAGGATCATGTGGGGTTGTTGTACGACGTGACCCGGACGCTGGCGGATCTGGGTTTGGAGGTGGACTTCGCGCGGATCAACACGGAGAAGGGCGCGGCGGTCGACACGTTCTATGTGCGGGAGACGGGTGGCGGCACCGTGACGGTTAAGGAACGGCTGGCGGAGGTGGAGCATCGGCTGCGGGCGATTCTGGAGCCAAGCCGCCGCGAGCCGGTCAAAACCAGCGGGCGAGCAGGATGACGGAACCCAGGACGATGCGATAAATGCCGAACGCGTTGAAGGTGTGGGACTGGACGTAGCGCAGCAGCCACTTGACTGCGACGAAGGCCGTCACCGCGGACACCATCGCGCCGAGCAGCACCATGGTCCAATCGATGGGGTAGGGCGGGGGATCCTGGAGGGCATCGACACTCTCCTTGGCGGCGGCGGCCAGCAGGGTCGGGATGCCGAGAAGGAAGGAGAACTCGGCGGCTTGCGGGCGGGCGAGGCCGAACGCCAGCGCCACCAGGATGGTGGACCCGGAGCGTGACAGTCCCGGGAAGATGGCCGCGAGGATCTGGGCGACGCCCATGGCGACAGCCATGGCCCAGGTTATGGCAACCACGGAAGGCCGAGACTTCAGCCAGGCTTCAATCACCAGGAACAAGATCCCGCCGATCAAGGTGGCCAGCGCCACCGGGGTGATGTCTTCGGGAAGTTCGAATCCGAGTTTCTTGATGGTGAGCCCTCCCACGCCGGTGATGAAGAAAGCCAGAGTCAGCTTGAGCAGGTAATCGCGGGACTCGGGCTGGCGCCAGGTGCGGAACAGGTCGAACAGACGCCGCCAGAACAGAGCCAGGACGGCGGCCACCGCTCCCGGCTGGATGACCACGGTGAACAGGTCGGATCGGATGAACTCGGAACGGATCGGAAGCCAGTGCTCCACGAGCAGGAGATGGCCCGTGGAAGAAATGGGCAGAAACTCCGTGACCCCCTCAACAATTCCTAGAATGACAACTGCCAGCCAGTCGGGCATGCGGGGGAGTTCGCTGGATTCAAGGGCTTAACTCAAGCCCGATCACCACGCACGGGACCAGGGAAGGTCGAGGCTCCAGCGGTTCAGTGGACCACACAGCGCTCCCTGCCGTCCGAGGATGCTGTCGGCATGTCCGATGATCAGCGAGTTGGGCATGACGGAGTGTTTGATGCAGGAGTCCAGCATGCGCTGCCAGGCTTCCTGCTCGCGGCCAGGGCCCAGGTGAATGGCCCATGCCACGTACCCGACCGCGGGCGAACGACCCACGCCCGCGTGGCAATGCACCAGAAACCGATGCGTGGAGCCCGGACCACAACGGGGTTGCAGCCAGGAAATCACCGAACGGATGGTCGATTCCTGTGGTGCCTCGGGACTGCGCGGATCACGAACATCGCAGAACACCCCGACGTAATGGTTTTCCGGCGGAATCCAGGGAGGCCGGAGCCCGATGAGATCCGCGCCTGGATCCTGCAGCGACACCATGTGGGTCGGCTCGAATCGCGTCCGCGAATCGGCGGCGTCGCGCGGGCAAATAACCATCTTCATCGTCATGGGCTGGATCGAGACCACAAGAGAGCCAGTCCCCGGGTGGACGGGACAAGCCTCCAGCAGGAATCGACGCAGTCGTTCGTGTTCCGTCCAGATGCCCAGGGTGTACACGCACTTCGGAAAGTGGGTGCACCCGAGGCAATGGATGCCGGGCTTGGGGTGCAAGCGGGGCGCGGACGAGGTGACATCCTCCTCGCAATAGGGACACAGCCGCCGCTGATCCAGGAAGGAGGTCACCAGGGCGGGATCTTCGGGCGATAGCGTGTCCTCCAGCACCCGTGTCACCTCGGGAAGGTCCCAGGGAGTGGTCTGATAAGCCCGCGCCTGTTCGTGCACTTCGTCCGTAAAACCGGCTGCGGACACCAGCAATCCGGCCGGGATGCCGGCGCGGATTCGCGCTTCGGCAAACCGACGCAGCACGCGGACGCCCACACGCGAGGCGGCGCCGTGGGAACAGCGAACGGCGACCGTCTCCCCATCGCGGCGAAGAATGAGATCCATGCCAGTCGACAAAGCCGCCCGCCTGGGGACGGGCTCCACGTGATAACCCTTCTTTCGAAGAGCAGCTGCGACCAGATTCTGAAACTGAAACCAGCCCAGGGCACGAAGTCTCTCGTGCAACGGACTGCGTGATGAACGCATACAACGGCCTCCTTGGTTGGCCTGCCAGTCGGCGTTGCCGCGGGAACGGCACCGCACGTCACGGCTGACCTTGGAAGCTGATCATAACTTTTCCTGCTCGACAATTGGGTAGGGGCGAAATGCGGAACGGAGTAGCCCTCAGGGTCTTCCCGCAACTTCCGAAGGGCAGTGCTTATCGCGGGGACGGACTGAGTGAATTCACTGTCGACCCAACAAAACCCTCGTTTTTCCAGTGTTTGATGGCTCTCCACGATCATCACGGTCTTCCCTACCCGGCCTATTCTCACGGTATTGCGTAAGGTTGAGCCGATAGGGAAATGCTGAAGCACCTGCGGCAATTCCCGCGCAAGACACGGTTGGACAGGCACGGCGAGGGTCCCTCACAGTCCCATGCATCAGAAACATTCACATGAACATGACTCATGGATGTCAGGCCGCGGCATTTTGCTGCCGGGGCCTCGGCCTGGCTCTCGCTCTCGCCGCCGCCGTTTCACATGCCGAATTGCCGCGGACCTTTCGCGCCGACCGCGCCGTTGCCGACACGCCGTACCTCCAGGAATCGGGGAGGAAGATTTCGCTCCCGTCGCCGGTCCAGGCGTTGGCGATTCATGAAGGCGCGGTGTTCGTGGGGACGCGGAGTGGACTTCTGCGACTGGAAGGCAGCGCGGTGGTAGCCGACCCGGCGTTGACGGTGCCGGTGCAGCGGTTGGTCACTGCGTCCGGCAAGCTCTGGGCAGTGACCCCGGGCGGCCTGCTGCGGCGCGATGCCTCGGGCTGGCGGGAAATCGTGAAGCGGCCGGTGACGGACGTGGTGGAGTTCCGCGGGAGCACGGTGGTGGCGTCGGGGAATGAACTCTTCCGAATCTCGGCCGATGACGCGATGGAACCGTGGTCGACGAACAAGGCCCGGTTCGCGGTGACCCGGCTGGTGGCTCACCAGGAGTCGCTGTTTGTGCAGGGGCCCGGCCGGTTGACCACGTTTGCTTTTGGCAGGTTTGGCGGGTTGGACGCCTATGGCTTTCCGGCGGATGTGGCATGGGACTGGGGATCGTTGCCGTCGACGACGATACGGGATGTGTTGAGCGCGGGGTCGGGGCTGTATCTGGCGACCGACCGTGGGCTGGGGGTATTGCGGGGGATGTCGCTGACGACGCTTCGTGGGGAACAGGGATTGCCAATTGAGGACACCGTCTGCCTGGCGCGCGGGTTCACCAACGATCTTTGGATCGGCACGACCCGGGGAGCGATTCGGTGGGTGGACGGGCGCTTCGACTATTTCGCGGGCAGGCGGTGGCTTGAGGATGATCACGTTCACGCCATCGCGGTGGAGGGGCGGACGGTGTATCTCGGTACGGACCGTGGCCTCGGGATTCTGGAGTATGAACCGTACACGCTGGCGAAGAAGGCGGCTTACTACGAACGGCACCTGGAAGAGTGGGGGCAGAAGCGGCTCGGGTTTGTGCACAAACTGGAGTGGGATGCCGGGCTGAAGGAGTACGTCCGGGAGATCAGCGACAATGACGGTGGTTACACGGGCAACTATCTGGCGGCGCAGGCCTACCGGTACGCGGTGACGAAGGAGCCCGCGGCGCGGCGCGAGGCGACCAACACGTTTCATGCCCTGCGCTGGCTGGAGTCGATGACCGGCATTGCCGGGTTTCCGGCGCGATCGGTCTGGGCCAAGGGAGAACGGGGCCATCAGGCGGGGCATGGATCCGGAGGGTATGCTGCGGAATGGCATGACACGGCGGACGGCCGGTTTGAATGGAAGGGGGACACCTCGAGCGACGAGCTGTGCTCGCACTTTTACGCCTTTGGATTGTTCCTGGATCTGGTGGCGACGCCGGAGGAGGCATCGCAGGCGCGCGCGCACATGGCGCGGGTGGCGGATCACCTGATTCAGAACGAGTGGAAACTGATGGATCGCGATGGGAAGCCGACTCGTTGGGGGCGTTGGGATCCGGAGTACTTCCAGACCGAGGAAGGCCTGTACGACCGGGGGTTGCAGGCGGTGGAACTGTTGTCGTTCATCAAGACGGCGGAAGTGCTGACCGGGGAGGCGCGTTTTGCGGCGGCTTACCGGCGTTTGGTGGAACTGGGGTATCCCGCCTTCACGCTGCGGGCGCGGAACACCTTTCCCCCGGACAGCATCCTGCATTTTCTGGACGAACTCGCCTTCTGGAGCTGGTGGAATCTGTTGCGGCACGAACAGGACCCGGAATTGCGGGCGCTCTATCGCCGCAGCTATGAGCGCAGCTATGAGGTGGTGCGGGTGGAGCAGAATCCGTGGTTCAACTTCCTGTATGGGGCGCTGACCGGGAACGATGCGGAACCGCTGGCCTCGGTGGAACACCTCCGTGGCTGGCCGCTGGACCTGAGAGCGTGGTCGTACCAGAACTCGCACCGGACCGATCTGCGCACACCGCCGGGCTACGTGGCATTGAAGGGCGGGACGAGGACCTTCCCGCCGCGCGAGACGGAGCCGTTGCGGTGGGATCACTGGCTGATGCAGGCCGACGGCGGGGCGGGCGGCAACGATGTGGTGGAACCCGGGGCCTGGCTGTTGGCGTATTGGATGGGACGCTACCACGGGTTCATCAGCGCGCCGGAAACGACGGATCCCGCGCTGCTGAACGTGGTCCATACCCACGACCGTGAGCTGGGGGCAAAACCGTACGACGGCCCGGCACGACCGGGAATCCCGTGATCATCATCAAAACCCGAGGACTTTGCCGATCGAGCTCAGGATGGCGTCGACGGTTCTGAGGAACGGATTGGAGCGGGTCCGGGCACCCGCGGGGGCGGCGGTTTGTCGGACGAATCCCTGGCCGCCCGGGAAGCGGTAGTCGAAGAGCGAGGTTCGGTTTCGGAAATACGGCCAGAAGGTTTCGGTGCGGGCGGTGGCGAAGGCGGCACGGCCGTCATAGCCAAGCACGAGGGCTTCCTCGACGACGACGGGGGCGTCGGTGGTGTGCCAATCGAGGCCGCCGTGACCGGTGAGGTAGAGGGTGCCGGTGCCGGTGAAGAGGATGTGACGCAGCCGACCGGAGATCCAGGCGTGGACACTGCCGAGCCGCCAGCGGCTTTGGAGGGTGATGGCGCCCTGGATGGCGATGACGACGCCGGGTTTGAGAACGATCCCGGGGTGGTTGTGCAGTCGCACGGCCACAAGGTAGGCGTTGGGATCCTCGGCGGAGGTGAGGACGGCGCGGTCGGCGGTCTGGCCGGTTCGGACGCGGACCTCGGTCATTTCGCGGAGTCCGGAGGCGTAACTGATGAAGGGGAAGCGCCAGTCGAGCAGGAAGCGGGTTCGTTTGGCGAGATTGGGGGCGTACTGCTGGAGCCATTCCATGCGGGTGAGCAGCGGGGCGTCGGGTTCGACGCGGACTTCCAGGACCTTGCCAGTGGCGACGGTCTCGCAGGTTCCGGGTGCGTCGACGGGCAGCACGTGCATGGGTGGGGAACGCTCGGCGATGGGAGCGATGCCGTAATACCAGAGGGCCTTCCAGGCGAGCGGCCCGAAGAGGAACACCGCGATGGCGGCGGCGATGGTCCACCAGGTTTTGCGGGCGGTTTGGAGGAGGTTTTCGAGGGTGGTGTCGACCTGTGCCTCCAGGGCGATGAGACGATCGCGTCCGTCTTCGTAGAGGGATTTGGCGAGGTCCCGGGCATTGCGGGCCGCGGCGACGGCGGCCTCGGTGGCCTGCATTTCGGCGCGCCACTCGATGTAGTCCGAGGGATGGAGGATGGGATTGGGGCGGGCGGCCTCGAGACGGTGGAGTTGCATCTCGATGTTGAGGGCCCGGACGCGGTTGGTCTGCCAGTCGCGACGGGTGGATTCAACGCCGGTGCGGAGCTCGGCGATGCGGTCCTGCAAGCCGCGCTGTTCGCGGGTCCAGGTCCAGAAGAAGGTGGCTGCGATGATGGCGGTGGCGAGGACGAGAACGGCGAGGAACTTGCCGGCGAGCAGACGGACGATATCCAACAGCAGCTTCACATGCGCGGCTCACAGGCGGGCGAAGATGCGGTTGGCTTCCTCAAGGGTTTCCTTGGAACCGATGTCGTACCAGAGCCCGGGGACCTGCCAGGTGAAGAACGGGGTGCGCGGGCACATCCACTGGACCAGGCGCCCCGGTTGATCGGGGTTGTTGCCCTCCGAGACGTACTGACGGATGAGGGGCAGCGTGGTCCGGGGATAGAAATAGAGGGCGATCCCGACCAGGGTGCTGGCGGGGTGGGTGGGTTTCTCCTCGAAGCGTACCAGGCGCCCGCCGTCGTCGATCTCGAGGTTGTTGTACTTCCGGGCGAGGTCGAGGCTGCCGACGTCGTAGATGCCCAGCACGGGGGCGTTTCGGGCGCGACAGACCGCACCAAATCCGGTGAGCGGTTGGCTGAAGAGATTGTCGCCGGCGACGACGACCAGGTCATCGTCGATGTTGGCACGTTCGAGAACGAGGTGGAGATCGCCGATGGCGCCGAGACGGTTGGAGTCGTCGGTGGACCCGTCCTCGATGAGGGTGAGCGCATACGACAGCGGCTTGCGGCGGTACTCGGTGGCCCAGCGTTGGAAGGGGTCGATAAAGCGGGAATTGCTGACCACGAACACCTCATCGATGTCGGGGATGGGGGTGATGTTGTCGAGCACGTACTCGATCATCGGTTTGCCGGCGACGTGGAGGAGTGGCTTCGGCTGGGTGAGGGTGAGCGGATGAAGACGGGTGGCGTACCCGGCCGCCAGGATCAACGCTTTCATGCAGAGGGCGCGGGAGGTGGCTTCGGAGTGGACAATGGATCAAACAAATCGGGTGTGAGACGATGCGCGAAGGCCTCGGCGCGGCTCAGAACCTCGGCGCCGCTGGGTTGATTCAGGGCCCAATGCGCGAACTCGCGGGCTTCGTCCAGCCGGCAGGCGCGCACGACGTGCTTGATGCGAGGGACGCCGGCGGCGGCGACGCTCAGTTCGTTGACCCCAAGTCCCAGCAGAAGCGGAACGAGCACGGGGTCGCTGGCCATCTCGCCGCAAACACCCACCCAAAGCCCGGCGCTGCGGGCTGCTTCCACCGTCAGATGGATCGATTGCAGGACGGCGGGGTGGGTGGGTTCGTACAGGTGGGCGATCCGGTCGTTCAACCGGTCGATGGCGAGCGAGTACTGGATGAGATCGTTGGTGCCGATGCTGAAGAATTGAACGTGGCGGGCCAGGTGCCGGGCAACCAGCACCGCGGAAGGAATCTCGATCATGGCCCCGACCTCGATCTCGGGGTTGAAGGGCAATCCGTCGCGGACGAGTTCCGCCCGGCACTCGGCCAGGAGCGCGTTGGCCTGAATGAGTTCATCGACCCCGGACACCATGGGGTACATGAGCTTCACTTCGCCGTGGGCGCTGGCCCGCAGGATGGCCCTCAACTGGGTCCGGAACAGGTCCTTCTCCTGGAGACAGAACCGGATGGCACGCCACCCGAGCGAGGGATTCACCTCGTGCGGCATTTGCAGGTGGGGGCTGAACTTGTCGCCGCCGATGTCGAGCGTGCGGATGATGACCGCGTTGGGTTTGCAGGCTTCGGCGACCATTCGGTAGGCCGCGTACTGGGCTTCCTCGTCCGGCAGGCTCTTGCCCTGAAGGAACAGGTACTCGGTCCGGAACAGCCCGACCCCGTCGGCGCCGGCTTCGCGGACGGAGGAGGCGTCCTCGGCCAGTTCGATGTTGGCCGAGAGAACGACCCGGGTGCCATCCAGCGTGACGGCGGGCTGGTCGCGGATTTCCGCGAGGCGCTCCTCGATCTGGACGCGCCGACGGGCGAGCTGTCCGTACTCGAACAGGGTCTGGTCCGTCGGGTTGATGAAGATCAGTCCCGTGTGGCCGTCCAGAAGGGCGGGTTGCCCGTTGGCGACCTGGGCGCTGATCGAGTGGAGGCCGACGATGGCCGGAATGCCGAGCGACTTGGCCAGGATGGCGGTGTGGGAGGTGCGGCTTCCGACATCGGTGGCGAAGCCCAGCACAAACCGCCGATCCAACTGGGCGGTCATGGAGGGCGTCAGGTCATGGCTGACGATGATGACCGGCTCCTGGAGAAGCGGTGGGCGGGTGGGGCCTGGGCCGCCGGCCAGACGGTGGAGGACCCGTTGGGTGACATCGCGGATGTCGGCGGCGCGTTCGCGAAAGAACGGATCATCCAGGGCGCCCAGCATCTCGGTGTACTGGCGGGCGACTTCGCCGAAGGCGGTGCCGGCATTCTGGCCCTGTTCGCGGATGCGGCGGGAGGACTCATTGAGGAGGACGGGGTCCTCAAGAATGAGCAGGTGAACCTCGAAGATGGCGGCGTCCTTGACGCCGATTCCCTCCGCCAGCCGTCGCTGGAAGTTCTGCACCTCGATGCGTGTCTCGACGAGGGCCTGCTCCAGGCGCTGGATCTCGGACTCGATCTCGGTCTCGTCGATCCCTCGCTGGTCAATCCGTGGGGGTTCGTCGGTCAGGACGAAGATTTTTCCCCGGGAAACGCCCGGGGACGCAGCCACGCCGCGCACGACCAATTCCCCGCTGCGGTTCTGTGACGGCACGGCGACTGCTTAGCGGAAACAGAGGGGTATTGAAAGCCCTTCCTCAAGCGGCTGGTACCCGGGTGGGCTTCCCCGTCTTCACGAATCCGGCACGTGACCGTGGCCGAATTGTTCAGCCATGGGTTGGCAATTCTTGCGAGTCAGGGGTTGGCGAAATGGAGCAGGCCGATAGACTGGTGGCATCCGGACGTCAGCGACCATTTCCCTATCGGGCTGTCGCCTGCCGTCAAGGGTCGGCTCAGACACCGTCGAAACCCATCACGCGAACCTGAGAAGCCCAACCTCAAGCCCCCCATGAACCAGCGTATCCAAGCACGATTCCTGTCGTTCCTCGTCGCGTTCACTGCATTCGCCCGAATGTCAGATGCCGCCACCCTGACGGTGACAACGGCCAACAACCTGAGTCCTGGCGCGGGCGAGACGTCCCTGGTCCAGGCACTGAGTCGCGCCCAGGCGGGTGACACCATCGCCTTCAACATTCCGGGCGACGGGCCCCATTACCTCGTCACTCCGCCCAACGGCTACCCCCTGATCGTCCACGACAACATCACCATCGACGGCTATTCCCAGCCGGGTTCCGCGCCGAACACGAACTCGATTCGGGCGGCCAACAGCGCCCGGCTCAGGATCGTGCTCGACTCGCGCCAAGGCGGGCGGACCCCGATGAATTACAACACGGGTCGTCCCGGTTATGGCGACAGCGAGATGGCGATTCTGGGCGTGTTCAACGCCGCCAACGTGACCATCAAGGGCCTCTGCTTCCTGGGGCTCCACACGGGAAACAGCGACGCCGACCCCGCGATCTATTGTATCGCGTTTGCCCGGGACCATTCCGGGGAACCGACCTTCGACGACAACGGGCATGTGGCGGGTTGCTGGTTCGGGGTCGAACCGGACGGTAAATCGATCACCGGCGGTTCGGCAGCGGCGGTGGCCGCGTTCCGGCACCGGGATGTCAGCGGCGGGTCGCTCCCCGAACTGCCCAACCGCGGTCTTGTGCTCGGGGTGAAGGCCGGCTCGGCGAACCCGCGGGCGGAGTTCAATGTGATGGTGGCGCAGTCCTACCATCTGGCGGGCGAACAGACGGAGGCGCGGGTCTCGGGCAACTTCATGGGTGTGCTGCCCGACGGGATGTCCCATTACGACATCACCGCTGAAAACTCGGAGGTCTTCGGCGGGGCCACCCTCGAAATCGGCCGGTATGCCGACTCCACCATTCTGATCGGTACCGACGGTGACGGGGTGAATGACGCCGACGAAGGCAATGTGTTTGGGCCGCTGAGCACGGGCCAGCGGGTCCTCAGCTTCTACTCGACCAACAACAAGAAGTTCGTCATCGCGGGAAACACCTTTGGAGTGGCGGTGGATGGGGTGACGGCCTTCCCGGGTTCCTTCCAGATCCTCGGCGCGGGTTTCAATGCGTCCACGGTCCGTTTCGGGTCGGATTTCGACGGTGTGAGTGATGACCTGGAGGGCAACCTGGTGGTCAACAACCACCCGTTTGAGGCGCCGGTGGTGATCAATCCGATCAACGCCGGAGCCGGGGCGTTCCTGTCGGTTCGCGGGAACAGTCTGGTGAACAATTACCCGCTGCCGGTCAACGTGGCGGGAGCGGGCCTTGGGCTGACCAATCCGGATCCGACCACCTTTTACGCCGCCCATCTCGAAGCGACGGATCCGCTGGTGCTTCAACCCGTGATCACCTCGGCTGGAACGCATCTGGTGGGCACGGCTCCGAAACCTGTGCCGCCCATCACGGCGACGATCATTGATCTCTATGAGGCGGATCCCGAGGGCATCACCAACGGCAAGACGCTCACCATTCCCGAGCTCCCGAACGGTTTCGTGCAGGGAAAACGCTACCTGGCCTCCTTCGTCGACAACTCCACGGCGGATCTCGACCCCGCGGTGGGCGCGTTCCGATTTGCCACGGGTTCGCTCCCGTTGGATGGCAAGAATCTCACCATCACCGCGAACTACTCGGTGGAAGCCCCGGGAACCAGGAACGCCCAGGTCGTCACCAGCCCGTTCTCGGAACCGGTGCTGGCCGTTCAGCCGGCTGAGTTGCGACTCACGTACATGCGGAACGCCAATAACACGCTGACGATTTCCTGGCCGGCCTCGTTGACCGGCGTGACTGTCGAGTCCACCGCCACGCTGCTTCCGGCGGCGTGGGGACCGGTTTCCGGCGGGGTGTCCGGAGCGAACTCGCTCACCGTTCCCATCCAGACCGGTGCGAATGCCTTCTTCCGGCTGAAACGCTGAGGAGGGGGCGAGGAAGTCATGCACCTGACGATCGGCGGACGGGGGAAGGCACGATGAGGGCTCCATCGCATGACAGGCGGTCAAGGCTCTGCGGGAGGTATTCCGGCGGAGCCTTCACCCTGATCGAACTTCTGGTGGTGATCGCCATCATCGCGATCCTGGCGTCCATGCTCCTGCCCGCGCTCTCCAAGGCGAAGGCCCGGGCGGCCACCACCAAATGCCTGAGCAACCTGAAGCAGCTGCAGCTCTGCTGGCAGATGTATTCGGATGACTCCGAAGATTTCGTGCCGCCCAACAACCCAGGCGGAGCTCCCAACATCCCCGGACGCGAGGCGTGGATCTACGGCGACGTCGCCAACGAGACGACCACGACGAACATCGAACAAGGGGTGCTGTTCCCCTACAACCGGGCGACCCCGATCTACGTCTGCCCCGCCGATCCGTTCCGGGTTCGGACGCGTTTTGGGCAGATCTTTCCCACCACCCGAAGCTATTCGATGAGCAGTCAGATCGGTTTTACGGGCCAGAAGACGACGAGCATCCATCAGCCTCCCCCGAGCGAACACCTGGTCTTCATCGACGAGGATGATCTGAAGAACAACCCCGCCAACGGTATCAACGACGGCAACATCGGCCTGCGACGGGCTCCCGTCCGGGAGTGGGGCGACTCGCCGGGTCGACGTCACAACAACGGGGTGGCTTTGTCGGCTGTCGACGGGCATGTGGAATACTGGCGCTGGCGGACCTCCAGGAAGCGTTTCGAGCGGGGCTGGCGCTTTCCCGACGAACTCGTCGACCTCCGACGTATTCAGCGGTTCCTGCCGAGCGACGAATGACGGCGGGCGTCCTATTCGAGATGGCTCAGGAAGTGGTGATTTCCGGAACCGACCTCGATGACCGCGCGCTTCCCTTCCATGCGGAGGAAGCGGGCACCCGGGGACATGGACAGCGTCTCGCGGTCGTGCGCTGGGAGATGGACAACCGCGGTGGTGTTGGGGGGGATGCCGATGCCGAGTTCGAACTGCCGTTCGTTGCGATCCCATTGAACCCAGATCGGGCCTCGCGCCGACCGATAACTGCCGGAGGCTGAAGTGAGGCTGGGCTGATCGATGGGGCCTGGTTGAATCCGGATGCGCCGGTAACCGGGTTCCTCGGGTTGTATGCCGAGAATGCCGTGGATGAACCAGGCGCCGACGTACAGGTAGGAACTGTGGAGGTACGACAGGTCGGGGTTGTTCTCCCAGGATTCCCAGAACGTCGTGGCACCCTGTCGCAGCATGTCGCCCCAGCTCGGATAACTTTCCTGGCTGACCATGGTGAAGAGGAGATCGTCCCGGTGGGACTCCATGAGCAGCTTGAAGAGAAACGCACCGCCGGTGATGCCGGCGTGGATGTGGCCCTGGCGCTTGATAAGAATCTCATCCTCGAGTTGGTGCCAGATGCCGTCCTGCAATTCGGTGGGCGGAACGCACGCCACCAGGGCGATCGCGAGGTAAGCCTGGCCGCCATTGACGTAGCTGTGTCGGGTCGCGTCGTAGAACTCCTGATGCACGGCATGGCGAACCTCGCCGGCCCGCTGGTTCCAAGCCCTGGCCTGGTCCTGCCGGCCCAACACGGTGGCGATTTCAGCGGCGGTCTGCAGGTTGTAGATCCAGTAGCAGTTGTTGAAGAACAACGTCTCCCGGGTGTCGCCGTTCACGCCGGTGGCCCCGGGCCACAACCAGTCGCCGAGAAAATCCCATTCGCCACCCCATCGACGGAGGATGTTGCCCTTCTGCTTGGTTTCCAGAAAGGCGAGCCAGGCTTCGATGGTCGGGAGCATGGTTTCGCAGATCCGCCGGTCACCGTAGGCCCGCCAGAGTTCGTGGGTCAGATGAACCACGTAACCGCCCCATCCCGGGCCACCGCCACCCCAGTACGTGGGCGCCGTGTAGGGAAGATTTCCGGGTTCCTGGGGCAAGGTTTTGCCCTCGGTTTCGGGACCCCAGGAAGAGCCCCGTCCCTGGGTGTCGCGCCAGTCTTCGGCCCATTTGGTGAAGAACGCGCCCAGCCCGTAGCTCGCGAGTCCGGTGGTGGTGGTGGCATGCGCGTCGCCGCCATAACCCATGCGCTCGCGTTGCGGA
Source organism: Verrucomicrobiota bacterium (assembly GCA_963205105.1). GTDB lineage: Bacteria > Verrucomicrobiota > Verrucomicrobiia > Limisphaerales > CAIMTB01 > CAIMTB01. The sequence goes on along the minus strand of CAUJJW010000246.1, from coordinate 8,348 downwards.
CAATCGACCAGGTATCCGCCCAGGCTCAGGTTTTCGAACGTCTCCAACGTGGTGCGGTAAATCTGGCTCAGGGTCGGGTCGGTGCAGCTGAAGCGGGACGCCGAGTTGTAGGAGGTCCGCACCACCCGCCCTTCGAAGGAGGTCGACGCAGGCTTCTTGCGCAGGCCCTTGATGGTCACCCAACGGCCCACGCTGTAGTTGAAGCGGTTCTTGAACTCACCGTGACCCTGCGGCCCCACGATGTATTCACTCCGCAACCGATGGGTCATCGATTTTCCCGGTTGTTCGGAGAACTGGAATTCCACGTGGTCGCCGGGTTGACCTTCCACCCAGGCCCGAAAGGTGCCGGCAAAGTTGCCGCCCATGTCGACCCGCCAAACGCCGGGTTCCACTTCCGCGATGGAACGGGCGCTGCGCGATCCCAGGGGGCGTTCGCGGTTGGGCTCTGCTCCATCCGCCGAGACGATCAGCCGGGGGCGATATTCCACGGCCTGTTTCCAATCGGAGTCGTCCAGGGTCGCTTCGGCCCAGCCAGGCACCTCCTGCGTGGCGTCATAGCGTTCCCCGCCGAAATGCATGAAGTCCCACACGCCCAGCAGAGTGTTCGGGCTGGCATGCGTCTTCCATGACGCATCGGTCACCACCCGCTGGGAACGTTTCCCGTTCCATGCGATCTCGATTTGTCCCAGCGCGATCGGTGCGCGCGGTTTGTCGAGGGTGGCGAATTTGGGGTAGATCGACCAGCCGGTTCCAAGCCAAAGACCGATGACATTTGTTCCCGCGCGGAGCCGGTCGCCGATTTCGTAGGTCAGGTAACGGGCGCGCTTCGAGTTGTCGGTGACGCTGGGAACCAGGATGTCCTCGCCGATCTTCTCGCCGTTGACCCAGAGTTCCTGGAAACCCACGGACGCGATGCAGGCGGTGGCGCGGGTGGGTGCGGTATCGAGGACGATGACTTTTCGGAACCAGGGATCGGGTGGGGCCGTGTCGGGTGGCGGCGATCCGGAACCACGCTGGAACGATGCGCCCGCACCGATCCAACGGGCGGCGGCATCCCAGCCGTCCACCAGCCCCATGGTCCAATGGGCGGGTGCGCTCCACGCGGACCATGAGCCGTCCTGATCGCGGGATCGGACGCGCCAATGGCAGACCTCCAGCGACTGGAGGGGGCGTCCGCCGTAGTCGATGAGCACGGTGGACGGGCCCTCGATTTCGCCGGAGTCCCAGAGGTCGGCTTGACCGGGCTCCAGGCGTTTGGGATCGGTGCCCACCACAATCTGGTAGGCGGTTTGGTCGAGGTTGCGGGCGTCGAGGTCGACGGCTTGCAGTTCCCAGCTGAGGCGTGGTCGCGCGACGTCCAGGCCCACGGGGTTTTCGCGGTACTCCACCAGCAAGTGCGTGGGAAGCGCCCTGTTCCATGCCGACCTGCTCACCGATCTTGAGCCGGGGATTCCGTGGGGCGGGACGCCCCCCTCTACGGCAGGCGGGACGCCCGCCGCTACAGATGCGTGGTTCGTGGGCGGGATCGTCGCGGCCTGGGTGGGAGGATGGATCGAACCGATGGCGAACAGCGCGACGAGGAAGTTCACCAGAAGGAGCATGGCGTCCGCATCCAAGCCCTTCCGCGTGCGACCCGCGCACCAAATGTGGCGAGACGCGAGCGCTGGCCCGATAGGGCCGGTTGCCAGGAAGCGGGATGGGTGGTTCCTTGCCGTCGTCTTTTCCATGAACCGTGCTTCGGTAGCGGCGGGCGTCCCGCCTGCCGTAGAGCCGGGCATCTTGCCCGGCGGACCCATGGGTTCACGGGTCGTGAACAGGTCCATGTTGAACAGGAAACTCCCCATGAAACCCCACCTCGCGTTCGTGGCGCTCTGGCTGATCTCTTACTCAGGCTGGGGTCAGGGCACCGTTCTTTTTGCCAACCGCGTACCAGGCTTGGTCGATGCCCGCGTCTCCAACGGAAGCCTCTTCGATCCCTTTCGTGGGCCCGCCGATGGACGTTTCCTTGCCCAGTTGTATGCGGCAGCGCCTGGTCTGGAACTTAGCCCGGTCGGAGATCCCGTCCCGTTTTTGGATTCGCCCGGCGAGGATGTGGGCTACATCACGCCGGTCGAACGTGTGATTCCCGGCGCGGCGGTGGGGAGTGAGGTGCAGGTCATGATGGTGGCTTGGTATCGCAGTCTGGGTAGTTCCTACGGTGAAGCGATTTCGCGCAGCATGGGTGGTGTCGGGCAATCCGCAGTGATCCTCGTGACCGCGACCGGAGGTGGCGCATCGCCCCCCGCACCGCTGGAAGGGCTTCAAGGCTTCGGGCTAGGTTCCATCCTCGGTGGCATCGATCCGCGACCTCAACCGATCGTCCCGGCGGGATTCCCCCTGACTTCCGGGCCGTTCGGCCAGTCGACCGACTTCTACCCCTACTTCGAATGGGCGCAGGGTTTGGCTGTCCGGGATTCGATGGTGTACGTCGCCAGCGGCTACGGAGGGATCCGCATCTTTGACGCTCGGGATCCGGTCCATCCCGTCCGCCTCGGCTATCGGCAGTTCGATTTCACTTTGGCGCGCGGGGTGGCGGTCGCGGGGCGTCACGCGTATCTCGCGGTGTCGGACTGGGGAGGTGGCGGAGCCAACCCTGGCCTTCACGTGGTGGACGTCGCCGATCCGACCCAACCTCAGCCCGTTTCTCACCTGCGCCTGGAGGGGGAGCCACAGACGGTTTCGCTGACCGCAGACGGCCGTTATGCCCTGGTGAGCGCGGGAGCTGCGGGATTGTACGTGGTGGACGTTCAGGAACCCACGATGCTGAAGGTCGCTGGGCGTTATCCGTCGGGAGCTCCGACCCAGGCCGTTGTTGCTCTTGGGAATCTGGGCTTGCTCGCGGCCGGAACCAATGGTCTGCACGTGCTCGATTTGACCCAGCCCACCCAACCGATTCGGCTGGGTCTTTATGTCACCCATGAGGCGCTGGTCGACGTCGTGGCGCGTGGCTCCATCGCGTATGTCTCAGGTCGGCAACACGGGCTGCACCTGGTGGACATCTCCGACCCGAGCCAGCCGCGTCAGGTGGGATTCGCCTCCTTGGCGGGCGGTGCCGGGCCGTCGACGCTCGGAGGCCGGCACGTGTATGTGCAGAGTGACGCGAGCGCAGCGAGCCCCCAGGGCGGTTTGAGCGTCGTGGACATTTCGAATGCCGCGAGCCCTCGAGTCGTGGGATGGACCACGGTGGCGAAAGGGGGGAGGGATTTGGCGGTGATGGATGGGCAGCTGTGGATTGCCGACACCACCGTTCTCACGGGATTGCCCCTGGGGCCGCGGTTGGACGCGACCCGGGGTCTGGCATTCGAGGTGACTGGTCTCCTGGGCCAGCCCTACGAAATCCAGGAGACCACCTCACTCGTCGCTCCGTGGCTATGGTCCCGGGTGATGGAGGCGGAAGGCACCGGTTCACCGCAGGCGCTGAATCTTCCGACCTCCGCGAGCGCCGCGCGGCTGATCCGGGCGGTCGCGTTGCCCTAAAACAGCGTGTAGATGAACGGGGCGACGGCGCTGCCGGAGAGGAGCACCAGGGCTCCGAAGAGCAGCAGCACAGCCACGATGGGCAGGAGCCACCACTTCTTGTTTTCCTTCATGAAGGCCCACGTCTCCGCCAGAAACCCTTCCCGTCCACCTTCGGCGGCTGCCTTCTCGAACTCGGATTTCTTCGGGTCGCTCATGGCGTGATCGATGCGATTCGATGGGGGCTTGGAAGCCCGGTCTGCTTCACCGTTTCAGTTCAGTACTGACGCAAATATCGCTTGGGATCGGTGGGCGTGGGTTTGTCCTGCCAGTAACTCGCTCCGGCCGGCTTGCGCCTCCGCAACATGGCGTCCCAACCCTTCAGCCGCAAGAACGCGCCCACCATCAGGAAGACCACGAAAAACAGGAACACGAGCATGACCTGCGACACCGCGAAGCCGATGGGGAAGGCCAGGAGCATGGAGCCCGTGTAAAACCACCGGAACAAACCCGGCGCCACCGCGCCGAAGATCGCGCAGAACACCCCGAAACCCGCCAGGCCGTAACCCAGGTCGGTCCGTCCCTTCTTCCAGGCGAGGAACAGACCGAGCGCCCCGAACACCACGAGGCAGACCACGCCGAATTGGCGGACCACCTTGGGTTTTGGAGGGCGGGTAACGTCGGACCAGGTCATGGTTCGTCAGGTTTAATCGAGATCGAAGGACGCCAGGTACTTCTTCTTTTCCGGCTCGGTTGCCGTCTGGGGCATCTCCGATTTCAGCAGGATGTGGTTCTCCAGCACGAGCGCATCCATCTCGGTCGCCAGGAAGCAGCGGGTCGCATCCGCCGGGGTGCAGACGATCGGCTCTCCCCGAATGTTGAAGCTGGTGTTCACCAGCACCGGGCTGCCGGTCATCCCTTCAAACCTCTGCATCAGCCGATGCAGCCTGGGATGACGGGTGCCGTCGACGGTCTGGATGCGGGCGCTGTAATCGACGTGGGTGATGGCGGGGAAGTCGGACCGCACCATGTTGACGCGGTGACGCAGGTCTGGGTCTTCCTGCATGCGGCGCGCCTCTTCGGGGGAGAGTGCCTTGCGGTACTTCTCCCGCACGGGCGCCACGATCAGCATGTACGGGCTCTCCTCGCCCGGCTTCATGTCGAAGATTTCGGCGGCGCGTTCCTGCAGCACGATGGGAGCGAAGGGCCGGAAGCTCTCCCGGAACTTGATCTTCAAGTTCATGTTCGCCTGCATGGTCGCATTGCGGGAGTCCCCGATAATGCTGCGGGCGCCCAGGGCGCGCGGACCGAACTCCATGCGGCCATGGAACCAGCCGACGATCTTGCCTTCGGCGAGGATTTTGGCGACGGCTTCGAGCAGGGCCGGTTCGTCCGGGTAATGGTGGAAGGGCAGCCCGGCCTGCTGGACGTACTGGCGCACCTCCTGGTCGGAGAAGACCGGTCCTAGGAGGCTGCCGAACTGCAGGTCCTTACCGTTCGGTTGGCGATCACCCTCGAGGAGTTGGTGATGAACGAACAGGGCCGCGCCCAGGGCGCCACCGGCGTCGCCGGCGGCTGGTTGGATCCAGATGCTTTCGAAGGGCCCTTCGCGCAGCAGCTTGCCGTTGGCGACGCAGTTCAGGGCGACGCCGCCGGCCAGCACGAGATGCTTCATGCCGGTTTCACGATGGATCATCCGGCCCATGCGAAGGACGGCGTCCTCGGTCACCTTCTGAATGCTGGCGGCGAGATCCATGTGCCGCTGTTCCAGCATGGATTCAGGTTTGCGGGCGGGGGCGCCGAAGAGCTCGTCGAACTTCGGCCCGGTCATGGTCAGGCCCTGGCAGTAGTTGAAGTAGGACTGGTCGAGCCAGAAGCTGCCGTCATCACGCAGGTCCAGCAGGTGCTCGCGGATTTTATCGGCGTAGATGGGGCGGCCGTACGGGGCCAGGCCCATGAGCTTGTACTCGCCGCTGTTGACCTTGAACCCGCAGTAATAGGTGAACGCGGAGTACAGGAGCCCGATCGAGTGCGGAAACGGGATGTGCTTCTTCAGCGTGATCCGGCGTCCTTCGCCGACGCCCCAGGTGGTGGTGGTCCATTCGCCGACGCCATCCAGGGTGAGGATGGCGGCCCGGTCATAGGGACTGGGGAAGAACGCGCTGGCGGCGTGGCTTTCGTGATGGTCGGTAAAGACCAGTCGGGCCTTCCTGGCTCCCTGAAGCTCGGAGAGGATGGTCCGCTTCATGTGGAGCTTCTCCCGCATCCACACCGGGATGGCCATGCGGAAGCTGGGGAACCCTTCCGGCACGTAGGCCAGGTAGGTCTCCAGCAGCCGTTCGAACTTCACGAGCGGCTTCTCGTAGAAGGCGACGTAGTCGAGTTCGTCGGGACGCAGGCCGGCCTGCTTCAGACAATAGTCGATCGCCAGCTTGGGAAACCGGGGGTCGTGTTTCTTGCGGCTGAAGCGTTCCTCCTGAGCGGCCGCGACAATACGGCCGTCCACGACCAGCGCCGCGGCGCTGTCGTGGTAGAAAGCCGATATGCCCAGAATCCGTGCCACGTAGTCCGCGAAGCATCCGTTGGGGGGAGGCTCCGATGCAATCCTTGAGAGCGGACGTCGTGAGCCCTGCCTACTGGTTCATGCTCATGCTGAGCAGGAACATGATGTTGTTGGGCGTCTTCTTGAGCTTGTTCAACAACAGCTCCATCGACTCGACCGGCGGGACGCCGACCAGGGCGCGACGCAGCACGGCGATGCGCTGGTATTCGTCGGGGTGATAGAGCAGCTCCTCCTTGCGGGTGCCGGAGCGTTCGATGTTGATCGACGGGAAAATGCGGCGGTCCACGAGGGCGCGATCGAGGTGCACTTCCATGTTACCGGTGCCCTTGAATTCCTCGAAGATGACTTCGTCCATGCGGCTGCCGGTATCGACGAGCGCGGTGGCCATGATGGTCAGGGAACCGCCTTCCTCGATGTTACGGGCGGCGCCGAAGAAGCGTTTGGGCTTGTGCAGCGCGTTGGCGTCCACGCCGCCGGAGAGGATCTTGCCGGAGTGGGGTTGGACGGTGTTGTAGGCGCGGGCGAGGCGGGTGATGGAGTCGAGCAGGATGACGACATCCTTCTTGTGCTCGACCATGCGCTTGGCCTTTTCGATGACCATTTCGGCCACCTGCACGTGGCGCTCGGGCGGTTCGTCGAAGGTCGAACTGACGACTTCGGCGCCCTTGCAGGAACGTTCCATGTCGGTGACTTCCTCGGGGCGCTCATCGATCAGGAGGATGATGAGGTAGCACTCGGGGTTGTTGCCGAGGATGGCGTTGGCCAGCTTCTGCATCAGGACGGTTTTGCCGGTGCGGGGCGGTGCGACGATGAGGCCGCGGGTGCCCTTGCCGATGGGGCAGACGATGTCGACGACGCGGGTGTTGAGTTCGTCGGGGCTGGTCTCGAGCAGCAGCCGCTTGGTGGGGAACAGCGGCGTGAGGTTCTCGAAGTGGGTTTTTTCCTTGGCCTTGTCGGGATCCTCCTGGCCGACGGACTCGACCTTGAGCAGGGCGAAGTAGCGTTCCTTGTCCTTGGGTGGTCGGACCTGGCCGCCGAGATGGTCGCCGGTTTGCAGGTCGAAGCGGCGGATCTGCGAGGGAGAGACGTAAACGTCCTCCGGGCAGGCGAGGTAACTGAAGGCGGGAGAACGGAGGAACCCGTAGCCTTCGGGCATGACCTCGAGAACGCCTTCGGCGAAGAGAATGCCGCGTCGTTCGGCGTTCTTCTGAAGGATGGCGAAGACGAGCTCATGCTTCTTCATCGTTCCGAAATTCTCGACGCCGAGCTCCTTGGCTTTGGCGTTGAGGTCCGGAATCGACATCGCATGAAGCTTGGCGATGTTGATGGTTTCACCCCGGGGCGGCTCCGGCACGGGAGGTGCGGGAGGCCGTTGGGGTGGTGGTGGAGAGCCGGCCGATCCCTGGCCGGGTCCGGGAGTCGGACCGGATGAGGGAGAGGGACCGGGACCCTGGGCGGGCGCCTGCGAAGGAGGAGCACTCGCGTTGGAGCCGTTGGCGGGAGCCGGGGAACGCGGAGGTGGAGGCGGGCGCTGCGGCGGGGGCGCGGTGACCGAAGGCTGCGGCGGCAGGCCGACGCGGGAATGCTGGGAGCCGCCATGCGAACCGTGGCCGGGCCCGGAAGGGGGCTGGGGACGGGGTTGCGGCGGGTTGGGACGCGAGTCGGGACGAGCTTCCTGTCGCGGGTCCTGTCGCGGGTCCTGTCGTTGGTCGGGTCGTTGAGGCGGGCGGGACTCCAGCCGCGGGTCAGGTCGAGAGGCGGGCGGCGTGTCGTGCGCGGGGGCGGGAGCTTGGGGCCGTGTAGGCGGCGCTTCGGGCAGGGGTGCCTGGCGTGGCGCGGGGGCGGGAGGCGTCGGGGTGGGGCTGGCCTTGGGCTGAGCGGGCGCGGCCTCGGGCGCGGGTTCGCGTCGAGCCGATGGAGGGGTGCGCGGTTCTTCCGGGGCGGGTGCGGACTCCGCGGCGGTCGAGGGAGTGCGGGACGGGGTGACGCTGGGGGCATCCAATGGAAGCTCCGGCGTCGACTTGGGTGCTGGATGAGCCGCCTTCTTTTTGGCTCGCGCGACTTTGGCGCGAGGGGCTGGCGAGCCGGGGGCCGCGTCGCCGGCCCCACCAGGGGCTGAGGCGTCGGGGGGGGCGGCCTTCTTGGGTCTGGGCATGAGATCGAGTATTGGGATTGGTGGGTGGATCACCCTGCAAGCCGGTCCGTCGCGCTGAGGACTAGGGCAAGACACCCCTTTCGAGTCACGGGGGGGAGAACTTGTTCAAACCAGCGCAGGGGCTGCAACAGGGAG
>CAUJJW010000245.1 GCA_963205105.1 Verrucomicrobiota bacterium | reverse complement strand
ACCCCTTCGCGCCGGTTCCTTGCGGTTCCGACCTGGCGGTTCGGCTACGGTTGGCGTCACAAGCCCCCGGCGGGAACCTTTCATCCCGCAAGACCAGCCACCAGCTGGGCGCACTAGAGGGGGGCGTCCCGCCCCCCGGAGTCCATCCTGGTTCATGGTCTGTGAGCATGGCGCCTGCGCCAACGCCGCTCTCCATGAACCTCCCCTCGTCATCGTACTCCTACTCCTAATCGTACTCCCTCCGCCTCCCCAGGTTCATGGGCCGTGAGCAGGTCATTTTTGAACAGGGCACTTCCCATGAACCTGCCTCCGTAGCGGCGGGCGTCCCGCCTGCCGTAGAGGGGGGCGTCTCGCCCCCCGGAATCCTCGGTTCAAGGGCCGTGAGCAGGTCGATTTCGAACAGGGGGCTTCCCATAAACCCCAGATGCTCCCGTGACCGACGCAACCGAGGGTTGCCCGATGGGGAACCTGCCGCTAGACAGGGTGCACAGTGTTCCCCGCACCCAGGCCCACCACCCCCCGATGGTTTGCGGCGCTCCTCGTCGCATGCCTCGGAAGCATCGCCTTGTTCGCCGCCGACCTGCCCCCCGCAGCGTCCCGCCCGGTGGACTTTGTCGAGGATATCCAACCCATCTTCGCCGAGCACTGCGCCAGCTGCCATGGCCCGGACCAACAGAAGAGCGGCTACCGCCTCGATGTCCGTGAAGTGGCCCTGAAAGGCGGCGACTCCGGCCACCGAGCCATTCTCCCCGGCGACGGCGCCAAGAGCCCGATCGTCCATTGGGTGGCCGCCCTCGACCCGGACGAGGTCATGCCTCCCAAAGGTTCTCGGCTCTCCAGCACCCAGATTGGTCTCCTCCGAGCATGGATCGATCAGGGCGCCGTCTGGCCCGACAGCGCTTCGACAAAAGTCGCCGACGCCCTCGACTGGTGGTCGCTGCGCCCCCTTCACCAACCTCCGCTGCCTCCCAACGCCACCGCCACGCATCCCATCGACGCCTTCGTCCAGGCGCGGCTCGCCCAGGAAGGCTGGAAACCCTCGCCGCCCACCGACCGACGAACCCTCATCCGCCGCGTCACGCTGGATCTCACTGGCCTTCCTCCCTCCCCCGAGGAGGTCGCCGCCTTCGTCGCCGACACCCATCCTCAGGCTTACGCGCGTCTCGTGGATCGCCTGCTCGCCTCCCCCCGCTACGGCGAACGCTGGGCGCGCCACTGGCTCGACGTGGTGCACTACGGCGACACCCAGGGCTACGACAAAGACAAACCCCGCCCCAACGCCTGGCCTTACCGAGATTACGTCATCCGATCGTTCAATGCCGACAAGCGCTACGATCGCTTCGTCCAGGAACAGATCGCCGGAGACGTCCTCTTCCCCGACACCGCCGAGGGCATCGAAGCCCTGGGTTTCATCGCCGCCGGCCCCTGGGATTTCATCGGTCACGAGGAAGTCCCGGAAACCAAGACCGACGGACGCATCGCGCGTCACCTGGACCGCGACAACATGGTAGCCAACACCATCGGCACCTTCGCCAGCCTGACCGTTCACTGCGCCCAGTGCCACGACCACAAGTTCGATCCCATCCCCCAGGCCGATTACTTCGCCCTCCAGGCTGTCTTTGCCGCCGTGGACCGCACCGAGCGCCGCTACCATCCCGACCCCGCCACCAACCGCCTTCGAACCGAAAGGGAAGAACGCGTCCGCACCCTCACCCAACGCGAAAAGGACCTGCGCGATGCCGTCAACCAAGCGGGAGGCGACTCCCTCAAGCGCCTCGACGATCAGATCTCCGCGGCACAGAAATCCGGTGGCGACGCCCAGCCCGCCGAATACGGATGGCACAGCGAAATCGCCTCCCGCGAAACCGACCTGAAATGGGTACAAGTCGACCTTGGCCGTTCGGTTCCTCTCGACCGCATCGTGCTCGCCCCCGCCCGAGACGCCTTCAACAACATCGGCGACGGCTTCGGTTTCCCACGCCGTTTCCGAGTGGAACTAGGTGAGGACGCCTCCTTTACCAGCGGCGCTTCCAAGATCGCCGATCACACCACCAACGACGTCCCCAACCCCGGCGTCGCCCGTCAGACCTTCCCGGTGGGCGGCACATCCGCCCGCTTCGTCCGGGTCACCGCCACCCGGCTCGCCCCACGCCAAAACGACTTCATCTTCGCACTCGCCGAGCTCGAGGTCTTCGATGCCGGTGGAACGAATCTGGCCCGTCAAGCCACGGTCACCTCCCTCGACTCCATCGAAGCCCCGCCCCGCTGGGCCCGCCAAAACCTCGTCGACGGACGTGGTCCGGGAAAACCGGCGGCACCCGAGGAAATCGTCCGCCTGAAGGAAGAACGCGAAACACTCCTCCAGACCAAGGTCGATGCCTCCCTTCGACAGAACCTTGCCGCCGCGACCACCGCCCTGCAGACCGCCAAAAAAGCAGTCGACGAACTCCCGGCGCCGTCGAAGGTGTTCGTGGGCGCGGTGCACTACGGCTCCGGCAACTTCAAGGGCACCGGGCCCAATGGCGGGCGGCCACGGACCATTCACCTGCTCCATCGGGGCGACGTGACCAAACCGGGTCCCGAGGTCCAGCCAGGAGCGCTCCGGTGCGTGACCTCACTGCCCGCGGACTTCGCCCTTTCCAAGGATCACAGCGAAGGCGTCCGGCGCGCCGCGCTGGCGGAATGGCTGACCGACCCCAGGCATCCCCTCACCTGGCGCAGCATCGTGAACCGCGTGTGGCAGTACCATTTCGGTCGGGGAATTGTGGACACCCCCAACGACTTCGGACGCATGGGCGGGCGCCCTTCCCACCCGGAACTGCTGGACTGGCTCGCCGCCGAATTCCGCGACGGCGGACAATCGCTCAAGGACCTCCATCGCCTCATCGTCACCAGCGCCACCTACCAGCAAACCTCGCACGCCAGCACCGACCCCGGCAGTCCGTCGGTCCAGGACAGCGACAACCGCCTGTTGTCCCGCATGAACCCGCGACGTCTCGAAGCGGAAGCCGTGCGGGACTCCATTCTGGCCGTCAGCGGCAAGTTGGACCTCACCCCGTACGGCCCTGGTTTCCAGGATTTCATCGTCGAGAAGCCCGAACACTCGCCGCATTACCAGTATCACCTCTACGACCCGGAAGACGTTCGGACGCATCGACGTTCCGTTTACCGTTTCCTGGTTCGCTCCCAACTCGAACCGTTCATGACCGCACTCGACTGCGCCGACCCCTCGATGCGCGTTGATCGGCGGAACGAAACACTCACCCCGCTCCAGGCCTTGGCGCTCATGAACGGCAAACTATCGGTGGCCATGGCCCAACACTTTGCCCAACGCATCCACCGGGAATCCGGAGCCGCCGCCACCGCGGAAACGCAGGTCCAACGGGCCTTCCAACTCGCCCTCCAACGCGATCCCACCCCATCCGAACAGGCGGCCCTGGCGCCTTACACCACCCGACACGGTCTCGCCGCCACCTGCCGGGTCGTGCTCAATCTCAACGAATTCGTCTTCGTCGACTAAGGAATCCCCATGACTTCTCCCGAATTCGACAGCCATCGCCGGTGGTTGCGCCTCGCTTCATCGCCGCCCGAGGGCCTGGGTTTTCCGCCCGAAAGCCGCCGCGATTTCCTGTGGAAACTGGGTGGCGGCCTCGGCGGCGTCGCCCTCGCCCACTTGCTCGGTTCCCATCAGGCCCTGGCGGGACCCAACGGAGCACCGCTCGTCCTCCGCCCCGACGGCGGCCTTCACCACGCGCCCAAAGCCAAACGCGTGGTCCAGTTGTTCATGGCCGGCGCCGCCAGTCACATCGACCTCTGGGACTTCAAACCCGACCTCATCAAGCACCACGGCAAACCCTCCGACTTCGGCGAACCCGTCGAAGCCTTTCAAGACGGCCTGGGACCCTGGAAGGCACCCGTTTGGCCGTTCAAAGCCTACGGTCAATGCGGCAAGATGCTGGGTGAGCCCGTCGCCCCACTCGGCGCGGTGGTCGACGACATCGCCTTCATCCACAACATGGTGGGCCGAAGCGGCGTCCATAGCGCAGGCACCTTCCAGCAAACCACCGGGTTCACGCTTCCCGGATTCCCAGGCTCCGGCTGCTGGGTCAGCTACGGCCTGG
>CAUJJW010000244.1 GCA_963205105.1 Verrucomicrobiota bacterium | reverse complement strand
TGTCGGTACCCTGGTGTCCCTCGAGGCCCTCGTCCCGATGCGCGGTCTCATCGGATTCGAAACCGATCTCGTCAACCAGACCCGCGGCATGGGCGTCATGAGTCACTTGTTCCACGAGTACGGAGCGGATCGTGGCGAAATCGCCGCCCGCAAGAACGGTTCCCTCGTCTCCATGGACTCCGGTGAAGCCACCTCCTACGCCCTCAACATGGTCCAGGAGCGCGGCCGTCTCATGATCGAACCCGGCGACGCCGTCTACGTCGGCATGATCGTCGGCGAAAACGCACGGGAAAACGACATCCCCGTCAACCCGGTGAAGGAAAAGAAACTCACCAACATGCGCTCCCAGGGCGATGGCAAGGGCATCCAGCTCAATGCCCCCCTCAAGCTCAGCCTCGAACGCGCCCTCGAATACATCGACGTCGATGAGTACGTCGAAGCCACCCCCCATCACCTGCGCCTCCGCAAAAAGGTGCTCGACGAGAACCAACGCAAACGGTCCGAAAAACAGCGCACCATCCGGTACATCCCGGACTGATTGTTCCGTAGCGGCCACCCGGCCCGGACGCCTCGACAGAGGCTCGTGATTTCAAGGCGTGCTTGCAGGATTCTTCCCGCAGGCACGCCTTTCCCGTTCCACCGTTCCCTTCTTCCCACCCGCAGAACTTCTACCGCGACATCGCTTCCCCGACTTTGACCCGGGACGGCCAGGCTTCCCACACCACCCCCGCATCCCGCCTTAGCACCAGCGGCAGGCGCTCCGGAACCTGGGCCCGCAGGTTCTCTAACACCCGACTTTCTGCCACCGCCGCCACTTCCAGGGTGAGAAAGAACTGACCTGCATCATGCGCCGACCGCAAGGCCCCCGGCATCAGCCCCACGCCATTGCGGTGGACGTCGCGGGCAAATTCCGCCCAGGGCACCCCGATGAACCACGGCGATCGCAACCCCACGATGTTCCGGCCCGCTTCCCACTCCACCCACCCCCCCCCCAACGTGTTCACCGGCCCCGCGCCATACGCCGGGATCGGCCCCAACACCGTCATCGCCACCCCTTCCGCATGCCGGAGCAGGGGGTCGGTCACGACGCCAGCCCGCCGCACTTCCCCGCATTGCAGCGACACCTCCGCCCAATCCCAGCCCTCCAATCCCCGCCCATCCGCCGTCCCCACCATCCCCACAATCGGCAGTTCCGCATAAAAATCCCCGCGAATCAGGAAGCTGTTGGGGAACTCGAGCGCAAACGTCCGCGCAATCACCTCGAACTGACGCTCTGTCAATTGGAACAGCGGCAGCCACTGACAAAACAACCCGTCCGCCTTCAGAGCCCGGCGCACCGCACGAAAGTGCTCCCGCGAATACATCCGACCTTCCCCCGTGCGCCACGGCAGAAACAAATCCCCCATCACCACGTCATACTCATCCCGGGCCCTCGCCATCCCCATTCGCGCGTCCTCCACTTCCACCCGAACCCGCGGGCTCGCCATCACACCACGGTTCCAGGGACCAAAATAATCCTGCGCCATCCGCGCCACCAACGGGCTGAGTTCAAACGCATCAACCCCGTCCACCCCCGGTCCCCTCAGCGCTCCGGCCGTGGTGCTTCCTGTGGCAAACCCCAGCAACCCCACCCGCTTCGCCTCCCCATGCAGCAGGATGGGAAGCAACGCTTGCCGCTCCTGATTCGCCCACGCCCTCGAACCACCCAGCGTGTAGGTGTTGTTCATCAACATCCGCCAGTCGTTCGTGCCTCCCGTCACCGTCGCCACCACCCCCTCCCGCCCCACGGCCACCCGCACCCGCTTCTCCCCCGGACTCGCCCCCACCTGCGGCAATCGCGACATCCGCGGAATCCACCCCACCGCCACCACCACCAACCCCACCCCCAATACCCAAGTCACACGCGTCCGTAGCGGCGGGCGTCCCGCCTGCCGTAGAGGGGGGCGTCCCGCCCCCCGGAATCCGGAGTCCACGACACGCCTCGCTCCCCCCCACGTCACCCCGGCCACCACCGCCATCCCGCCATACAGCATCGCCAGGACATTCATCGAACACCACAACCCCAGCGCCGGCAGCACCTGGCTCTGCATCAGTTCCGCCCCCATCCATCCCCCCAGCCCATTCACCGCCAAAAGACCCGCCACCGCCCGCGTACCCCGCACTTCCCCCAGCAACCACGGAAACGCCAACCCGGCCGCCGCCATCAAGCCCACCGCCGTCGCCCCACCCAGCAGTGTCAACCGCAGGAAGTACGCCGCCGGCGGCAGTTCATACGGCAAAATCGCCATCCCCGGCTGCATCCACGCAAACACCCACGGCTCCACCAGGCACGCCAGCCCCGCCCACAAAAAACCACCCCGCCCACCCAGCCGCTGCGTCGACGCGAACGCCGCCACCGCTAGCCCAGCCAGCACAAATCCCAATACCGCCGCCGAAGAGAAATGCGAGTTGATCGCCACCTGGGCGAATTGCAGTTGCAACACCACCTCGCTCCCGATCACCGCAAAGCCCGAGCCAAACGCCAAAAACAGTGCCCGCGCCCCACCTAACCCCGACGGCGCTTGCGCCCCTTCTCCACCCGATGCCCCGCGCGCCTCGACCTCCGCCTTCGGCCGCCCGCGTTCTTCCGCCCCACCCACCCGCTGCCGCCAAGCCCATCCCGCCACCATCAGATTGAGGAAACATGCCCCCAAACCGGCCCACCGGATTCCCAGTCCAGGCAGTCCCAGAAAAAACACCCCAACCACCCCCGCCACTCCCCCCAGCGTGTTCCAGGCGTACAACGCCTTCACCCGCCCCTCACGCCCCTCTCCTGCCATTTCGCCGCTCACCGCCGGAAAGACCAATCCCATCGCGAACGACGGCGGCCCAATCAACCCCAGCGCCATCACCCATTTCCACCACCCCCCACCCCAGCCGCCCACACCCGCTTCAGCCAGCAGTTCCACCCCCAGCAACGGCACCAACGCCGTCAGCCCCACCACCACTTCCGCCAACGCCACCCGATGCCACCCGCGGCCGGCTCCCGCCGGTCTCAGCGCCGCCCACGCCGCCCCCATCGCCAAACCCACAAAGAACGCCCCCACCACAATCGAAAACGTTTCCGAGCTCGCCCCCAACAGGTCCACCAACCGCCGGGTCCACAACACTTGATGCGCCAACGCCGCCAGACCGCTCAGGAACAAAATCCCGGCCGCCTTGCCGCCCCACCTTTCGCCTGCTCCACCGCTCATGCTATGTGGCGGTCCGCTTCAGTCGGAAGAACACCGCAGCCCCTCCCCGAGGCAACCTCACTTCCTTCAGCCGATCCTCCCCGCGCACCACCTCGCCCACCGCCTCCCACACCGCCCCGGCTCCCAATCCGAAACTCCGTTCGACTTGATACGAATAGCCTTGGATCGCCCCAAAAATCACCCGCACTTCCTCCCCCTCCATCTCCAGACGCGCCAACGTCACTCCCGCCTGGAATTGTAGCCGGAACACTTCCGAGTCCCGATGCAGCGGCCCCCCGTCCACCCCGTTCATGGAGGTGTCCACCAGTCTCAATCCCACCGTGTACAGTCCCGCCGTGGTCGCCGTGAACACCCGCCCGTGCACATGCCCATACGGATCCACCCCCGCCGACCCATCGGTCTCGCTCAATGCAAAACGGTTGGTGCCTCCCCGCGTTCCCGATTCCACGTCAAACGTCAGTTCCGTCCCCTCGTCCTCCCCACCACTTTCCCAAAACCCAAAACGTCCGCCCACCGGACCGTCCACCTCCTCCACGACCACTTCCACATGCGCCCCAAACGCCGGATGATCAAAGGTCGGCCCACCGAAATCCAAGGTCCCCGCCAGAGACGTCAGGGTGATCGATCCCCGATGCAACCCGGCATGCGTCCCGGCTTCTGCCTTCTCCAGCGCCACCACATAGCCCGACGACGCCGCGAAACGGTCACCATTCACAAAATAGAGCGCGGCCCCGGCTTCGGAACCCCGTGCCCCCGCATTCAAATGCTGGTGGGTCGCCCCGTGACACGCCCCACCCCAAGTCAGGGCAAGGAGCACCCATGCCAGGCTCCATCGCTTCATCGCACTTCGATCCCAGTTCCAGTGTTTCATTTCAGTTTTCCTCCAAACCCCGCCAAAAACGGCGGGCGGTTTCACCCGCCCGCCGTCGTCCCCACATCTTTCACCCCATCAGGCGCGTCGACGCGCCACCCACAACAGTCCCAGCCCGCCCATCGCCAGCAGTGCGGCGATGGAAGGCTCGGGAACCGCGTTGAACTGGATGGCGAGTTCGTCGGACGGCGTGTGGATCGGCCCACCGCCCACTCCGTTGATCGACGTGTCGAACAGCTTGAACTCGACCGTGTACAGCCCGGGTTCCGTGGCCGTGAACCGCCGGCCATGCAAGTGGCCAAATGGATCACCCCCCACCGTGCCCGCCCCCGTCGACGAATCGCTCAACGCGATCAGCGTGCTCGGAGACGCCACATCGTACCCGACCGAGTACGAAAAGGTGGGCGACGTCGCCCCCTCTTCCCACAGTCCAAAGCTTCCTCCGGCAGGACCTTGCACCGAGGTGATCCCCACCATGATGAAGCTTCCCAGCGCCGACACGCCTGCCGCGGGCCCGCCGTTGTCGATAGTTCCGGGAAGTGCCGTCAAGGTGATGCCACCTTCGTAATAGCCCGAGTACGTTCCGCTGGTCGCCAACGCCAACTCCTTCACATACCCCGAACTGGCGGCGAAGAGGTCGCCGTTGGCGAAGTTCAGCTTGTCGCCCGCCGCCTGACCGACCGCCCCCGCATTGAGGTGGCCGTGTTGTGCCTGGGCGTTCCAAGCCGCCCCGGCGAAGAGCAGGGCGAAAACGCCCGCCCTTAGCATTCGTTTCGATTTCATGTCGTTGTGGTCTGCTCAGTCCCTTCTCGTTGGTTGTGTTGTCACATGGCCGTCCGGTCGCACCAATCGCGACCCGGACTGACCAAGCTTGGGTCTGACGCCTTTCCACCGAAGTCGTTCCACATGGGAATCCGCGAACAGATAGTTGGCGGAGTCCGTGTGCCGGCCCACGGCCACCTGTCCTTCAAAGGCGTTGGTCGAATAACCACCGCTCGACAGGTCGGCAAAATGGAAATGATCGGCTCCCTCAAAGTCCTCCCTCGCCTCGGCAAGGTGGATCGTCTCGGACGGCGACGGAATCGCGGTCAATCGCGAAAAATCCAGGTCGCTCGCTCCGTAGGGATGAGGCGTCAAAAAATCATTGATGGCGTGGCTCGTCAGCCGCACCCGATGCTTGTCCACCGGACAGCGATAGACATTGGTCAGCCCGTAGGCCGCCAGTTTGCCAATCCACGAAGCCCCCTGATGCGACGACTGCGGAAACGCTTCCCGGTTGTCATCGGCGTACAGCGCACACCCGATCCCGATCTGCCGCAGGTTCGAGCCACACTGGACCGCCCGCGCCCGTGCCTTCGCCTGGGAGAGAGCCGGCAGCAGCATCGCTGCCAAAATCGCAATGATGGCAATCACCACCAGCAATTCGATCAGGGTGAAGCCCGTGCACTGTCGGCCTCTCGACCGAATCGTCACACGCTCGGCCCAGGCCGTCCTGGCGCCATCCACCGGTGGAAGTTTCGCAAACACGTCAAACCGCTGTCGGGTCGGGGCTCTCCCCCTCAGCTTCGTTTTCGGGATGAAATCCAGCGTCCCACCCCGACTTCATGCCGGTCGACCCCACCAACAATCCTTCGGGGTCACCAGCCATTCCAAGGAAGCTACACCCAACGTGGCGGCGGACTCTCAGGCGGTTCGTCCCGTGTCGCACACCCCAACTCAACCGCGCCCGGAAGCGCATACCCCAGCGGATCTTCCCTCAACCAACCCATCCCCGCTTCCACAGGGAACACATCCAGTTTCACCAGCTTCCATTGCGGAAGTTCCTGGCTCCTGTCCGTCTCCGACTTCGCTTCCCGCACCGCGAGACACATCCGGCACGGATGCTGGCCATCAAACGTCGTCTCAACGGCTTCCCATATCGACCCCGTTTGCACCCGCTCCACCAGCATCCCCGTCCACGCCATCGTCTGAAGCAGTCCCCAATGCAGACCCAGGGACAGGGCCAGCATTCCAACCGCCAGAACTCGAAGCAGATTCGGCACGTCGACGACGCTGCTTCCTACAACCCGCCATCCACCCAAGTCAACTCCCCTCCCGGATTATGCGGCTGCCCGCCCACACTCCAGGCTCGCCACCTCGGCCCGTCCTCGCACCATATCGGCACTCAGCTCCTTTTAGCCCCATGAAGCGCCCCCCACCCCGCATCGTGGTCGTTGGTTCCATCAACATGGACCTCGTCACTCAGGTGCCCAAACTCCCCCAACCAGGCCAAACGCTCACCGGCTCCTCGTTCACCACCTGCCCCGGCGGCAAAGGAGCGAACCAGGCCGTCGCCATCGCCCGCCTCGGCGGTCGCGCCATCTTGATCGGGCGCGTCGGCGATGACGTCTTCGGTACCCAGCTCATCAGCGGTCTCGACCACGAAGGCGTCGATACCCGCCACGTCCAAACCGTCCCCAACACCTCCAGCGGCGTCGCCCTCATCAGCGTCGAAAAATCCGGCCAGAACGCCATCACCGTCGTCCCCGGCGCCAACGCCTGCCTCCGACCCGAGCACATCCGCGACGTCGAATCCGTCATCGCTTCCGCCGACGCCCTTCTCGTCCAGCTCGAGATCCCCCTCGATACCGCCCGCGAGGCCATTCTCATCGCACAAAAACACGAGGTCTTCACCGTTCTCGATCCCGCCCCAGTCCCTCCCCGCGGCCTCCCCCGCGATTGGCGGTATCTCAACATCGACATCATCACCCCCAACGAAACCGAAGCCGCCGCCCTCGGCCGCAGACCTTGCACCCACGACAAAGCCGCCGTCGCTTGCCTCGATTCGCTCCTGAAGGATTCCGTCGCCGCCATCGCCGTCCTCAAACGCGGCCAACGCGGCGCCCTCCTCCACGCCCTCGTCAAACCCGCGTTCTTCCCACCCTTCCCCGTGAAGGCCATCGACACCACCGCCGCCGGTGACGCCTTCAGTGCCGCACTCACCCTCCATTTCTGCAAAGGTCATGGCACCCTCGGCGAAGCCGTCCATTTCGCCAACGCCGCCGGCGCTCTCGCCACCACCCGGCGCGGAGCCCAGACCGCCATGCCCACCCGCCGCGAAGTCAACGCCCTGCTCCGTCAACACCCCTACCAGCCATGAATCGATATCCCAGCCTGGCCCTCCTCACCTGCCTCGCGTTGTCGTTCTTCACCGCCTGCGGACCCAGCCAACCCGAAGCCACCACCCCTCCCTCCCCACCCAACTCCCCCACCCGGCCCAGGATCGCCCTGGTCATGAAGTCCCTCGCCAATGAGTTCTTCCTCACCATGGAAAACGGCGCCAAAGCCCACCAAAAAACCAACGCCTCCCCCTACGATCTCCTCGCCAATGGCATCAAGGACGAACTCGATGTCACCCGCCAGATCGACATGGTCGAACAAATGATCGCCCAACGCGTCGACGCCATCGTCCTCGCCCCCGCCGATTCCAAAGCCCTCGTCGCATCCTGCAAGAAGGCCCAGGACGCCGGCATCGTCGTCGTCAACATCGACAACAAACTCGACGCCGCCGTCCTCGCCGAGAAAAAGACCCAAATCCCCTTCGTCGGCCCCAACAACCGCATCGGCGCTCGCAAGGTCGGCGATTTCCTCGCGAGCAAGCTCCAGCCAGGCGACCCCGTCGCCGTCATCGAAGGCGCCCCCAACGCCTTCAACGGCCAGCAACGCCGACAAGGTTTCGTCGATGCCTTCGACGCCGCCAAGCTGCGCATCGTCAGTTCCCAATCCGGTTACTGGGAAACCGACAAAGCCAACCAGGTCGCTGCCGCGGTTCTCTCCGAGCACCCCGAGATCAAAGCCTTCGCCTGTGCCAATGACAGCATGGCCCTCGGCGCCGTCGCCGCCCTCCGCGCCGCCGGCAAGGCCGGTCAGGTCCTGGTCGTCGGCTTCGACAACATCTCCGCTGCCCATTCCATGATTCAGGAGGGCCGCATGCTCGCCACCGCCGACCAGCACGCCGATCAGATCGCCGTCTTCGGCATCGAATACGCCCTCCAATTGCTTGCCACCCGGGCCGCTCCCGCCGACCGCGAGACTCCCGTCGACCTCATCACCCCCACGCCCTGAGCTCAAAAGGTCGGACGACAGGCCACAGACGCCTCTCAGCTCATGCGCCCCACCCTCGCCATGCGTGGCCTCTGTAAGAGCTACGCCACTCCCGTCCTGGACGGCATCGACCTCGACCTTCTCCCCGGTGAGGTCCATGCCCTCGTCGGCGAAAACGGCGCCGGCAAAAGCACCTTGTCCCGTATCCTCGCCGGGCTCACCCCTCCCGACTCGGGAACGCTCGAACTCGAAGGAGAGCCGTACTCCCCCTCCAACAAACGCGCCGCCGAGCAAGCCGGCATCCATCTGGTGATGCAGGAGCTCAACCTCATCCGCACCCTCTCCGTCGCCGAAAACATCTTCCTGGATCACCTGCCCCATCGCGCCGGCTGGATCCGTTACCCCCAACTCCATCGCGATGCCGCCGAGGTCCTCGCCCGCATCGGCCTCCCTCACCTCGACCCCCAAACCCCGGTCGAACAGCTCGGCGTCGGCCAACAGCAGATGGTCGAAATCGCCTCCCGCCTCTGGCGTCCCTGCCGCGTTCTCATCCTCGACGAACCCACCGCCGCCCTTACCGACCCCGAGGTTGCCAGCCTCTTCCATCAAATCCGCCAGCTCCAATCCCAGGGCGTAGCCATCCTCTACATCTCCCACCGTCTCGAGGAAATCCGGCAGATCGCCAACCGCATCAGCGTGCTCCGCGATGGCCACCTCGTCGCTACCCGACTCGCAACAGAACTTCCCATCGACGACGTCGTGCGACTCATGGTCGGCCGCGAACTCGGCACCGCCAATTTCACGGCCGGCCGCACCCGCGGCCCCATCGCCCTCGCCGTCCGCAATCTCCACGCCGGTGATCGCGTCCAAAACATCTCCTTCGATGCCTTCCGCGGCGAAATCCTCGGCGTCTCCGGCCTCATGGGCTCCGGTCGTACCGAAACCGTCCGCGCCATCTTCGGCGCCGATCCCATCGAGTCCGGTCAGATCTTCCTCCACGGCAACACCCAACCCGCCACCATCCGCTCACCCCGCGACGCCGTCCGCCTCGGCATCGCCCTGCTCACCGAGGACCGCAAAGGCCAGGGGCTGTTTCTCTCCCTCGCCGTCCGCGAAAACCTGACCGTCAACACGCTTCCGTCCTTCGCCAGTGCCGTCGGCTGGATCTCCCGAATCCGCGAAACGGCATCGGTGCGCGGTTGGCTCCAAAAGCTCCAGGTCCGTTGCGATTCCCCCGAGCAGGGAATCGCCCAACTCAGCGGCGGCAATCAGCAGAAGGTCGTCGTCGCCCGCTGGCTCCTCCGCGATTGCGACATCCTCTTGTTCGATGAACCCACCCGCGGCGTCGACGTCGGCGCCCGGTTCGAAATCTATCAGCTGCTCGCCGACCTCGCGGCCCAAGGCAAATGCATCGTCGTCGTCTCATCCGACCTGACCGAGTTGATGATGATCAGCGACCGCATCGCCGTGCTCTCCAACGGCCGGCTCACCGCCGAGTTCACCCGTCACGCATGGACTCAGGACAAGATCATGGCCGCCGCCCTCAGCGGTTACTTGTCCCCAACCACCACCCCGTGAACCGCCCCGCACCCCACCCGGTTCCCTCCCGCAGCCTGCCTCCTGCCTCCCGCTGGCCCCGCGAACATCTCGGCACGCTCCTCGCCCTGGCTGCCCTGGTGCTGGTCTTCAGCCTCGCCACCCGCCATTTCTTCAGCCCCGCCAATTTCCGCACCATCGCTAACCAGATCCCGTCCGCCCTGCTGGTCGCCACCGGGATGACCTACATCCTCCTCCTCGGTCAGATCGATCTCTCGGTCGGCTCCGTGCTCGCCCTCTCTGGCGCCGTCGTCGGGGTTGCCCTGTCCCAAGGCCATTGGCCCCTCCCCGCTGCCGCCTTGGCCGGCCTCGCCGCCGGCGCCCTCTGCGGCGCCTTCAACGGTCTCGTGACCCTCCGCTGGCGACTCCCCACCTTCATCGTCACTCTCGGCACTCTTGAAATGGCCCGCGGCGGCGCTCACGCCCTCACCCACTCCCAAACCCTCTACCTCGGCTCCGCCATCGAGAGCCTCGCCGATGCCAACGTCCTCGGCTTCTCCCTCCCCTTCCTCATCGCCATCACCGTCGTGCTCGCCGCTCAGCTCCTGCTCACCCGCACCGTGTTCGGTCGCCACGTCATCGCCATCGGCACCAACCCCGAAGCCGCCCGCCTCGCCGGCATCAACACCCGTCCCGTGCAACTCGCAGTCTTCGTCTCCACCGGTTGCCTCGTCGCCCTCGCCGCCCTCATCGATTGTTCCCGCTTCCAGGCCGCCAACCCCAACGCCGGCATCGGTCTCGAGTTGCAGGCCATCGCCGCCGCCGTCATCGGCGGCACCAGCCTCATGGGCGGACGCGGCTCCGTCGTCGGAACCTTCATCGGCGTTCTCATCATCGCCGTGCTGAACTCCGGCCTGGCCGCCGTCGGCGCCAAAGAGGAACTCAAACGCCTCATCACCGGCGCCGTCATCATCGCCGCCGTCATCGCCGACCTCTACCGCCATCGCCGCCCCTAATCCCTTGCCGGCTCGCGCGCTCACCGCAACGTGTCGACCTCATGAACACGGTCGTTCGCGCCGCCGTCCTCGCCCTGCTGCTTTCGGCATTCACCCCGTTCCACGCCAACGCCAACGCCAGCGAGCCCGCCCGCACCGTGCCCCGAGCCGTTCTGCTCGATAAAATCCGCGGCGGCTGGGCCGGCCAGATGATCGGCGTCGCGTACGGTGCTCCCACTGAATTCAAATCCAACGGTCGCATCGGCGAGTGGAACCTCGAGTGGAAGCCCGGCATGATCGACAACACCATCGATCAGGACGATCTCTACGTCGAAATGACCTTCGCCAAGGTCATGGATGATCAAGGCATCGACGCCCCCATCACCGCCTACGCCGACGCCTTCAAGATCTCCGGCTACCACCTCTGGCACGCCAATGCCGCCGCCCGCCGATTGCTTAACCTCGGCATCCCAGCCCCCTGGTCCGGTCACCCGAAATACAACATCCACGCCAACGACATCGACTTCCAGATCGAGGCCGACTTCATCGGCCTGATGTGCCCCGGTCTCCCACGCCTTTCCAACCGCCTCTGCAACCGCATCGGCCGCGTCATGAACTACGGCGATGGCCTCTACGGCGGCATGTTCGTCTGTGGCATGTACACCGCCGCCTACTTCGAATCCAACCCCCGCCGTGTCGTCGAAGCCGGCCTCGCCTGCATCCCCGGCAAAAGCGGGTACGCCCAGTTGATCCGGGACTTGCTCGACGCCTCCGCCCGCCAACCCAACGACTGGCGCGCCGTCTGGCAGGTCATCCAGAACAAATGGGACAAGAACGACCCCTGCCCCGACGGCGCCCTCGCCCCCTTCAACATCGACGCCCGCCTCAACGGCGCCTACATCGCCTTCGGCCTGCTCTTCGGCGGCGGTGATTTTCTGAAGACCATGGAAATCTCCACCCGCTGCGGCCAGGACTCCGATTGCAACCCCTCCAGCGCCGCCGGCGTTCTCGGTGTCATGCTCGGTTACGAAGGCATCCCCGACATCTTCAAAGCCGAGTTTCCACGCCTCGCCGGCCGCAAGTTCGCCTACACCGACTACTCCTTCGACGACATCGTCCGCTCCACCGAAACCCGCGCCCTGGCCGCCATCCGCAAAGCAGGGGGAAAAGTCACCGACACCGACATCCAAATCCCCGCGCAATCACCCAAAGCCCCGAAGCTGGAACAATGGAACCCCGGCAACCCCACCGCGCGGGTGACCGTTCAAGACCCCGCTTGGACCTGGAACGGCGCCTGGTCCGTCCAGGACAACCACCGGATCAGCACCACCGCCGGCAACGAAGCCACCCTCACCTTCAACGGTGTCGCCGTCGCCATCGTCGGGCAACTGAACCAACGCCAGGGCCGGGCGGATGTCTATCTTGACGGCCGCAAGGTGGGAACCGCCGATGGCTACATCGTCGAGCGCACCCACGACAACGCCCTCTGGCACACCTACCGCCTCAAGCCCGGTCCCCACACCCTGCGCATCGTCACCACACCGGAGAAGGATCCCCGTTCCACCGCCGCCGAGATCACCCTCCAAAGCGCGATCGTCTACGGCCCACGGTAGCGGCCGCCGCCCCAAGCCTCCGTAGCGGCGGGCGTCCCGCCAGCCATAGAGGGGGGCGTCTCGCCCCCCCCGGAATCCCCAGTTCAAAGCACATGAGCAGGTCATTTGTGAACAGGGGGCTTCCCACGCAAGCCATCGCCTGGCTCAACCCTTCGAAACATGCGGCGCATCGTCTCCTTCTCCCTCCGGGAGAAGGCCGGGATGAGGGCCGCCCGCTCCACTCCTCGCGTCCCGGTTCATGGTCCAATACGTGTCCATTTTCCGGGAAACGTCCCTTCCATGAATCGCGCCTCCGTAGCGGCGGGCGTCCCGCCTGCCATAGAGGGGGGCGTCTCGCCCCCCGGAATCCCCAGTTCAAAGCACATGAGCAGGTCATTCCTCAACAGGTCCTCCCATCGACCCTCCCTCTCCACCAGCCGCGGAGTGGTGCAAAAACCCTAGCCCACGGCGTGAGCCGTGGGTGACGGCCAGAGAACGGATTGAGCCCCGGACGGGGCGACTCGCGCCATGAATTCCAAGCGCCTTCCCCTGGGTGGTCCGGGCTTGGGCGCGTCTCCGTGTTGTCGGTGGACACGGCCCTCTTTTTGACAGGATGAACACGATGAACAGGATGAAATGCCGTTCCGCTTGGGATTCTGAGCATCCTGTCCATCCTGTGAATCCTGTCCAAAACCCTCCGATGCTTGGATCTCTCATCCACAACTCGGAGATACGCCCTGCGGGCTTTCAGCCCTTGGATTCCTGGGAAACCACTGACCTGGGCCTTCGGCCCAGGCTGGCATGGTAGGGGCCGTTGGCCCTGGTACCCGCCTGGGCCGGATGCGGGCCGCCCGCTCCACCCCTCGCGCCCCGATTTCTGGTGCCCAATACGTGTCCAAATTTTGGAAAACGTTCCTCTCCTTGAACCGTTCATCCGTAGCGGCGGGCGTCCCGCCTGCCGTAGAGGGGGGCGTCTCGCCCCCCGGAATCCCCGGTTCAAGGGCCGTGAGCAGGTCGGTTTCGAACAGGGGTCTCTCCATGAACCCGGCTTCCACCACAGAGACACTGAGGCACGGAGAAATGAGACAGTCCGCTTTCAACTCTTTGCCTCCGTGCCTCTGTGGTGAACCTCTCCTCGGTTCATGGCCTGTGAACAGGTCGGTATCGATCAGGGCGCTTCCGATGAACCATGCCTCCGCTCGTACTCCTAATCCTAATCGTAATTCCACCGCCTCCCCACCGTAGCGGCGCGCGTCTCGCCCCCCGGAATGGTTGCGACTTCATGCCTAAACCCTCGCATCGCAACACGAGATTGTTCCCAGTTCCTGAAGAATGGGCCCAGCAGGATTCGAACCTGCGACCAAGGGATTATGAGTCCCCTGCTCTAACCGCTGAGCTATGGGCCCAAACTGTTTAACTAAAACAACTTACAACCGAATAAAATCGGTCCAATTGACAATCTGATACCACAATCTGATACTCCACCCGTGCGACGGACGTCCCGGCCGGACCAGGAAAGCGCCAACCACGAGGGGCTTTGGCAGAAATCAGCCACCCCAAATCTGTACCGGTATCGTCCATCCGGGAGGTACTTCGCCCGGGCCAAGGTCGGAGGCAAGCTCATTCGCCAAAGCCTCAAGACCTCCACCTACTCCGTCGCCGTCCTCCGACTCAACGATCTGCTCAAGGAAAACCGCGGTCGCCTGGAGATCAGCGAGGCCGCCAAGTCCGGCCCCATGACCTTCCAGCAGGCCGCCGAACTGCTCCTCGCCCGGGTCGATGCCGATCCCACCCTCAAACCCGCCACCCGGGTCTATCGTCGACGCTGCCTCGACGCTCTCCGCCGCACCTGGCCGGACCTACCCGACACCGACGTCCGCCGAATCACGCCCCACCAGTGCCAGGATTGGGCCGCGGACTTCGCCAAGCGCTACTCGGAGACGATGTACAACAACACCGTCGGAACTCTTCGCATGGTGTTCGATGTGGCCGTGAAAAACGGGGTCCGCTTCGGCAATCCGGCCGCCGAGGTGCGCAAGGTCAAGGTGCCCCTGAAAAACCTCCGTCTCCCCAGCCTCGAACAATTCGCGGCCCTGGTCCGTACCATCGCGGAACGCGGGGGTCGCTTCAGCCGCGACTGCGCCAACCTCGTCGAGTTCCTGGCTTACGGCGGATTCCGCAAAGGCGAGGCTGAGTTCATCCGCTGGTCCGACTGCGACTTCAGCAAAAGTCACATCCACGTGGCCGGCAATCCTGAGTTCGGCACCAAGAACGGCGAAGTGCGCTGGGTCCCCATGAACGCCGCCATGATCACCCTGCTGCAACGTCTGCGCGCCGAGCGGGCTGAGGAACCGCCCACCACCGCCGTGATGAAGATCCAGGAATGCCAGAAGGCCATGGATCGCGCGTGCTTAGAACTGGGCATCGACCGCATCACCCACCACGACCTCCGACATTTCTTCGCCACCACCTGCATCGAAGCAGGGATCGACATCCCAACCGTCAGCCGCTGGCTCGGCCACAAAGACGGCGGCGCCCTGGCCATGCGCGTCTACGGCCACCTCCGCGATCAGCACTCGCAGGCCATGGCCCAGCGCGTCATCTTTCGGCGGATGCCGGCCGAAGCCACCACGGCGCCCGCTCGATCAACCTTGGTCGGGGCTTCCCTATGACCCAAGGAACTGCCAAGTCGCCGCTCTGCGTGATCGTCGCCGGCCCGAATGGGTCAGGGAAGACCACCTTCGCGCGCGAGTGCCTGGTCAAAGACCTGGGCGTGCTTCACTTCGTCAATGCTGACCTGATCGCGGGCGGGCTCTCCCCGCTTCGTCCTGAACTGGCGGCGATCAAGGCCGGTCGCCTTTTCCTCACCGAGTTGGACCGTTTGGCTGCCGCGCATGCCGATTTCGCGTTGGAGACCACGCTGAGCGGACTGGCGTATGTCGGGCGACTGCAGCAGTGGAGAGCGAACGGGTACCGGGTGGAGATTGTCTATCTGCGGCTCGACTCGGTGCGCCTGGCGCTCCGACGCATTGCCGCGCGGGTGAAGCAGGGTGGGCACGACGTGCCCGAGTCGGATGTCCGACGCCGCTTCGTTCGCGGTTGGGAGAATTTCCTTAACGTTTACCGGCCCTTGGCGGACTCTTGGGCGGTCTACAACAACTCCGCGGCAGAACCGGTGCTCCTGGAGTCTTCGCGATGAAAACAACCCCCATCACCCCACGGCGTGGTGACTTTGTGGCCGCGGTTGGCCGCGGGCTGCGCCGCGCGGCCAAGGCCGCGCGCAAGACCGCGCGGATGCACGGCACGCCGATCTACCTTTCGAAAGACGGCAAAGTCGTTGCCGTTAAGCCGTAGGCCTTCACCCCTCCCCTTGAATCCCCAACGGCGATTCGGTCCCTGAGCCAGGGGCTGCCGAGCGCACGAGGCTACCTCAGGACCTCCGATCCATTCCCCGCAACCCCACCGCGGGTTGCGCCGTCGACCCAGGTCCACGCCTTCGGCCGGCCCCACTGCAGTGGTTCGGATTCTACTGCGGTTCTGAAGAACCTCCCGAGGTCCACACCTCTCACCTTGGCGGGTTCCCTGAACACCCACCCGCGGTGCGTTGCTGAAGATCGTACATCCCGCTCGTCTCCCGGAGGAATCGATCAATCTCCGTCTTTGGGATCAGCCAATGCCGCAACGCGGTGGACGCCCGCAATAGCCGTCGGTCGGTCAATCGCCGAACGGTCTTCTCGCAAAGGCCCAGGGCCTCCGCGGTCTCTCGAACGCTGAGGGCCAGACGCCCGTGAAGCGGATCGCTGCCGACTCCCTGCTCTACCGGAATCGTGGTGATCTTCACCACGGCACTTCAGCACAACTCCGCGTTCCAGGGGTGTAGAGGCGACACAATCGGTCGATTCCCAAGCCGAAACGATTGATTTCACGCCAAGCCGCAGACGAGGCTTACTTACGCTTCACACTGGTTCGCCCTGGTTAGAGATTGAACGAGCTAATGAACTGATAAAAGGAGGCACGCTGTTTCCACGCGAGGTTATTCGGTGCCATCAGTTTGAAGAACCAGGTCGCCTCTCCTCGAACGACAGCCGCAAACAAAACGCTCTTCTCTGCTCCGATTAGTTCAAACGCCTTCCCCTCCTCACCGCTCGCGGTTTTCACGGGTTTCCATATCTTGTTGAGCAAATACTCGTCAATCGGACCAGAACCAATCTGTTCACGACAACGGTTCACATTTAAAAGGAGCGGATATTGATAGTCATTCAGCTTCATCACCTTGGCTTGCCCGTCGCCCGCGGCGTCAGGGATCGAAAAGCTGATAATTTCCAACGGTGCAGGAACTGTTGAGACCCATCCCGCAGGTACAACACACTTGTCGTTCCCTAATTCTGAGGTCGGCTTCAGCTCCGCAGCCTCGTGCATTGGCGGCTGGCTTATGTGACGTGTAGTGCATCCTGGAAGAAGCCCGACAAGAAGAGGTAAAAACAGATGCGGTCGAAACCAGACGAACCGATGGAGATAACGCATGAAGTGTTCTTTCATAGATTTCTCTGTTCACTTGTTTGCTGAGTGCCCTTAACGGCGAACACCTGGGTGTACGACGACGGGCTGCAAGGTCAGTCGTGGAAGCCCCGGTCAAACCGCCGTTCGTAGGCCACAATGGTTCGCCAGTATGATCATTGCGGAGGTAGTGAAACCGCAATCTGAATCTGTGGCCGCGTTAGCAGTGCCGGGCGTGTAAAAGGGTTGAATGTACGCCCCTCGGTAGCGTCCAAACTCATCCGCAGTGAGCACGAACTCCCAATCCGGCCTCGTCTTGGCATCGGTATGAGTAAACACCACAATCCCTGGTTGTTCGAGGACTCAGCATCCTCGTCGCCATCGCCCGGGATGTCGGCATCAGCCGAGAGTTCCCGGCTCCCAGCTGCGAAAAACCAACCTTTCCACAGGCGAACCTGACTGCGTCCTGTGCCCTCCACCGCCCTCTGTTAACGACACCCTCCAGTTGTCAGTTGCCGCATAGCCCTTGACTACGGCTACAAACGCAGCCACACATTGGCTGCGCTTGCAGCCACGATGATCTCTCATCCTCCCATCTCCCCCACGGAACGCGCGGTGCTCGCCCTGCTTTGGAGCGAACACCCTTTGCCTACCGCAACGATCGTCGAACGCCTGGGCGCGTCAAAAGGGTGGTCGCGAGGCACAATCCGCAGTCTGCTGGCCAGGCTCGTAAAGAAGAGAGCTGTGCGGATGCTCAGAATCGAGGGGCGTCAGCACTACGAGCCATTGCTGCGGAAGGAGGAATCGATTCGCCAGGAAAGCCGATCGTTCCTGGAACGCGTGTTCTCCGGGGCGTCGGCCGACATGGTGATCGCCATGGTTGAGGAGACTCGGATGACCCCCGAGCAGGTCCGCAAGCTGCGTGGCATTCTGCGACAGAAGGAGCGATGAAATGGACACACTCCTGGCGGGCTTGGACACCACGTTTTCCGCATTCCTGCGATGCAGCGTCCAGGCGACGGTTCTGATTCCCGCGCTGCTGGTGATTCGTGGGTTGTGCGGGAAGCGGCTCAGTGCCGCGGGACGTCGGTATCTGTGGTGGATCGTCGCTGGCAGGTTGTTACTCCCGTGGAGTCCCGGAGCCCCGTTCAGCCTGTTCGAAGTCGTCGATGTTCAAGGCTGGACCGCAGCCAAGGTGCTTCGGGGCGAGGCCCCCGCAACCAGACCGACAGGAATCGTCCGACCGCCGCCGAGTCCCTTCTCCCCGGAAACGCGAGAGAAGGCGGAGCCCAGAGCCAATGCGATTCCCATGCTGCAGGTGTTCAAGCCGGCATCAGCGCCGGCCCGGTCTCGGAACATCCGACACGTGGTCGCCGGCATCTGGTCGTTGGGATGCTTGGCGGTTCTGGGAAGTACCGTTCTGGCCGGCCTGCGGATGAGTCGATGGGTTCGGACTCGGACGACGCAGCCGGGGCCGGAGACGTCGGCCCTATTCGCCAGCTGCCGTCATCAAATGGGCGTTCGCGTGCCGGTCGCGTTGAGAGTCGGCACGTGGGTACCCGCGCCTGCCGTCTGGGGATTCTGGAGTCCGACCCTTTTGCTCCCGGCCAGCATCGAATCCCATGCCAGCCAAGCTCAGCTTCGGCATATTTTGCTCCACGAACTCGCGCACGTGGCGAGAAACGATCTGCGTTGGGGATTGTTGCTTCGCCTCATTCAAGCCCTGCATTGGTTCAATCCCGTCGTCCCGTGGCTACTGCGTCGCATCCGGCTCGAACGGGAGATCGCAACCGACGCCAAGGTCCTGGGGGTGACTGGCCCCGGGGATCGTTCGGCATACGGCGAAACCTTGCTGTTGCTGGCAGGCGGACCTGCGCCGGTTCCGGTCTTCGGGGGAACCGCCTTGGGGACTACCGACGGTCCGGCCGACATGGAGAAACGCATCCGCGCGATCGCAACCTTCGCGCCGACCTCCTCCAAGGGTCATGTCGCGATCGCGTCGGCTTTGGCTCTTGCGATGGTGTGTTGGACCAACGCGACCACCGCCGCGGCGCCAGAAAATGAGTCACGACCACCCATCAACCTGGGGGCCGCCGGGGAATTGCTGCCCGGGGGCGAGGACCTCGGAGAGGGTTGGTCGGATCGTGTCACCAGTCTCGTCGATCGCGGAACCCCGGCCCTGGAGTACTTTGACCCCGGAGTCTTTGAGCCTGCGAAGAACTTGATACGGTCGAGCGTTCCGCAGGGAGCCGCTTTCTGCGACGTTTCCTACTTTCGCGGCAGCCATTACGTCTTCGACGCGTGGCTGAGACGGCTGGAGTCGACGAACCGTGTGGAGGACGAGTGGAACCATCTAATGCAGACACGCCTGCTGCCCAGGCTTTCGGATGGGAAAGTGTTCGAACGGAGTGTTCGGCGGGTCGGGGATTTGGAGGCCTTACTCTACACAGGGGACAGCCGTACCCTTTGGATGGCATCGGGCCAGTGGATACTGAATCTGAACCTCCACGCGAAGATGTCACTCGACGAGGTCTTCTCGATCGCCGAGGTCTTCGCCCGCCGGCTCGGTGCGCGACAGCCCACGCCCCCGCGCCCCCTCGATGGGCGCAATCCGGCCGAGGAAGCCGCCTGGTATGCCGTGAATTTCACAGAGGGCGCGTACACCGTGGTGCCGAGGGTGCACACCAATCGAGTGGCGATATCCCGGGCCTTCAGGAAGCCGGACGGCGTGACGTATTTCACGATCACCAACTCCGAGAGCGTGCCGCTCCTGCTTTGGAACGTGCGCGTACAGGTGAGGACCAACGACTCCGAAGGCAACCCCGATGGGTGGACGACGGTGAGCAGCGATTATCCCTCGTGCGTGTCCCGCATTCCGGCGAGTACGACGGGTGACGCGTGCGTCCTGCCTCCATCGCGCGCGCCTTGGAGAGTGGCATTGCTTTACACGCCGCAATCGCTGGACGGTCGGCCCATTCCCGATTTCCCTCCGCACCTGCTTGGCGACCACGAGATCATCTCCGCGATGGAGGAGACGATGTTCGAATGAAGCGGGCAACATGGTCCGGGCGAAGACGCAGTGCGCGGCGCCTGGTCATATACCAAAGCTCGCCCGCGCGCGCCCTCGAACAATCAAGAACGAGCATGTGGCACCCAAAAGGCTAGGTCTAAGTGAAGATCATGCCAGGCACTTAATCAGCTTATGAGTAAATTAACGCACCGAAGGCCACGCAAAATCGTGTTAACCATGATTGTCGCTCTTATGGTCATAGTCATTGTAGCCATCCTCGCGAATCAACGGGGGAGCAGAATATCGGATTCTTCTCAAATCACGATGGATCAATATCCCCGGATCGCGGCCGAATGGCAGGAAAAGAGGTATGTCCCCATAGAATTAGGGACAAGCATCTCAAATCTGGTGAGCAAGATGTTTATCTACAAGACGACTTCTGTAGCCATGAAGCAAGAGCAGGCCCTCCGTGAGGCGGTCATTCTAATGATAACAGCTTTCCATTCTGGCGGTTATGAGGACTACAGACGCTTTCGAACTCCAAGGACTGCCAAAATTAACCATGAAAAGTGGACAGACACTATTGCCCCACGATTGGCTCGTCTTGAACAGCAGAGCATCACGGTGCCTGCTGCTCCCGAAGATGCATTGCGCTTCGACTATGAAATGCGCTTCGGGGGCTTGGGAATAACCAACTTCTGGGTTGGTTTATGCAAGGAGGAAACGGAAATCATCATTCAATCGACGAAACAGGACCTGACGCCAATCCCACAAATCGCCATGGGAAAGAAGAACGCAGGGGTTGCCTGTCCTCAACCGACTTTTCTGTTCGATCGAAATCCGATGGATATCGTGAAAGACAAAGGCAGCGTCACTATTGCAACAGTCAGCATCTTGATTCAACACAGTGCTCCCGATCCCAGCTTTCCATACGTTTGCCGATTCTATTGGGACGAGGATTCGGCTTGCTGGATACCTGAAGGTATTTGCTTCTCGTGGGTTTCCACCGCTGGTCTGCAGCGCATGGTAGATTTTTAAGGTAGACCGTTCCGCCGGCTTCCCCACCTGCACCAGTCAACCACAGGGTTGGAAAATTCCAATGGGCTCAGGTCCCGACAAACAACAATTGATGAGTTTTAGGTGCCGTGGGACATGAGGTGGTGCTCCATCCATCTTGAGTATCGTGCCTGGACCCTATTGTTTCCGCCTCAAACGCCTTTCTCCGGGATTTTAATTAACGCTGGCGGTCCGACTGGCTGGTTTGTTCCAGGAACCGGATGATCTCGGATCGGGGAATCAGGAGGTGACGGAGAGCGGTCGACGCCCGCAACAGCCGACGGTCGATCAATCGTCGAACGGTCTTTTCGCAAAGCCCCAAAGCATCCGCGGTCTCTCGAACGCTCAGGGCCAGACGCCCGTGAAGCGGATCAGTGCCGAGTCCCTGCTCTACCGGAATCGTGGTGATCTTCACCGCGGCACTTCAGCACAACTCCGCGTTCCAGGGGTGTAGAGGCGACACAATCGGTCGAATCCCAAGCCGAAACGATTGATTTCACGCCAAGCTGCAGACGCCATGAAATGCCAGAAAGCGGAGGAATTGTTGTAAGGAATGACCTGACCATCACGTTCTCCAGTGGATGAGGATGGGGAAGATGAACCACGGAGACACCAAGGCACAGAGAGGTCCTTTGAATGATCAGCAAGCGACCCGGATCGACCCTCGACGGACGGAACCCCTCCTCTCTGCTCCGTGCCTCGCTGACTCGGCGGTTCAT
The DNA here is from genome assembly GCA_963205105.1 of Verrucomicrobiota bacterium. GTDB lineage: Bacteria > Verrucomicrobiota > Verrucomicrobiia > Limisphaerales > CAIMTB01 > CAIMTB01. The sequence goes on along the minus strand of CAUJJW010000244.1, from coordinate 19,390 downwards.
CCCGCGGCCCATGAGGACCAGAGGATGCGACTGAACGATTTGAGCGGGAAGGTCATCGGACTGTGCATGGAGATTCACCGAGTATTGGGACCAGGATTGCTCGAAAGTGCTTACGAAGAATGCCTGGCGTATGAAATCTCCCGGATCGGGGTGCGTTACGAGCGCCAGCAACCGCTGCCGGTGCGCTACAAGGAGGTGGACCTCGATTGTGGCTATCGGTTGGACTTCGTGATTGATGACGCGGTCATCGTTGAGCTCAAGGCGGTGACGGAGTTGCATCCCATTCACGAGGCTCAGCTGCTCACGTATTTGAGACTCACCCGAAAGTCGTTGGGCCTGTTGATCAACTTCAACGTGCCGGCCCTCAAGCAAGGTGTGTAGAGGGTGGTGTGTGGTGACTTGTTCAGGAGCGATCTTGGACCACGGAGGCACCGAGGCACAGAGATGTCCTTTGAATGATCAGCAGGCGACCGGGATCGACCTTCGTCGGACGGAACCCTTCCTCTCTGCTCCGTGCCTCTGTGCCTCGGTGGTTCATCCGACAAAGAAATATGACGAAAGACCTCCGTCCACGCATCGGGTCGATCTCGTCCAGGAATCTGTTTTCTCACAGGCACGCCGAACCCCTTAACGAATTAAGGTGATCGCGGACTTGAAGTCCGTCACAGACGCGCACCATGGCGGACCCGGTGGCGGACCCGGTGGCGGACCCGGTGGCGGCGATCAGGGCTTGGCCCGATCGCGGGCCATCAGAACTTTCCGCAAAGCAGCCTCCGTCACTTTGGGCCACTTGAGCTGCGCCAGAAACCGGTTGGCCTTCTCGACGGAAAACGCCTCGGGGTCATAGGGCCGGCCCAGCCATTGCCGCATGGAACGATGCTCCGGGTGCTTTCGGTCCCTCAGGGCCGCGAGCAGATTCTCATAACCGGGGATGCTGCCGCAGTCCTCGGGAGGACAGGCCCGGTGGCCCTTCAAACAAACCGCCCGATGCTTGATGCCGGCCTCCTGCGAAGGTCCCGTTTTCAAAAAGGTCAGCACGTGGTTCCACGAATCTCCAAAGTCATACTCGTAGATGAATTCGAGTCCCTTGCCGGCAAGGACCTCCTCCAAGGTCACCTTCGCCTCGTCCACGACCGGCGGATCACCTTCATATTCGTCGAGGTTGAATCTCGGGTCGGAGATTCTGACGTCACCGATACGAAACTGGTGCAGATGACTGTTCGTCCATCCCATAGCGACCTGGATGACGGCGTGTACCCAACTCAAGTTGGCCATTCGTGGGACAATCAGCAGCCGGTCGATGGACGGCTCAATTCCATCCAACTCAACTCGCAGCAGGCAAGATTCGCCAAGAGGTGCCACGTCACCCTTTTCGACGAACTCGTTCAGGTCGATCACGGAACTACGGTCCTAAGCCACCTATCCCGGCGTCAATGCTCGCGGGAGCACCTGGAGGCCACAGCTCCGGCCGAGGCCGGCTTACCGAGGTCCCAGGGGACGCCTCGTTTGCCTCCGTTAACGCGATCCGATTCGACGCCGCCAGGGCCCTGCCGCTGTCCGAGCGGATCGAACTGGCCGAGACCCTTTGGGAAAGCATCGCCGAATCGGGGTATGAACCGCCGTTGAGCGAGGCCCAGGCGGCAGAACTGGATCGGCGTCTGGAGGAACACCGGCGGAATCCCCAGACCGCTATTCCCTGGACCGAGATCCGGGCGGAACTCGAACGGAAATACACCCCGCGGGGATGAGTTGCACCGTCCTCTTCCGACCGCTCGCTGTGCTCGAACTTCTTGAAGCGGTTATGTGGTACGAAGCCCGCCGACATGGTCTCGGACTGGAGTTGAAGGAGGAGGTAGATACCGCTTTGGAGCGCGCCGCGGAATCCCCACAGCGATTTCCCCGGGTTCACGGCGAAGTCAGGCCAGCCCTCCTCCGCCCATCTGATGACTGACTACCTTCACCGCGTCTTTCCCCCACCGCGACGGACCTGCACCCGGTAAATGCGGTGCGCCTGAGGCGGCTCAGGATCCCTCAGCCGCACCTCCTCACCGGTCCCTTGAAAAACGCCTAGCGATCGCCATTCCTCCGTCGCCGCCGCGTCTGCAACCTCCAGTTCGTAAATCCATCCCTCGAACGATCTCATCTCCAACTCGAACCCGTCGTTTGTGACGAAAGGACCTATCATGTGGGGTTGACTTCGGTCTTCGAGATAAATGCGAGCAATTCCTGGACAAGCCACCTGGCTCACGATGCTGAAGCCTCCACCAATATACAAATCCCCTTGTGGACTCAGGTGCATGGCGAAGATGCCTCCATCCGTTCCTGTGAAAAAGACAGAATTCGTATCTCCGTTAGGATTCGCACGATACAAACCTCCCTGCGATGCTCCAACCAACATGGCTCCTCGTGGATCGAGAATCAGGGAACTTGCCATCGGTGGAGCGAATCGTCCTTGAAAGATGGAATCCTTGGCGATCTCTCCCTCCGCAGAGACCTTGATGATGGCCCTCCCGACCTGCCGTTTGTCCCCATCAGCTCTCTTAAAATCACCTGCCATCCAAACGCTACCATTATCCTCAGCAAGCAAGCTTTCGATCCTTCCATATCCAAATTCCAGCACCAGTCGGGGATCCATCACCCCGTCATCGCGTGTCAGCCGATACAGTCGGTTGGTCGTCCTATCAACGTCCAGTCCGGCTAGAAAAATTCTCCCTGTCGTGGTCGACGCCAATCTCACATTACCCAACTGATCAGGCAGGTTTGAAACAAAGTTAGGATCCTGTTCTCCAGAAGGGAGAAGACGGGCAATGAACCACCTCTTCCCTGCTCCCGGCGAACTCACCGTGCCCGCGGTTAAAATATGTCCGTCAGCTTGCACCACCATGGAACTAACCTGCGTTCCTGACTGAAGGGAACTTCGGAACTCTGGATCCGATCTTCCATCGGGCAAGACGCGCACGATTGCCGGCGGAGGTTTGGGGCCGGGCTCGCTGTAGCCGCCCGCCAGGACGATGTCGCCTTGAAGCACAGCCACGGCCCAGATCGCGTTTGGAACCGTCAGATTACTCGAGAATTCCCGGTCCAAGCGTCCGGACGAATCCAAGCGCGCCAGGCCAGGACTGGGCTGCCCATCGAATGTGCCGAACAGGCCACCTGCGATGATTCGGCCGTCGGACAACACATGCAAGGCGGTTACCACACCGTTGGGCCCAGCGCCGGGGCGGAAGGTCAAATCGACCTGCCCGGGTGAAGCGAGCGGTGGCTCAACAACCACGAGCGCCGTGCCACTGTCAACCGTTCCCTTCGAGTTGGTGACCCGCGCAACATAACTACCTGAGTGCCCTACGTGGAGCCCAAGGATGGAGTATATGGAATTCGTAGCCCCAGGGATAACGACGTCATTCTGCATCCACTGTATCTGGGCCGGTGATTCACTACGGAAAACAACCTCAAGAGTGCAGTATTGCCCAACGCTACGACTCATCGACATCGGTGATCGCACAATTTGCGGCGGCAACGGCGGCGCGGGCCCTCCAAAGAGCCGGCCCAAGCGCCACAAGAATCGTCCCGCGGAGCCATCACCCCAACCAACAAGCAAGCGATCTTCCTGAACCATATCACCCACCTTCAGAGCGCTAGTAGGAACAGCAGACAGATATCCGGAATCGACAGTTCCGTCCGGATGGAGTCGAGCCAATCTGTGACGGAGAATACCTCCTACAGCAGCGAAGGATCCTTCCAGGAGTATGGCACCATTCTGTTCGACATAGATATCATCTACGCCACCATCTATCGGCGTTGCGGCAAACGTCGGATCTGCGCTGCCATTAGGCAAAAGTCGCTTCACATAGGATGGTTGTCCCAGACCTGCTATCAGGACGCGTCCACCCGGAAGCCCTCGAATAACTCGGTAGTGGCGCGGCCCGAAGCCTGATTCGGCTTGAGGAGGCACGAAGCTAGGGTCTAGCTGCCCATCGGCAAGGAACTGCGCCACTCCCCACCGATTTTCGTCTCCGATCTTCTTAAACGCCCCACAAACAACGACTCGCCCATCGCTCCACTCCCATACATCCGAGAGAAACAGGCGTGCGCCCTTTCTCCCCACGCTAAAGGAGGGATCGAAGCCGCCCGAGGGCAGGATGCGTGCAATCCCCGACTCGCTGGGATCTTCGCGAGTACCCAGTACCCACACGCCTCCGCGAGATGAGCGACGCACCCGTTCCGGTTCGTATGCGTATCCCCCTACCATTTCGAATCCGATATTCGAGCGTCCATCCTGGCGAAATCGCAATAGGTGCTGAACGCCATCCTCCATCGGAAAACGACCACTGATGAAGATTTCCCCCTCCGAACTCACGGTAAACTGTTGGACCATCGACTTGTCTGGAAAAGGAGGAGACCGAAAGGTTTTGTCGATGATCCCGTCTGTCCTGTAGCGAACGAGTTCAAGACGAGAGTCAGGTTTATTATGTTGGCGGTCGATCAGGGCATACACCAATCCGTCCGGACCTTGGCTCAATCCCTCCGGCCAATCATTTTCATCGAGCCCCGCCGCGAATTCAGGGTCAGGCGTCCCCGGGATGGCAGCACAGAGGGCTCCAAACTCGAGGCAGCATCCCAGCACAACGAGTCCAATAGCTGAGAAGAATCGTCTCTTGGTTCTCATCTCGCCCCTTCACTGTTGCACGATGCTCGTAACGGCTGTTCGAAACTTAGCCGTATTGAATATCGAAGACCCACCCCCGGAGATTTCGACTCGAATCGACGCCATGCAATGGCGAAAGTGCGGAGACTCAACGCGCGATCGGTTGAACCGTCGCCCGTTGAGCACTACACGTTTGTTCGTATTCTAGGATTCAAGTCTGCCACCACTCCACGGCTCGGGGAATGTCACGAAAGGATCTCGGACGATCGTACCCACGACGCACAGGCCTTGGCGGACACGCAGGCATATGTTGCACCAGTCCTCCGAAGGGCACCATGGGGCTGGTCCGGCCAACCGCCCGATGCCACACCGAATCAGAACAGCACGTTCTCCAGAAACCCCTTCAGATGGGGAGATGCGGTTTCGCGTCGGACGACCACCACCAATTCCCTTGAAAAGCGAGGTTCCGTGCGCACCCGGACGACGGGGCGGGTCTTGGGATGCAGCGCCAGCACCCGATGCGGAACCAGACTGATGCCCAGCCCCAGCGAAACAAGGTTGACGATGAAGTCGAAGTTGTCCGCCTCGATCCCTGGTTCGCAGCGAAGCCCCGATTCCTCCAACCACGCGTGTAGCCGCTTTCCGGTATGCGAATGCCGGGTGATGAGCAGCCATCGCTGGTGGTCATAGGCATCGCGCAAATGCCCGACCGTGAGCGGTTGGCGCTCCTTCACCACGCTGCCCGGAGGCAGGATCACCACAAATTCGTCCAGGAAGCGGTGGGTGCAATCCAGTGTGGGTGGCGGTCGAAGCGGCGACGACACGATGCAGGCGTCCAGTTCCCGGCTCTCCACCGCAGCAAGGAGAAAATCGCTGCGCTCATGGGAAACCTGAAGCTGCACCTCGGGAAAACGCCGGCGGAACGCACGAAAGAAACCTGGCAGATAGGCTAAACCGATCGTCCGGGAAACGCCCACCCGCAAGGCCTCCGGCATCCGAGGCGATTTTCCACGCAAGGCCAGCAACGCATCGTCGACTTCCGCCAGGATGGCGCCGGAACGCGCATGAAGCGTTGCACCTTCCGCGGTCAGCCGCACATGCCGGGTGGAGCGATCAAACAGCCGGAGCCCCAGCTTGTCTTCCATTCCCTGAATCTGTCGCGTGATGGCGCTCTGGGTCAGACCCGCGGCTTCGCCAGCCCGGGTGAAACTCCGATGCTCCGCCACCAGATGGAACAGCTTCAGCGTGTAGAGGTCGAAAGGCCCCGTCGCGAGGAACTCATTCATTCACGTGGAGCATCACTGTAATGGAATGAAGGAATTTCCCGCAACGCTCCATCGCCGGCAGCCTGTTGGACGTGGCGCCGAAATCCCTTGAGCGCCCATGCAAACACCCATGGCCAATCCCAACACAAAGAACCCAGGAAACGTTCCTGGCCCCCACTACGTCGACGACTCCTGCATCGATTGCGATCTATGCCGCGAGAATGCTCCGATGCTCTTCCAACGGGACGAGGAACTCGGGATGAGCCTCGTCTTCCGTCAGCCCTCGACGCCGGAAGAACGGCATCAGGCGCATGAGGCCATGCAGGGTTGCCCCACCGAATCCATTGGAGATGATGGCGATCACGAAATGCCAAAACTCTGAGAGGGTCTGCGAGGTCCCCCAAGCCCCTGAGAACAGTCATTCGGACGACTTCATCGAGGGCACGATCAACCTCAAGTCCGGCACCGCAGCAAAGTGCCTGACATTGAACGTGGCCACGGGCCATCCCCTCTCCAAGGCGGTTGCCGCCACCATCACGTCGTAAAAGCCAATCATGGCGCCTCGAGCGGCCAAGGCCGCCCACAGCCTGGCGTGCAGATAGGCTGTCGGCTCGCTGTAGGGAAGAATGGGTAGCGTCGTCAGCAGGCTCCGCAAATACCGTTCTCGCTTCGCGCGTATGGCACCGGTGGATCGTTCCACACCATGCCAAAGCTCCGCCACGGTAACGGCTGCCATGGCGAAGGTCTCATCCGATTGTTCCTGACACCATCCGGCGAGGTCGAAGACGCCTCGCTCCCCCTGAATGACGACGTCGGCGTCCAGGATTATTGCCATGGGTCCACGGGAGCTTTGAGAGCTTTGCGAGCCGCCTTCAAATCCTTGGCCCAGGCCCTCGCCTCGACCGGGGTGAGCGAGTTCCCGGCAATCGCTGCAGCCAATTGCTCACCGGTGCAGGTCCGCTCGGCATCCGGTACCAGCCGCGCAAAGGGAACTCCGTTCTTCAGCAGAACAAAGGTCTCGTTGCGATAGTGAGCCCGGTTCACGCAGTCGGCGAAATTCCGGGCGGCCTCTGTCACGGTAATGACCGTCTCGCTCATAAAATCTGATTATCAGATTCTGCCTCGACTTCAATCCGGAAGAATCTCCGTCTTGGCTTCGCACACCCAAAATCTGATACCGCATCTGATACCGGTTGCCCAAAAATGGGTCTCCTTCGGTCCTAGTGGTTCCTTCAACGCAACCGATTCAACCCATTCCGCATCAGTTTTTTGTGCACCGGATTCCGCATGGTTCCCAATGGGTCCAAAAGCCCCGTTTCGAATTATGAGTCCCCTGCTCTAACCGCTGAGCTATGGGCCCGAAAACCGACAGGTACTTCGCCCGGGCCAAGGTCGGAGGCAAGCTCATTCGCCAAAGCCTGAATACTCGCGAAGTGCGCTGGGTGCCCATGAACGCCGCCATGATCACCCTCCTGAAACGTCTGCGCGCCGAGCGGGCCGACGACCCTCCTACCGCCGCGGTCATGAAAATCCAGGAATGCCAAAAAGCCATGGATCGCGCGTGCAGAGAAGTGGGCATCGACCGCATCACCCACCACGACCTCCGACATTTCTTCGCCACCACCTGCATCGAAGCCGGCATCGACATCCCCACCGTCAGCCGCTGGCTCGGTCACAAAGACGGCGGCGCCCTCGCCATGCGCGTCTACGGCCACCTCCGCGACCATCATTCCAAAGCGATGGCGCAGAAGGTCAGGTTTACCCCGGACCTATCGACTGAAGTGCTGTCCGCCGCCTCATCGGCGAAAGACACATGATCCTGGATTGCCTCCAAACGTGGCCATCCTATACGCCCCCGCTTCATGCCGCCTCAGACTGCTGCCATCTCCCTCGACACCACGATTTTGTCGTGCGGCAGGTACACGGGGGATTTAACCTGTCGTCGATACGCCGCAGACGACATGACGACACATGGTGCCTTCGGTCATGCCCCAGCAACGCCCTACTCGCTGGAGAAGGATTCGAGCGTATCCACGCTCGGCGACATCTCCACCAGCGGACAGGTGAGCAACGCCTCCACCAGCCGCCTCGCCATCCGCAACATCGAGACTGCCATCAGCAAGTGACACGCCGACACCTTCGTTCTGTCCGCCTAAACGAAATGCCCGCTCCCGAAAAATCCAAATCGCCGAAACCTACTGGCCGATTACCGAGATTGTGGCCGAACTGGAGATGATCGAGAAGGAAGCGGAAGCAACCGACAAGGCCCTGCGCAACATCCTCAAACAACTGGGAGTCTGATCATGTCCGTCCACGCCGCGAAAGAGTCCAAGATCCGCGTCTTCATCAGCTCGGTTCAGGGCGAATTGCATAACGAGCGCAAAGCCGCCCGGGTGCTCCTTTCCGGTGATCCCGCCATGGGCCCGCATTGTGTGCCGGCAACCTATGAAGACGAGCCCGCATCATCAGCGAAGGCCTTGGAAGAATGCGTCGCGCTCATTGACGAATGCCGGATTTTCGTCCTGATCGTCTGGAGAGAACAGGGACACTTAATGGATGATCGATCGATCACCCATCACGAATACCTGCGCGCTAAGGAGCGCCACAATGCAGGAAAAATGGAGATCCTCGTCTTTCGCAAAGGCGCCCGCGCCCTCAAGCGCGAACCAGGCGCGACCGCGCTTCTCGATGCCGTCTATGCTGACGGCTTCAAGTACAAGGAATTCGAGGACTATCACGAACTCCAACAAGAGCTTTCCCGGTCGGTATCGAAAATCCTGGAATCGAAGTTCGGCATCGAGCTTTCAACGGCCGAGGAACAGGCCAGCCTCCTCACCATTGAGGCCGCCTCCGATTTCGAGCAGGAGCACACCGATGCCAGTTGGGATGACCTTGACACACATCTCGCACGCGACCTCGTGGCCGCAGCGGATGGCGTCTCCCGCAAGAGCCTCGATCTGACCACCCTGAAGAAGAACCTCTTCATCCGGGGACTGCTTTTCCAGTCCGGCGAGGGCGACTACCAGCCAACAGCCGCAGGCCTTTTGCTCTTGGGAAAGAAGCCCTCGGCTTTCGCCCGCTACGTCCACTGCCAGATTCAGGCCGATGCCTACGCCGGCAATGAGGTGGGTCCCGACACCGAAGACCAAGCCAACATCGACAGCTCCATCCTCAAAGCCATCGACGAGGGGATCGCTTTCGTTATGAAAAATACCCGCCACCCGCCGCGAATCGTCGGATCGAGGCGTGTCGTGCTCGACGAGTATCCGCGGGAGGCCATCCGTGAAGCGTTGGTCAACGCTTGTGTTCACCGGGATTACTCCATCCGCTCCCGGCCCATCATCCTTCAGGTGTTTTCCGATCGGATCGTGGTTGCCAGCCCGGGCGCGCCTCCTGCTCCGCTGAAAATCGAAACCCTCCGCCGAGGCACGGCCAAGCCCTGCGCCCGCAACCCGATCATGGCGCAGTGCCTCTTTCACCTCGACTTCATGGAGAAGCGCGGCAGTGGTTTCCGCCGCATCCAAGGCTGGATGGAAGCCGCCGGACTCGATCGCCACCGCCTCAGAGAAGTGGACGGCTACCTGGAACTCGTGCTTCCCGGTCCAGGTGACGACCTCGGACGCCTGAAGATCTCACCCTCCAAGCTGGGGGCCGTCCTGCCGCAGAAGCTCACTGCGCAGTTGAACGAACGGCAGCAGAAAATGGCCGAACTGCTCGCCTCCGGCGTTACTCTCACCAGCCGCTTCTGCGAGGAGGAATTCGGGGTCTCACGCCAGACCTCTAGCGCCGATTTCGCCCTCCTGATCGAGCTCAAGATCGCCGCCCGCATCGGGAGCGGACGCTCCACCGCTTACGCGTTCTACGATGGAAAATAATCGTCAAGTATTCGTCAACCTGGACGGCCCGAATCGTCAAGTGGCCCGCCATCCGGATCGCGCGCAATCGTCAGGTTTGCGTCAAGCCCGGCACTGCCAATCGTCAAGTGCGACAGAAACGCGTCAAAGCCCCGCGGGCTCCCATCATCCAGGAATTCCAATGGGGTCAGGTCCCGACAAACAACAATTGGAGTGTTTTAGGTGCCGCAGGACAAGAGGTGGCTCCATCAATCTTGACGATCATGACTTGACCCCTTTTCCGTCGTCTCTAGCGGCCCAGGTGCCATTCCGTATCCCGACGGCGTTCGGGCCGCGCAGAGCTTGTACCGAACCCATGTTGAAGTGGATTGCCTGGGATGGTTCTGCAGGCGCAGCGACGAAGAACCGGGCACCCCAAATGGGCTTGGCCCCCGGGCTCCTATCCCCCTAGCATGCCGGAACTTGGATGACACTAGGACCGGCAGATCGTCCGCCCACAACGGGTGCACCGAGGTGCAGGCCAGAGTTCCCCACCACCCGCTGGACGTTGGTGACCCAGGTGCGCGACGCACCCGCCGCTCGCCAGGCAGCCTTGGAGGAACTCTGCGAACTGTACTGGTATCCGGTGTACGCGTTCCTCCGTCGGCGCGGCCATCCGCGGCCGGATGCCGAGGATCTGACGCAGAGCTTCTTCGTGAAGCTCCTCGGAGACCGGACCTTCGAGGCCGCACAGGCACAGCGGGGCCGGCTCCGCACATTCCTGCTCTCCTCGCTGGAACGGCATCTCGCAGATCACCACCGGCGCCAGGGCGCGATCAAGCGCGGGGCGGGGTGGCGGATCATCGCCTTCGAGGAACTGCGCGCCGAGGAGCGCTACACGCTCGAACCGGCCGATCATTGGGACCCGGAGAAGCTGTTTGCCCGCACCTGGACCCAACTCTTGCTGAGGCAGGTGCGCGAGAAGCTGCGGGACAGTTTCGAGGAAACGGGGCGCGCGGGAGTGTTTGAAGCTCTGCTGCCCTTTCTGCTCCTGGAAGAGGCGCCTCCCTCCTACCGTGAGGTCGCCGACCGTCTCGACGCCAGTGAAGCGGCCGTGCGACTGATGGTCTTCCGCGCCAGAAACAAATTTCGGGAACTGCTGCGGAACGAGGTCGCCCAAACCGTGCAACGGCCGGAGGAAATCGAGGGGGAACTCCAGTGGATCACGACCACACTTGCCCAATAGCTCCCGGGGACTCGCCCGCGCGCCGCTGGCAACCCCCGGCGCTGGAGCATTTGCAGGCGTTGCTGCCGCACCTCCAGTTTTTGGCGCTGATCGGGCAAGGCGGCATGGGCGCGCTCTTCCAGGCCCGGCAGCTTTCGCTCGATCGCACGGTGGCGGTCAAAGTGCTGCCCACCGCGCTGGTCGACGACGCGGGCCTGGACTTCGCGGCACGGTTCCGGTCCGAGGCCAGGACGATGGCCAGGCTCAGTCATCCCGGCATCGTCAGCGTGTTCGACTCGGGCCAGGCAGAAGACCTGAGCTACATCGTCATGGAATATGTCGAGGGCTCCGACGTGGCGCAGGTCATCCAACGGGAGGGAAAGCTCCCCGCCCACACGGCAGGGGCAATCATGTCGCAGGTTTGCGAGGCGCTTCAATACGCCCACGCGAACGGTATCATCCATCGCGACCTCAAGCCGTCCAACCTGCTCCTCACCGGGGAAGGCCGCGTGAAGATCGCGGACTTCGGCCTCGCACGACATGCGGACCAAGCACGGTCCGGATGCACGACAGGCAACGTCGCCATCGGCACCCCGGACTTTCTCGCACCGGAGGCCTGGACACCCGGGGCCGCGCTCGACGCGCGCGCCGACCTGTACTCGCTCGGAGTGACGCTCTACCAGATGCTCACGGGCGAGGTGCCGCGAGGCTTGTGGAAAATGCCGAGCGTCCGCGTCGGCACCCACCCCCGCTTCGATGCCATCATCGACAAGGCGATGCAGCCAGGTCGGGAGGACCGTTACCAGTCCGCCACCGAGATGCGGCAGGACCTGGAGAGGATCCAGTCGCTGCCGTCGATGTCCGGGTTTCGAACGGCTGGGCAATCCACGGCGGCTTCCTCACCTGCCGCCGGCGCCCGGCAACCGTGGTCGACGCAATCGTGGCTGGCGGTCACCAGCCTCGGGGCACTCGCGCTCCTGGTCCTGGGGTCGGTTCTCCTCGTGTTCGGCCGGGGACGTCCAATCCTGCCCCCACTTCGATTCGGCCTCCTGACGACCGCCATCGAGGCGCCCCGACCCGCGCCCACGGTGCGCGACGCCGCCCGCTGGCTGCTGCGCGAGGGCGCGGAGGTCAGGATCCTCCACGACGGACTGGAAACTGCGGTGAAATCGGAGGCCGACCTCCCGGATTCCGACCTTCGGATCGTGGGCCTGCACTTCGACCGCTGGAAGTCGTCCCCTCCGGATCCGCCGCCCCCGGAGAAGGAATTCCGGGTGCTCCAGGCGGTAACCACGCTTCGCCACGTCTACCTGCGCCTGCCCGGGATCACCGATGCCTCGTTGTCGTTCCTCGCCGACAATCCCGATCTTCGATCCCTCACCGTCTGCGGTTCCGACCGGATCACGGACGAGACGTTCGCTCATCTGGCCGGACTGCAGCGGCTGGAATCGCTGACCATCAGCCACGCACCCCGGCTCACCGGGCGCGATCTCGCCGAGGCCCGCTGGCTTGCCCACATCCGGGAGGTCGACTTTCTTTACGCCACGCTGGATGACCGCACCATCCGGGTCCTGGCCTCCTGCCCAAGGCTCAGGACAGTCCGCTTGGAAGGAACCGCCATCACCGCCCAGGGCCTTCGGGACCTGGCGAGCAGGGAGGGTATCGTTGAACTGAGCCTGGGCTACTGCGCGAACCTGGGTGAGGCGGATCTCGTGAAAGTCCTCCCCGGCTTCGGCCGACTGACGAAGCTCGAACTCGTTTCGTTGTCGGTAGGGGACCGGAGCGCTGGCGTGCTCGCCGCCATGACCAACCTCGTGGAACTCAACCTGACCGGGACGCCAATCGGGGACCTGGGACTGGCGAGGCTGCATCAACTGGTCGGTCTTGAGGTGCTCCATCTCCGCGAAACGCGGGTGACCGAAGCGGGAATCCAGGCCTTCGCGAACGCCCATCCGCGCTGCCAGATCCATCGGTAAGGGAGCCCGGGGGCGCCGTATCGCCGTTCGGCCACCTCCTTTGCCAAGCCCATAGCCCTCCGTTCCGAGGAGGGCGAGAATCGTGCCCACCCGATTATTTCACTTCCCCGCGAAACAACCTGCTCGCGCCTGCGAAATATCCCCATGAAATCACCCGTGCGTTCGCGAATCCCATGAAGACGCTTCGATTCCTCGTTCTCTGTGCCATCGGCCTTGGGCCGACCGTGCTTTCGGCCTACTCCCAAGGTTCGGCCTTTACCTACCAGGGTGTTCTGACGCAGGCCGGCGCGGTCGTGAATGGCCCCCAGGATCTCACCTTCACGCTCCACGACGCCGCGATCGGCGGGCGCACGGTAGGTGCCCCCCATGTGGCGGACAACCTGGTGGTCGCCGACGGCCTTTTCGCGGTCACCCTCGACTTTGGGCCGGGTGCCTTCGATGGCTCGTCGCGGTGGCTGCAGATCGCGGTGCGGCCGGGAGGGAGCGCCACCGCCCCCACGGAACTCAGCCCTCGGACACCGATAACACCCACCCCGTATGCGATGTTCGCGGCCCGATCCAGCGCCACGGGACTTACCGGACAAATCGGTGCCGGCCAGATCGCCGCCGGTTCCGTGGGACCGGCGGCGATCGTCTCCGGCTCGATCGGACCCGCACACATCGCGCCTTCGGCCAGCCTTTGGGACCGCACGGGCACTGCCCTCTCCTACGCCTCCGGCAACGTCGGTATCGGCCTGACCCAACCGATCACCTCGCTCGGCTATCCCACCGGCTGGGAGGGACTCCATAGCCGCAGCCCCCGCGGAGACGGCCTTCAGATCATCCAGGGAGCAGGTTCGGCGCGGTTGCACCTGAGGACCGACCAAGGCATCACCAATGTCGCCCAGGACTTCATCATCGCCAACGAAGCGAACCAGATTCATTTCCAATGGCTGGGAGCCGGACTGGCGAATCGTCTCTCGGCCATGACCATCGCGACGGATGGCAAGGTCGGCGTGGGCACCAGGAACCCCACGACCCAACTGGACGTCGCCGGGGTGGTCAAGGCGTCGGGCTACATCGGCGATGGTAGCGGCTTGACCGGCATCGGAGCGGCCAGCCTGTCGGGTGTCCTGCCGGAATCACGGCTCCCGGCCGCCGTGGCGCTGCGCACCGGCGGCAACTCATTCACCGGCGATCAGATCGTCAACGCCGGCCGCGTCGGCATCGGCACGAATAATCCAAGCACCGTTCTCCATCTGGTGGGCCCGAGCGATACCGAACTCAGCCTCCAAAGCGCGGAGAACAACCGACGTTGGACCCTCCAGGCCAGCGGCGGCAAGGATGGCACCGATCTGGGCGGAACCTTCCAGATCATCGACCGCACCGCGATCGCGGCGCGCCTGGTCGTCACCTCTCAGGGCCAGGTGGGCGTCGGGACCTCCAGTCCGACCGAAAGACTCGACGTCGGCGGGAACATCCGAGCCACCGGCACCATCGCCGTGCACAACAACGCCGGCACCGCCAAGGCCATCATGGCGGTGGACGGCAACGGCAACGGCAAACTGACCTGCGACTATATCCAGATCAATGGGGGCGCGGACATCGCCGAACCCTTCGAGGTCCGAAGCGAATCCACCATCGAACCCGGCATGGTTGTGGCCATCGATGCGGACCGGCCAGGTGAATTGCGTCTCTGCAGCCGGGCGTACGACTCGACGGTGGCGGGCATCGTGAGCGGTGCCAACGGCATTCAGCCTGGCCTGATGCTTCAGCAGAACGGGACGGCCGCCACCGGACACTATCCGGTCGCGTTGACCGGCCGGGTCTGGTGCCATGCCGACGCGGATACCGGCGGCGCCATTGCCCCCGGGGATCTGCTCACCTCGGCGACCGCACCCGGCCATGCCATGAAGGCGGCCGACCGGTCACGGGCCTTCGGCGCGATTCTCGGCAAGGCGATGACGCCGTTGCCGAAGGGTAAGGGCATGGTGCTGGTGCTGGTGAGCCTGCAGTAAACCTCCTCCACCCCTTCCCTGCATGACCACGCTACGATCCAGGTCTGCCGACGACGAGCGTCCAGCGGTCGGGAGGTTGGTGCTCGGCATATGGATGCTGGCCGCCCTTCTGGCACCCGTCGCAAGGGCCGCCAACTGCAACGCGATCAAGGTCTGGAGCTTCAACGTGCGCTTCGACGACGGCTGGTCGAGCTGCTTCTCGGATTGCGAGAACCAATGGTTCAAAGGCGGGGCCGCCACCGCCCGTCGCGACGTCGCCCGAGCGTTCCTGACCGCCTATTCCCCGGACATCTTCGGTCTCCAGGAGGTCAAGAACCCAGCTCCCTTTGCCACCACACGCGCTTCGCAGCTCCGGGACATCTCGGGCTGGTTCCCGAAGCACGGGTACTACGCGCTGGACCGCGGCGACGGCGAGCACTGCGCCATCTTCTTCCGCATCGACCG
Source organism: Verrucomicrobiota bacterium (assembly GCA_963205105.1). Classification (GTDB taxonomy): domain Bacteria; phylum Verrucomicrobiota; class Verrucomicrobiia; order Limisphaerales; family CAIMTB01; genus CAIMTB01. The sequence continues at coordinate 4,005 of CAUJJW010000244.1, read as the reverse complement.
CTTCACGCCCTTCGATACGGGGACGTTCTGGATGAGCTGCACGCCGGATGTGCCGTCGAAGCACCCCAGGGAAACCGGCAATTTCCGGATCACCTCCTGGGTGCGGTTGATCGACAATTACACCGGCACCGACTTCTACGTCTTCAACAGCCACTGGTCCCTGGACTCCGCCGCACGGGATTACTCCGCGGCCCTGATCCGGGAACGCATTTCAAAGATCGCCGCGGGAGCGCCGGTGATCCTGCTGGGAGACTTCAACTGCGCGGAATCCGACTCTCCGTTCGACATCCTCCTGGGAAGGACGACCTACCCGCCTTCCTCGGATTGCTCCGTTCAGCCCGGAGCCGTCCCAATCCCAAGCCTTCCGCTGGTCAATAGCTATCGCGAGGCGATCCCGACGGTTTCCGAATTCGAAAAGACGGCCCACGGTTTCTCCGGGGAATCCCGCGGCGATCCCATTGACCACATTCTGCACACGGGGGGCGATTTCGCTCCCTCCAGGGCGGTCATCCGACGGGACACCTATCCCGGCGGATGCGGCGAAGCCGGGTGCTATCCGTCCGACCACTACGCCATCGAAGTCGAGTTCCGGCTGCTCCTGCAGAGCGCGGAGGTGAAATTCGGGCCCAGTTCAGCCGATTGCGAAGCGGGGACGCCCTTGTACCCGTTCCGCTCGATCACCAACGCCCTGGACGTCCTTAAGGAAAATGGAACCCTCACCCTCCAGAACACCTCCAGCAGCGTGGGTCTCACCATCAACCCAAGTCGCGGCCCCATCACCATCACCTCCGCCAAGGGGCCCTCGATCTTGGGCAGGCGATGACCTTCCCTGCCTTCCGCCCATGAAGTACCTGCCACACACCCTGCTGATCGTCGCCGCTGGCCTCGCCTCGCCTCGCCTCCACGCTCAGTATTCCCTGCCCAGGTTCGTCATCGCCGGCGGCGGCGGGCCAGGGAGCGCTGGAGTCGCCTACGCCGCGATCGGTTCCGTGGGTCAACACGGTGTCGGCACCACCTTCGGCGGCGGGGACTATTCGCTGCTCGGTGGCTTCTGGGCGAACGCCGTCGTCGTGCAGCCGTCCGACTCTCCCACCCTGGGCGCGGAACGTCTCGCCGGGCCCGGCGTGCGGCTCTTCTGGCCGGTGACAGCCTCGGCCTTCGTACTCGAGCAAACCCCGGCCCTGGCCACGCCGACCGCGGCCACCGCCTGGACCCGGGTATCCCTCCCCATCCAAACCAACGCCGGTCGCGTGTCGGTCACGGTTCCCGCGCCCGTCAGAAACACCTTCTATCGACTCCGACAACCGTAGCAGGTCGACGATTTCGTTGGCATGCACTGACCTCCCTCATTCGCCTCCGGCACGCGCCGAAACCGGCACCATGACCCTCCAGGGCCAGAGAAAGCGGAGGAATTGTAGTAAGGAATGACCTGACCATCACGTTCTCCAGTGGATGGGGATGGGGAAGATGAACCACGGAGACACCAAGGCACAGAGATGTCCTTTGAATGATCAGCAAGCGACCCGGATCGACCCTCGACGGACGGAACCCCTCCTCTCTGCTCCGTGCCTCGGTGACTCGGCGGTTCATCCGACAAAGGGATATGACGAAAGACCTCCGTCCACGCATCGGGAAAGTTTCCATGGGGCCAAGTCACGACATTGGGTATTCACGAACCGCTTGGGGAGCATTTCGCCATGGCGCGGAAGCTTCGGGTGGTTGTGGCAGGTGGCTGGCATCATGTGGTGAATCGAGGAAACCACCGTGAATCCATCGTTCGAACCGACACCTATCGCCGGAGGTTTCTTGGGCGCGTGGCCGAGCTGCGCGATGGGTTCCAGGTGGAGATCCACGCCTTGGTCCTGATGGAGAACCACGGGAATGGACCCCGCGGCGGCAGTCGCCGTGAAACGGTTCGGGCAGGCGCAAGGTGATGGTGTGGCGAGAAGGCGTTTCGTTGGCTCACTGCGCCACCACGAGGAGGGCCACGCTGGCGCTTCCGTTTCCGTAGACGACCGAGAGTTTCCTGCCGGCGCCGAGGTCGGGGAGTTTGACGCTTTGGAATTCGCCGGTGCGTCCCGTGAAGCGGATCACGGTAAAGGTCTCGCCCAGGGCAGGCGTGAATCCGGGGGCCAGTTCGACGGTCAGCGTTCCGGCCAGCGTCGCGCTCTCGCGGAGTCGGAGCAGGCTCGAGCCTGTGGCGGACAGCGTGACGATGGTTTCGCCGGTCGAGGTCTGTTCGAAGTTCTGCGCGCGCACGAAGATCTCTCCCGTCGGATTGCCCACGCGGAGGATTCCGCGGTTGGTGACTTTGCGGAGCACGTCGCCGGCGGCGACGCCGGGTTCGATCGAGCCCGTCCCGCGCAGGGTGCCGGCCGCCAGGTCGAGTTCCCCGACGTAGGCCTGCCGAAAGGGGGTGCCGTTGAGCACGAATTCACTCCCGGGCTGGGGAAGGTAGGCGCCGTTGTTCGCGGTGCCAGCGGTCTTGCGGGCATCGATCACCACCGGTCCCAGATCGCCGACGAACCGGCCTGCGTTGCGGAATGGGCAGGTGAAGGTGAGGGACTTGCCGCCCGCCTGCTCGATCACGCCCGCGTTCTCGAAGACTCCGGTGCCCGGCCGGCCGTTCTCGGGCTGTGTGATGATCCGATTGTCGACGCCAGCGGTATATCTCCAGGTGCCGCGGTTGCGCACGGTGGCGTTGCCCACCTGGACGCTGGTGCCCGATGCATTGTCCGCGAGGGTGGTCGTGCCCAGGAATTCCACCAAACCAGGCCCGGTGGCCTCGAAGCCCTTGACCAGGCTGGCATTCCCGGTGATTCGGATGCGGCTGGCGGCGCGGAAGGAGGCGAACTGAAGGGCGTCGAAGGCGCCGATCTCCACGTCGCCGTTGGCCAGTAGTCTGCCCTGAGGCATGGCGAGCCTGCCGATCTGCGCGGCCCCCAGCAGCGTGAGATTGCCTTGATTCTGCAGTTCCACGAGGCCCGCCGGATGGATGAAGGGTCGCCACAGGGTCAGGTTGCCCGCCGCCAGCGTCACGTTTCCGCGGATATCGAAGTCCCCACGGATCTCTGCGTCCGCGGGAAGAACGACGGGCCTGCGGCCGGCGATGAACTCGCCGAACTCGACGTCGCCGTCCCCGATGAGCTGCGAGGAAACACCCCCGCGGAGGCGGGCCGGCAGGAACAGCTTGGTCCCGGCGGTCACCTCGATCACCCCTTCGTTGTCGAGATGCGAGATCTTCAACTTGCCGGTGGCGACCTCGACCCGGCCGTCGTTGCGCAGGCGCACATCCTCGAGCGGGATGGCGGGGGCGGTGCTGTCGGGATTGGCGAGCGTCCTCATCGTGCCGAGGTTCACCAGTCGTCCGGCGTTGGTACGACTGATGCCGGTGTTGGCGACGCCGGCTGTGTTGCTCAGGATCAGGGTGCTGCCCGGGTGATTGATCAGTGCGCCGTTCGGATCGGAGAACTGCAGGGTATTGAGAAACGTGCCGCCGCCGTAGGCATTGAGGATGTGGGGGCCGACGTCATTGGCAGAACTCGCGATCGGACGGGCGACCACCAACGGACCGTAAACGTGTGTCACGCCCGGTCCGAACCGTGTGTTGATGATTTCCAACCCACCCAGGGCCTGGATGGGTTCCTGGACATTGACCACCTGTTGCCGGAATTGGATGGGCGTTTGGGCGATCAACGACTTCAAGTCCCGCACTTCGATCGGCGCGGTGACGCCGGGAAGGTTGACGAGCAGTTCGTCGCCGACGCCGGGGCCGGGGTAGTGTTTCCAGGTGGTGCCGATCCCGGTGCCGGCGCCCACGAATGTTCCGGTGGCTTCGTTGGGCACATCGCGGAACAGGAATTCCCAGCGCATGGCCTGGACGTTCGGGCCGCTGCCCGTCACGACATACTGGCCTGGGGGGAAGTTTGCCGGCGTGCGCAGGGTGAACTTGCGGCCGTCGGCACTGCGCGAAACCTGCAGGGGCGTGATTTCCACCGGCGGCCC
>CAUJJW010000243.1 GCA_963205105.1 Verrucomicrobiota bacterium | reverse complement strand
ACACGATGAACAGGATGAAATGCCGCTCCGCTTGGGATCCTGAGCATCCTGTTCATCCTGTGAATCCTGTCCAAAACCCGCCGATGCTTGGATCTCCCATCCACCACTCGAAGATCGCCCCAAGGACTGCCGCGATCGGGTTTTCGCTTTCGAACAGGTCCGGGGAGGCGCACGCTCCGCGCGATTCCATGCGCTTCCTTTCAACGATCCTTCTGGGTCTCGTGGCTGGCTTGACGGCGGTCCACGGGGCGGAACTTCGACTCGGCATGGTGGGACTCGACACCTCCCACGCCACGGCCTTCACCAAGCTGCTCAACGATCCCACCGACAAGAGTTACGTGCCGGGTGGCCGGGTGGTCGCAGCGGTCAAGGGTGGCAGCAAGGACATTGATTCCAGTTGGTCCAAGGTAGACGGGTACACGCAGGAACTGACCGGGAAGTGGGGCGTCAAACTGTACGACACCATCGAGGCCATGTGCGCCGACGTCGATGCGGTGCTGATCGAGAGTGTGGACGGACGCCCGCATCTGGCTCAGGCGAAGCCGGTCATCGCGGCCGGCAAAGCCCTGTACATCGACAAGCCGATGGCGGGATCGCTGAAGGAAGTGATCGAGATCTTCCGGTTGGCCCGGGAGAAGAAAGTTCCGGTGTTCAGCTCGTCCTCGTTGCGGTTCGCCAAGAGCACGCTGGCGGTGCGCGGCGGATCGATCGGGACTGTGACCCGGGCGGAGACGTCGAGCCCGTGCCATGTGGATCCCACGCATCCCGAGCTGTTCTGGTACGGCATTCATGGCGTGGAATCGCTGTTCACCGTGATGGGGACCGGTTGCGAAACCGTCCGCCGCAGCGTGACCGCCGATGGCAGGATCGAGGTCAGCGGTACCTGGAAGGGTGGCAGGACCGGGGTGTTCCGACAGGGAACCACCTATGAAGGCAAGGCTGTGGGAACGAAGGGCGAGGCGGCGGTGGGTGCGTTCGACGGCTACGCGCCATTGGTCGTCGCGATCATGGAATTCCTGAAGACCGGGGTCGCGCCGGTGCCCGAAGCGGAAACCATCGAATTGTTCGCCTTCATGGAAGCTTCGGACGAGAGCAAGAAGCGAGACGGCGCTCCGGTCTCGGTGAAGGAAATCCTCACCCGGGCGGGATGGAACGGCCAGTGAGAGCTCAGACGCAACCCACGCCAACTTCGGCACCCGAGCAGGAGCACATTCCGTGAAAGCCATGAACCGAAGACATGCCCGCCCTCCGCAGCCCGGCCAGCTTTGCTCCACCGACCAGGGTGGCCACCCACCACTCCGGACCTGGCGCGAATGGCGGGCGGTGGTCTGGGTCGGTGCCGCCGTGTGGATGGGCTGGGGATCCCTGGGTGCGGTGGGGCAACCCGCTGACACGATCTACGAAGAAGCCCGGGTGCCGGCTTACACCCTCCCGGATCCGCTGCGTTTTCAGGACGGGCGCACGGTGACCACGGCGCGCGAGTGGAGCCAGCAGCGCCGGGGCGAGGTGTTGGAACTGTTCCGCGACCAGGTTTACGGACGCAGTCCGGGACGGCCCCGTGGATTGCGTTTTGAAGTGCGGGAATGGGACCCCGGTGCCCTGGGGGGCAAGGCGACGCGCAAGCAGCTGACGGTCTGGTTCACCGGACGCCGCGACGGTCCCAGCATGGACCTGCTGGTGTACGTGCCGAATCACCGCAAAGGCCCCGCCCCGGTGTTCCTGGGCTTGAACTTCGAGGGGAATCACGCGGTGTCGAAGGATCCCAAGATCCGCCTGGCCACCAGCTGGGTGGCGAACAACGACAAGGAAGGCCGGATTGGCAACCGGGCGACGGAGGCCTCCCGTGGGAGCGAAGCGAGTCGGTGGGCGGTGGAACGTCTGGTGGAACGCGGGTTCGCCCTGGCGACGGTGTATTACGGGGACCTGGAGCCGGACTTTGCGGAAGGTTGGAAGCAGGGGGTGCGATCGGTGTTCCCGGTGGACGGACGTCGGCGCGTGGTGGCGTCGAAGGAACCGATCCGGGAACTGGCGCCGGATGCGTGGGGAGCCATTGGCGCGTGGGCCTGGGGCTTGAGTCGGGTCATGGATTATATCGAGACCGATTCGGATTTGAACGCCAAGCAGGTGGCGGTGATGGGCCATTCGCGTCTGGGCAAGACCTCCCTGTGGGCGGGCGCGCAGGACGAACGCTTCGCCATCGTGATCTCCAACAACTCGGGAGAGGGCGGAGCGGCGCTGGCGCGTCGGCGTTTCGGCGAAACCACCCGGCGGATCAACACCTCCTTCCCGCACTGGTTCTGCGGGAACTTCAAGGCTTACAACGACCGCGAAGACGCGATGCCAGTGGATCAGCATGAACTGATTGCCTTGGCGGCTCCCCGGCCGGTCTACATCGCGAGCGCTGAAAAGGATCGCTGGGCCGATCCGCGCGGGGAATTCCTGGCCGGGAAGGGGGCCGAGCCGGTGTATGCGTTGTTCGGATTCCAGGGACTTTCGGTGGCCGATTCGCCGGGGTTGGATCAGCCCGTGGGCGATCGGATCGGGTACCACTATCGGACCGGTGAACACGACGTGCTGCCGTACGATTGGGAGCGGTACATGGACTTCGCGGACCGGCACTACGGACGGAAGGAGGCTCGATGAACGGCGGCAGATCCACGGGCGCCCGTATAGTCGGGGGCTGGCTGTTTGCGGCGTTGGTCTTCATCTGGGGTGGGGCGTCGCAGGCGGCGGAGTTGGTGAGTGCGAAGCGCATCTGGGACGCGGCACCGCATAACGCGTTCACCGACCTCGTGCATCATCGCGGGGAATGGCTTTGTGTGTTTCGCGAGGGTCAGGGCCACGTCTCCCCGGATGGCGCGGTGCGCGTTCTTGCATCGAAGGACGGCGAGAACTGGACCTCGGCGGCGGTGCTGCGATCGGCACGGGGTGATCTGCGCGATCCCAAGATCGTTCCTGCGCCGGGTGGACGGCTGTTTTTGACGGCGGCGATTGCGCTGCCCCAGCCTGGGCCGGTGCGGCACCAGACGGTGGCCTGGTCCTCGAAGGACGGACGGGAATGGGGCGAGCCCTTCGACATCGGTGATCCCAACGTGTGGATGTGGCGGGTGGTGTGGAGGAAGCGGGTGGCGTTTGGGATCGGGTATGACACCAACGGGGAGGACTTCGTGCGGCTGTACCGAAGCCGACGTCCTGATGGGCGCTCGTTCGAGACCGTCCTGCCCACGCTGTTTGAGCAGGGCGAACCCAATGAATCCGGGATCGCCTTCGAGCCGGATGGCACGGCGATCTGTCTGTTGCGGCGCGACGGCAATCCGGGTTCGGGCTTCGTGGGGCGGGCCAAGGCTCCTTATAGGGATTGGGTCTGGAAGGATCTCGGGGTGCGGATCGGTGGCCCGCAATGCCTGCGCTTGAAGGATGGCCGGGTGGTCGGAGCGGTACGGTTGTATGATGGAGGAGCGCGGACCTCCCTGGTCTGGGTGGATTCGTTGGCGGGGAAGATCACGGAGTTCCTGAAACTGCCGTCGGGTGGTGACACCAGCTATCCGGGGCTGGTCTGGCGGGAAGGTCTGCTGTGGGTGAGCTACTACTCCTCGCACGAAGGCAAGACCTCCATTTACCTGGCCAAGGTCCGACTCTGATTTGGCCATGATGCAGCCTTTCGAAGACGGCTGGACTGGGACCGTCAGGCTGGCGTTGTCCGCCCTGACGATTTATCCGGTCAAATCCTGTCGCGGCATTTCCGTGAATGAGGCGCGGCTTGGACCGCGTGGTTTGGAGTGGGACCGGGAGTGGATGGTGGTGGATGGGAACGGGCGGTTCATCACCCAGCGAGAACTGCCGCCGCTGGCGTTGATCGAGACAGCCCTGACCTCCGACGCGCTGGTGCTCCGTTATCCGGGTGTTTCGGACCTGAGGATACCGCTGGATTTTCGGGGCGGGCGGGAACGTGAGGTGACGGTCTGGCGGGACACCTGCCGGGCCTGGGACATGGGCGACGAGGCGACCGGGTGGTTCACGGACCTTTACGGGCGCCGATTGCATCTCGTCCGCTTTCGCGACGACCAACATCGTCCGTGCGATCCGGCCTGGGTTGGTTCGGTGCCTTCCGAGGCCGCTTTCGCCGATGCCTTTCCGCTGCTTGTGGTGTCCGAGGAATCGCTGGCGGATCTGAACCAACGGATTCAGGGGGCAAGTACTTCCGTCGCGGCGGGCGTCCCGCCTGCCGTAGAGGGGGGCGTCTCGCCCCCTGGAAACACCAGTTCAACGTCCGTGAGCACGTCCATCCCGAACCGGGATCTGCCCATGGATCGATTCCGGCCCAACGTGGTGGTGCGAGGTGGCCCCGCGTACGTCGAGGACGCCGTGCGGGTGATGCGGATGGGCGGGGTGGAACTGCACCTGGTGAAGCCCTGCGTGCGTTGCCGCATCACCGCCACGGATCAGGGGACCGCGGCGGTGGGGGTGGAACCGCTCCGGACTCTGGCGAACTACCGGCGCCACGAGGCGCTCGGGGGCGTGGTGTTTGGTCAGAACGCCATCATCGCCGCAGGCCAGGGCGAGGTGTTGCGGGTGGGGATGCCGGTTGAAGCATCGACCGATTGACCGGCTCACTTCGCCCAGCCGCGTCAGTCGGTTTTTTCCTGAATCTTTTCGCCCATCTTCTCGATGTCCTTACCCGCACCGTGTGCGGTGCCTTTGCATCCTCCGGCGCTGATCATGAGAATCAGTCCGAGCAAAAGAATACCGATTCCTCGGTGGATGGGGCTGAGGGTTTCCTGACTGTTGAGTTGGAGTGTTTTCATAGGTTGGATTTGGTGTGATGGGGTGTGCTCCGTCACTGTCTTCGACGGGTTGGGTTCGAATGCTTCGTTTCCGTGCGTTGGCGCAGCCCCTTTGACACGGCATGAGCTGTGCCATGCTTGGTGACGACCGTCTATGGGGTGAGTACCCCGGTCTGGATAAGATCACGGAGCCGGGGTCCACGTTCGCGTTCGCGGATGGCGTTGGCCGCGCAGGCTTCAAGGCTGTGGATTGGTCTGGGAACCGACAGTGCGTCAGTCCTGTCAGACGTCGCAGTCTCGAAGGGCCTTCTCCACCTGCTCCTTGGTCTGGCCGGTTCGTTTTTGAATCCGACCGATCAGTTCCTCCTCTTTTCCTTCGAGGTATTGAAGATCGTCATCCGTCAGGTTGGCGTACTTCTGCTTCAGCTTACCTTTCAGGATGTTCCAGTTGCCCTTGAGTTGGAGTGTGTTCATAGCGTTGCTTCGTTGGTTTCGATCAGGGACGTGAGCGAGTTGGCTTGGGGTGTTCAGCGGCGCATGGTGGCGCAGCCGATCCATCCAATGGCACGAACCGTGCCAAGACGGCTGGTGGTGCGGTTTAACCTCGTTTCGCCTTGATCAGTGTGCTTCAGGGCCTTCCAGGCCATCGCGTGTGTTTGCAGGGCGCACGGCCGGTGTCTCCAACCATTGCGAACTGCAAGACTCTCCGGGAAGTCGGTCCGCGCTTGGACTCGGAGAATCCCTGGGTTTATTGCGGGTAACACGTCCTCGGCGCTCCGGCACGGGACTAGCTGGGATGTTTCCGCGGTGTGGATGGCGGCAGAATGGCTGGTTGCGCCGGGTCTTGAGGCCAAGACGACAGCGGGTATCGCGGATGCGACCCTGGCATGTCATCGGCGGTGACGGCTGGCTGGTCCGTGAACCACACCCGCTGAAACACCATGTTGTACACCCTCGCCCTCATCCTGATCATCGCCTGGCTGCTGGGACTTGTTTCGTCCTACACCTTGGGCGGTTTCATTCACATCCTGCTGGTCGTCGCGCTCGTCGTCGTTTTGGTTCGAGTGATCCAGGGGCGTGGTGTTCCGTGAACGTCGACGGTATGACGCAGGCAGACCATGCGCATGACCTGGATGCGGGAGCGAGGTCTGGCCTTCGCCGAAGGTGGCGTGTAGCCTGCTTACGGTAAGTATTTCACCGCCTTTTCGTGGAATTCCGCCAAGCGTTGCGACGTGAATGTACCGGCAGCCCAACAACTCGATCTACAAGACCGTCGTCATCGTCTGGCTGACGCTGTCGGTGGCGAGCGTCGTGCTTGCGGCAGTGACGTGGTTGGACCTTTCGCAACGACTCAGGGAAGCACGCCAGGCGGCGGCGGTTCGGGCGGCTCTTGATGCGATGCTCGCGCTGGTGGTCGACGCGGAAACGGCGCAGCGAGGATTTTCCATCACCGGGGATGAGTCCTACCTGGTGCCCATTCGAGGGGCCGAGGAGATTCTGCAGGGGGTTTTCGACCGGATCCTTCCTTTGGTCAAAGGGGATGAGCTTCTGCTGAAGCGCATGATGGAATTGAGGACCCAGGCGGAATTGAGCCTCGGCTTTCAGCATCGGGTGATCGAGGCGCGACGGCAGGAAGGCCCTGAGCGAGCGGTCGAGATGGTGGTGGAAGGTGAAGGCAAGCGCCTGGTGGACGGAATCCGGGTCAGGGTGCGGGAAGTCGCTGAAATGCAGAAACCGGTGAAGGTGCAGGAATTGGTCGATCGTCCCGGGGGCGCGTTGTTTCGGGCCAGTTTGACGAGCCTGGTGGCCGGTGTCCTGGGAGTGGGTGCGGGGGTTTTCGCCTTCTGGCTGGCCCGGGTGATGCTGGGGCATCAGGACCGGGAACGCCGTCTGGTCGAGGCCAGGTTGCTGGCGGAACGGAACAGCCGGGAGAAGACAGTCTTCCTGGCGAACATGAGTCATGAGATTCGGACGCCGATGAACGCCATCCTTGGGTTTGGCGAGTTGCTCGCGGGGGAAGTTGTGGATCCGAAGCATCGGAAATTCGTGCGGGCCATTCACACCAGCGCCACCTCACTTCTTCAGCTGATCAACGACATCCTCGACATGTCGAAGATCGAGGCGGGCGTGATGGAACTTCGCCTTGAACCGACCGATCCGCGGGAACTCTGCGAATTCCTGCACACGCTGTTCGCGGAGCCGTTGGCCAGGAAGGATGTGAGACTGGATTGCGCGGTGGACCAAGAACTGCCCAGGGCCCTCTTGATGGACCGCATCCGACTTCGGCAGGTCCTCGTGAACCTGGTGGGCAACGCCGTGAAATTCACCGACAAGGGAAGCATCGGGGTTCGTATTGGAGGAGAACCGCCATCTGCGAGCGGGCACATCACCCTGCTGATCGAAGTTGTGGACACCGGGGTGGGGATTCCGGCGGACAAGCTTGAAGCCATCTTCAAGCCCTTTGTCCAGGCTGGTGCGCATCTGGAACGGGAGAAATCGGGAACAGGCCTTGGGCTGTCCATTGTCCGGCGTCTGACCGAGACCATGGGGGGGACGGTGACGGCGGCATCCCAATTGGGCCAGGGTTCCGCCTTCAGCCTGAGGATTCCGGGCATCGCCATTTCTGCGCGACTTCCCCAACCCGGGAAGCTCGAAACGGACGGCGGCGTTGATTTCAACACGCTTTGCCCCGCCAGGATTCTGGTGGTGGACGACAACGAGGCGAACTGCAAGTTGATGGAGGGAATGCTCGCCGGTTCCCATCATCAGGTGTCCCTCGCGAACAGTGGATTGGAGGCCATAGAAAACGCGCGCGCAGTCCGGCCGGGGGTCGTCCTTCTGGATATCCGGATGCCTGGCATGGATGGATTCGAAACGCTCCAGAACCTCCGGACGATTCCGGGAATGGAACGGATTCCGGTCATCGCTGTCACGGCATCGGGTTTGGCGAGCGGGGAAACGCTGTCGAAGGGGAGTTTCAGCGGGTACCTCCGCAAGCCTTTCTCCAGAATGGAATTGTATGATGAGTTGTCCGAATTCCTGCCGCGCCAAGCTGAAGATGCGCTGCCCGGCGCCGGGGGCGGCGTGGACCCTGGTTCGGCAGGTGTCGGGGTGACTCCTCCGGAACTCGTGACGGAATTGAGGCGACTTCACGAAGTCGAATGGCCTGCCCTCCGCGAAGTTCTGGCCATCAACGAATGCAAGGCTTTCGCCATCAAGCTCAGTTCGCTCGCCGAGACCTGGTCGTGCCCGGCGCTGGCGAACTATGCACGCACCCTCTCCGAGCACGCGGCGAACTATTCGGTGGTCGAACTGGAAGCGCACATGGGCTGTTTTCCGGGACTGGTGGAGAGGTTGCAGGGGAACAAGCCGGCATGAGCAGCCCAGCCGATTTCCCACTTCCCGCGTCCCGGCCGGAACCCGAAGCCACGCCTCACAGCGAAGCCAGGGTGCGACCGGCCTGCATTCTGGTGGTGGACGATCAGCCGGCCAATATCCAGATCGTCGGCGGCATTCTCGGACAACTCGGACATGAGATCGTGCCCGCTGCGGATGGCCCGACCGCGCTGCGCAAGCTCGCGGTGCGCCGTCCCGATCTGATCCTGATGGACCTGTTCATGCCGGGGATGGACGGCTGCGAGACCTGCCGGCAGATCCACTCGCATCCAGAGTGGAGCGGCATACCGGTCATCTTCCTGTCGGCGGCGGATGACAAGGACCTGGTGGTTCGGGCCATGGAGTCCGGCGGGGTGGATTACGTGACGAAGCCCTTTCATCACGCCGAACTCCTGGTGCGGGTGCAGACGCAACTGGCGCTGAAATCAGCCCGTGACCAGCTCGCCCAGCTGGCGGAAGACAAGGATGAGCTGATCGGCATCCTGACTCACGACTTGAAGGGCCACCTGGCGGGCATCGAGATGAGCGCCCGTCTGCTCCAGGAGTGTGTGCGACGTTCGGGGCAGGCGGATGCGCGGGTGGAGCGGTTGGCGGAGAACATCGCCTGCTCGGGAGGTGGGCTGCTGAGTTTTGTGAAGGAATTCCTGGCGAACGTTGCCGCCGACCACGGCCTCACGATCAAGCTGGAGAACCTGAACCTTGCCGCCGCCGCCGGCGCTGTGGTGGAACGCTATCGGGAGATCGCCGCCCGCAAGCAGATCGTGATCGATTTCCAGGTGTCTGAAGGCGACGCCACCGTCCTCGCCGATTCGATGGCGTTGGACAAGATTCTCGAGAACCTGGTTTCCAACGCGGTGAAATTTTCCCCATTGGGTCGGCGGATCCACATCCGGGTCCGACCGCAACCGGGTCGGGTGGACTGGTGCATCCGGGACGAGGGGCCTGGATTCAGGACAGACGACCATGATCCGATGTTTCGACGTTATCGGCGGCTCTCGGCCCGGCCCACGGCGGGTGAGCCGTCCACCGGCCTTGGACTGAGCATTGTTCGGAGGCTCATCGAGGCGTCGAAGGCCGAGTTGGTGTTGGAGAGTGCTCCCGGTGAAGGAGCCTGCTGGCGGGTTCGCCTGCCACGTCCTTCCCAAACCTGAGACCCAGCGCGCATGCAGTTCCTGATCATCGACGACGACAAAACCTTCCGCGACGCCGCCTGCATTCTTGTGGAGGTGGAAGGGCACACCGCCGACAGCGCCGCCACGGGAGAAGACGGGTTGAATTTGTTGAAACAGGAGGATTTTGACGCCGTCCTGCTCGACTTGCGACTGGGTGCCGAGAGCGGCATGGAGGTGCTTTCGGAGATCCAAAGGCAGCACCCGGGGTTGCCGGTGGTGATCCTGACCGCGCAGGGGAGCATTCCATTGGCGGTCGAGGCGATGCGGCGTGGTGCGGCCGACTTCCTGGAAAAGCCATTCCTGCGTGAACCGTTTGTGGCGGTGTTGGCGAGGCTTCAGCAGCTCCGCCGGATGGGACTGCGCATCGAGAAACTCGAACGGGAGGCGACGGAGACGCGACGTGAGAGTGTGGAACCGATCTTCGACTTCTCGGTGCCCGCCATGAGTGAGGTCATGGACATCCTGCGACGGGCGGCGGGCACACCGGCCTCGGTGTTGATCCTGGGCGAGAGTGGGACGGGAAAAAGCGTGGCGGCCCGGGCGGTTCACTCGATGAGCCACCTGGCCGATCGGCCGTTCGTGACGGTCAGCTGCCCGAGTCTTTCGAAGGAACTTCTGGAGAGCGAATTGTTTGGGCACGTCAAAGGGTCCTTCACTGGCGCGGTGAAGGATCATTGGGGAAAGGTCCGCAGCGCGGAGGGTGGCACCCTGTTTCTGGACGAGATTGGGGATCTGCCTTTGGAGATACAGCCGAAGCTGCTGCGGTTGCTCCAGGAACGGGAGTATGAGCGGTTGGGCGAGAACGTGACGCGACGGGCGGCGATCCGGTTCATCGCCGCGACCAACCGGGACCTGAAGCAGCGGGTGGCGGAGGGTTCGTTTCGCGAGGATCTGTTCTTCCGGCTCAATGTCATCACGGTGGTGATGCCGCCGCTCCGGGAACGACAGGGCGACTTGCTGCGGTTTGCCGATCACTACCTGAAGTATTTCGCGGCGCAATGCGGCCGGCGACTGACCGGGCTGACCGACGATGCCGCGGCCCGGCTTCTCGCGCACGCCTGGCCGGGAAACCTTCGTGAACTGCGAAACGCCATCGAACGGGCGGTCATCCTGGCGCGGGGCGAGGCGGTGGCCGCCTCCGACCTGCCGGTCGATCTTCCGGGAGCGTCGGGGGGCGGCTCCCAGCCCGCCCTGGGCGGGGGAGTGATTTCGACAGGCGCGAAGGTCACCCTCGAGGCCCTCGAGGAGGCGCATATCCGCCGGGTGCTCGCTGAGTCAACCAGCCTGGTGGAGGCGGCGGAGAGCCTGGGAATCGACCAGGCGACGCTGTACCGCAAGCGGAAGAAACTCGGCCTGGAATAGACTGCCCTACCTTCCGGTTTCAGGAATGGGATGGTCCATCGAAGCCTGAGGAGTCTTGGGTGGTGATGGTTGGGCTGTTGGGGGTGAGTGGCGTGGTCGGGTCCGACAGAGGCTGTCACTCAGGGACTCTTCGGTCGTCCGGCGGTGCGATGAGCCACCCAGAGGGAGAATGCCAGGCGCACGAGAGGAAGGACCGAATTCAGAGCCGAAAAGCGGATCGGCCGCGCCGTTCCTCGCGGTCGCCGTGCCGCGGATAACGCCGCCGCCGCCATGGAAATGACGGCGACGGCGATTCCCGCCGTTCGCATGCGTTGTCGGGCGTTGCCGGCGAGAATGTGGGCATGCGACTGCAAGTGTTCCCAATCCGCCACCAGTTGGGCCCGCTGGACCTGCGCGGTGGCGACCAGCAGTTGCTTGCGGACCTGAAGCGGGGTCAGTCGAGCCAGGTTTCGAGGCATTCGCGGTCCTTTCGCAACTGCTCCACCGTATCCGGAAGGGATTGCCAATCTTCGAAGAGGGTCCTGATGCGGCGATAAAGGCAGAACGCGGCCACCGCATAAGTCCCGGAGGGCAGGGCGACCGCGAGCAGGGGCGAGTGCGGCCACAAGACCGCCATGCAGCCGATCGTGAGGGCCATGAACGCGAGAAACCCACAGGCCGCGCACCCCAGAACGAGAACGAGAGAAAGCAGCCAGCGTTCCCGCTCTTCCTGAAGCTCCACCCCCAGCAGTTGAAACCGGGTCCGGGCGATGGACAGCAGCCCCAGGGCCAACCGCTTCGCAGCGGACCCTGGGGAGGCTTCGTTGGGGCGATCGTGATCCATGGGGAGGTTCCTAGTCGCGGCGGGTAATCAGGTACCCGAAGACGGCGCCGAGGCCCAACGCGATGGCCATGGATTCATAGGGATGCCGGCGGACGCACGCGTCGGCCGTGTCCAGGCTCTCGCGGGCCTGTTCCTGGAGGTCTTCAAGCTTGTTGCGACCATTCGAGAGAGCCTCTTCGAGGCGACGGCGCGCGGCGGTGACCTTTTCGTCCGTGCTTTCCGAGGTGGCAACAATCAGGGAACGGGCGTCGTCCAGCAGGCTCCGGAAATCGTGAACGACGGCGTCCGGGGTTTCGAAGTGTTCGTGGCGTTTTTTCATGTCGGTAGTTCGTTGGAAAGCCGTGAGGTCATTCCCACGTCGTCTCGACCGAAGTGTAGCGAGAAGGATGCCAGCAGGATGCCAGCGTGGCGGCCGCGACTTTTCGTGGAGGATGGAGCGCGGATGGCGTGTTTTGGCGGAGGGCCAGCGCGAACTCTCGTGCAGAATGCAAGACTCGGGGGGAATTGGGGCGTGCGCGTTGCATGGAACCGCGCACACCCTGGCGGGTATGGCGCCTACAAGGGCATTGGCATTCAACGGGCTTGTCCCCGGCGGGCGGAATGTCTTCGGCATTTGCAGCCCATCCCGCTCATGACCTTCCAAATCGCACTGCTGCTCGGGATCGTGGTGGTCACCGTGGTCTTCTTTGCCGCCGACTGGGTGTCATCGGATGTCGTGGCGTTGGGAATGCTTCTGACGCTGATGTTGACGGGGTTGTTGGTCCCCAAGGATGCCTTTGCCGGCTTCGGGAGCGATACGGTGCTGATGACGCTGGGACTGCTGATTTTGACGAGTGCATTGACGAAGACGGGTGGGGTGCAGTTGGTGGGGCAGGCCATTCATCGGCGTGTGCAGGGGAGCGAGAACACCCTGGTCCTGGTGTTGATGATCACGGTTTCGGCGATGAGTTCGCTGGTGAGCAACACGGCGACCACGGCTTTTTTCGTCCCCGTGGTCGTGGGATTGGCGGCCAAACGGCGCTTTCAGGCATCCCGCCTGCTAATGCCCATCGCCTTTGCGTCGATCCTGAGCAGTTCGGTTCTGTTGATCAGCACATCCACCAATCTGGTGGTCAGCGGGCTGATGAGCGGTTCCGGATTGGCGCCTCTGGGGATGTTTGAATTGACGCCGCTGGGGTTGCCGATCGCGGTGGTGGGCATCCTGTACATGCATGTCATCGGACGTCGGATGATTCCGGATCGAGGGGCTCCGGAGGGGTTGGTGGAGCGCTTTGGCATGCGTTCCTATCTCACGGAGATTCTCATCCTGCCGCATTCGGATTGGGTGGGCAAAACGCTGTCCGAATCCGGTCTGGGGCGTGATCTTGATTTCACGGTCGTGCAGATGGTCCGTAAACCGGATCAACACCTGATTCCCCGCGAGGGTATGAGACTGGAGGCGGGCGACGTCCTTCTGGTGGAAGGGGCACGCGAGGACGTGCTGAAGGTCAAGGACACCGCGGGGATCGAGATTCGCGCAGACGTGACCCTTTCGGATCCGAATCTCAGCATCGCCGACACGGCGCTGGTCGAAGCGCTGGTGGTTCCGGGATCGCCCCTGGCTGGAAAGACCCTGCGCACGTCACGGTTTCGGGACCGCTATGGCATCCAGGTGTTGGGGCTGAATCGGCATGGCAAGAACCTGCTGAGCAAGCTGAGCCGGATGACGCTCCGGGTGGGAGACGTGCTGCTGCTGCAAGGCCACAAGTCGAACATCAGCGGGATCGAGGATGATCGGGTCTTGAGCATCCTGGGGCCGGTGGCTGAAGTCCGTCCCGATCGAGCCAAGGCTCTTCGCGCCTTCGGGATTTTTGTGGGTGCCTTGGTGTTGGCGATCTTCGGATGGGTGCCGCTGCCGGTCGCTGTTCTGCTGGGAGCCTTCCTCACGTTCGCCACCCAGTGTGTGAGTCCGGAGGCGGCGTACCGTGAAGTGGAATGGAGGGCCATCATCCTCATCGCGTGCATGCTGGGATTGGGTGTGGCCATGGAGAGCACCGGCACGGCCCGGTACCTGGCCTCGACGCTGGTTGGTTGGGTGGAGGGGTGGGAGCCGATCTGGTTGCTGGCGGGCTTTTTTGTTCTCACCACCCTGCTGACGCAACCCATGTCGAACCAAGCCGCCGCCGCGGTGGTCCTTCCAATCGCGGTTCAAACGGCCAATCAGCTGGGTTTGGACGCCCGGCCCTTCGCCATCATGATCGCCGCCGCCGCCAGTTGCTCGTTCCTTACCCCGCTGGAGCCTTCCTGTCTCCTGGTGTTCGGGCCTGGCCGGTATCGCTTCGGTGATTTTGTCCGAGTCGGCGCACCGCTGGCCTGTCTGATCTTCGTGCTGTCGCTCTGGCTGGTGCCGATGTTCTGGCCGTTGCGGGCGGCTGCACCGTAGTCGGAGATCTAGCCGGGACCGGGCGAGGTGGGAGGCTGGGGGCCGGGGCCTTCATCGATGACCGGCAGGGACAGGGACCAGCGGATGGCGGCGAGTCGGATCGCGAGCGTCACCACAACCCCCAGGACCATCGCGGCGTTGGACGCGGGCGCAAACGCGTGCAAGAGGGTGAAGGCCGAGGCCCCCGCGATGGATGCGGTCGCATAAAGACGGATCTCGGGACGAAACACCAGCGGCAGTTCGTTGAGTAGAACGTCCCGCAGAACGCCGCCGGCGACGCCCGTGATGGTTCCCAGCACCACCGCGATGAAGCCGTTGGCTTCCCAGGCCAGGCTCTTGCTCGCCCCCAGAATGGTGAAGAGGGCCAGCGAGAAGGCATCCGCCAATTCCAGGTACTTGAGCAGCGGTTGCAGATGGCGAAGCAACCAGAACGAACCTACGCCAGTCAGAATCGAGGTGGCCGCATACCGCCAATCGGCAATCCAAAACACCGGGGTGGCCCCGAGGCAGATGTCGCGGATCGTACCGCCTCCCAAGGCGGTGACCAGGGCCAGCACGATGACACCAAAGAGATCCACGCGGCGTCCGCGGGCGGCCAGCGCACCGGCGAGCGCGCTGACCGCGACGCCGAAGTGCTGGAGCGCGAAGTAGATCTCCGCCACCCCGAACGCCGGCGATGGATGAAGCGGTGTCATGCGGTCAGGGGGAATTTCGACGCAAGCGGTCGCGAGGGTTGAGCGGGCCTCCCTCACCCCAGGCCCTCTCCCGGAGGGAGAGGGGGACGCGAATGAACCCTGGGGACCGCATCGAATCCCATCCGACCGAGCCGTCTCGACTCGCCCCAGCAAACATTAGGCTCCAGTCATCGAGACCCGCTGCGCCGATTCTCCCTCTCCCCCCGGGAGAGGGCCGGGGTAAGGGCCGCTGGCTACGAACCTCGCGGTGTGGTTGCGGGAGCAAGAACACATTCGAATTCTGGTTGATTTCGTGCATCGCCGGTTTCAGCGCGGCTCCACATGCAGGGCGAATTCCGCGACCGCCGGGGGCGCGCTCGCGCGGGTGATGCGAAGACGCACCCGATCCGTGGTGACCGACGCCGAAAGACGAACCAACCGGCGATTGCCAATGCTGGTGCCCTGGGCGCACTCGACCCATTGACCCCCGGCCCATTGGTCAACGGCAAATGCCTCGATGCGTTGGCCGAGGGGAAGGTGCTCCCGCAGGCTGATCACGTTGAAGGCTTTGGAGTCCTTCAGCTGAAGGGTGACCTCGGCTGAGTGGACGGAATCGTCGGTGGTCCAGAACGACGCGCGCTGCTGATCGATGAGATTCGCGGGAGCATAGTCCTTGGCGGAACCCCGTGTGTTGCTGGCGGTGGCCTGGGCGCCTTCGGTCAGGTCCTTCGCGAACGTTGCATCGAGGACCTGGCGGAATCCGCGGAGTGCGGCGATGTCGAGGTCATGAATGCGACCGCGTCGGTCGGGGGGCAGGTTCAGATTGAGGCAGGCGCCACGCCCGACCGACTGGTAGTAGATGTCCAACAGTTGGGCCGGGGTTTTCACCTTGGCGTCCTCGCTGGCGTGATAGAACCAGCCGGGCCGGATGGAGACGTCGCATTCCGCCGGGATCCAAGCGGTTCCCGGGCGTTCGCCGGAGGTCAGACCGTTGGAAGACCCGCCGGGGTGCCGTCCGGGCTGGGTCATGTCGAGCGTGGCCCAGCACGGATCGCCGGCGATTCCCCGTTCATTGCCCACCCAGCGAAAGTCGGGACCGGCATCGCTGAACATGGACGCCATCGGCTGAAGTTCGCGCACGATGTTCCAGGTGTTGGGCCAGTCGTAGAACGTGGTGTTGTCGATCTGCCGCTTTTCGCGGGCGCCGCCGTAGAAGCCATCGCCGCCATTGGCACCATCGAACCAGACCGTGAAGAGTTCGCCGTACTGGGTGAGCAGCTCGCGCAATTGGTTGCGGTAGTAGGTGAGGTACTCGGGACGGCCGTAATCCTTGTGATTGCGATCCCAGGGCGAGAGGTAGACGCCGAAGCGGATGCCGTGCCGCTGGCAGGCATCGCTGACTTCGCGGACGACGTCGCCTTTGCCGCCTTTCCAGGGCGAGTTCTTGACCGAGTGTTCGGTGAACTTGGACGGCCAGAGGCAGAATCCGTCGTGATGTTTGGCGGTGAGGATGAGGCCCTTCATGCCGGCTTCCTTGGCGACCCGGACGATCTGGTCGGCGTCGAAGTCGGTGGGGTTGAAAAGCGTGGGTGATTCATCGCCGTAACCCCATTCCTTGTCGGTGAAGGTGTTCACCGTGAAATGGAGGAAGCCGTAAAACTCCATGGCGTGCCACTGGAGTTGGCGCGGGGTGGGCAGGGGCCCGAACGGTTGCGGGGCTGGGGCCGGTGCGGCGAGCGCCAGCCAGGTCGAAGCGACCCCGAGGGCGGCGATCAGTGGCGCGGAGCGGAGGAAGCGATGGCGCATGGCGGATTGGAACTGGCTGCGACCGGTCGGGCAATGCATTTGGTGGCGGTGAGCCAATCGGTTGCGAACAGGTGGCTACCCATGAACCGCGCCTCCGTAGCGGCGGGCGTCCCGCCTGCCGTAGAGGGGGGCGTCTCGCCCCCCGGAGTCCTCGGTTCACGGTCCCCATGCGCGATTCGTGAATCGTGGGTGCTTTCCTTGAACCTCCCCCCGTCATCGTACTCCTACTCCTAATCGTAATCCCCCCGCCTCCCCCGGTTCACGGTCCTCAAGGTGTCCAATTTCTGGAAAACGTTCCTTTCCATGAACCTTCACATCCAAGCCATCGCGAGGGTTGAACCGGGCACCCTCACCCCGG
>CAUJJW010000242.1 GCA_963205105.1 Verrucomicrobiota bacterium | reverse complement strand
AGCCAGGCGTGGGAAGCAGTCCAGCGATTGCGAACCCGATGAAGAACATCCCAAGATATAGCCAGAACCGACGCCAGCTATACCGCGGCAGTGTGTCCGACGCTTGTGGGTGGGTGTTCATGGAGCGCCGAACGCCTGCGTGAGCGACAGGAGGCAGCGGGAAACGGTCTCAGGAGTTAAAGCGGGCGTGGAGGCTGCTTCCTGTTCGCTCGACGCAATGGTTCGGCAGAATGATCATTGCGTATGCAGTGCAACCGTAATCTGAATCTGCGGCGTGTTGGCGGTACCGGGCGTATAGAAAGGTTGAATGCTCGCCCCTCGGTAGCGTCCGAACTCATCCTCGGTCAGCACGAACTCCCAATCGGGTCTCGTCTTAGTATCGGGATGCGTAAACACCACCCAGGCCTTCTTGGAGTCGGGTGAAAATCGCAATACATCGAGCATGTATCCGTAATCTCTCATCGGAAGTGTGTCGGCAAGCTGCCGGTGAAACTCATTCTCCCGGCTAGATTCAGCTCCTCGGGGTGGCGATACGCAACCGATGAACGTCGCCAGGAAGATGAAGAGCAAAGCTGCTGTAGTGAGGGGCTTCATAATGACGGGTGCTTTTGCTGATGGAGGGATAGTGAGTGTATCCTCGCCGAACGCCTGCGTGAGCGACAGGAGGCAGCGGAAAACGGACTCAAGAACTGAACCGAGCGTGGAGGCTGCCTCCTGTTCGCTCGACGCAATGGTTAGCTATTTTTCGGGATTCTTTGCAGTCCCAATTTTCCGATCGGTTGATTCGCTTCTTGATCTACCTGATAAATATCATGCCACAGCATCGCACCCCATGAAGCGATCTGTTGGAGCACGTCGGCTTCATAGAATGGGCCACTACCAGCATATAGATAATTCCCAAACCAGGTGACCGACACGCTAGGACGTCCGAATTCCCTTCGGAGCATATTCTGTCTCCCCGCAATGCGTGCCAGTAAGCCTTTGATGTGCACATTAATGTCTTTAGACTTTGAGCGACTCTCGAGCGACCAATATGTCACAGGGCATATGGTCTCATGCCCATTGCGGAGAATACGCTTGCTACCTTTCACGGCGATTTCGTCGGGCGAAATGCTCAAGGCCTTTGTGATCACTTCAGGGGGGCACTTAAAGCCGCTGAAGCCAAACGTCGCCGAAACCTTAACGATCGTTGACCTATAGAAGTCGGATAGCGCCATAAATAGCTAACATTATAAGTCTACGACGATGGTCTGGGGAGGGGTCTTAATATTGGAATCCGACGACTTCTAGTCCTGGTTGCTCAGCCTTGTCCATGCGCTTCTTGGACGAGTGCCATGCCGTGGTGGTGGCGGTGGTTCAGTCGCAATAGTCGAATCGGGATGGGTTTATTGGGCACGGGGCGGCGTGTGTCAGGTTGGCTCATGTTAGGGGTCAGGAAGCTGGGTCGTGCTATTGCATTGTTGTTGTAAGATTTCGCATGCGAATCCCGTTCTCCATGTATGGGTTCCAAGGATGGTCCGTCGTCTATGAAGGATTATGGCGACTTTCAGCGGCGCCGGCGTGAACGGTACGTTCCAAATCCCGAAGCCTCTCTGCGCGAACAGGTTCATGAGGTGATGCGGTTCCTTCGGTATTCCCCACGCACCGAGGAGGCTTACTGGAATTGGGTTGAGCGGTTCTTGCGGTTTCATCGGCTTCGTAACCCGAAGGGTCAGCTAGTCTGGCGGCACCCGCGTCAGTTGGGCGTGGCTGAGGTCCGTGAGTTTTTAACGCATCTGGCTACGGCCCTGAATGTGGCGGCATCCACACAAAACCAAGCCCTCAACGCACTGGTCTTCCTTTATGGCGAGGTTCTGCATCAGTCACTGGGCGATTTTGGTGACTTCGCCCGCGCGAAGCGGTTGCCAAGAATGCCGGTGGTGTTGAGCCGGGATGAGGTGAAGCAGGTTTTGGCCTTGGCCAAGGGGCCATATGCCTTGTCGCTGAAGTTGCTGTATGGCACTGGGATGCGTCTGTTCGAAATGCTCCGATTGCGGGTCAAGGATCTGGATTTGGGCCGTGGGCAGATCACGGTTCGCGACGGCAAAGGTGCCAAGGATCGGATCACCATGGTTCCCGAGGTGTTGCGGATGGGGCTGATCGAGCAACTGGAACGGGTGAAAGCGCTTCATGCCGTGGATCTAGAGTCAGGGTATGCCGGAGTCTGGTTGCCCCATGCCCTGGCGAGGAAGTATCCGGTGGCACCCCGTGAGCTGGCTTGGCAATGGGTTTTTCCTGCGGGGTCGTTGTCGACGGTGCAGACCGAGTCGGGTGATGTTGAGTTATGGCGGCATCATGTTGCCGCGGAATTGGTTCAGCGGACCATGAAGGCCGCGGTTCGACGCGCGGGTGTGGCCAAGCCTGCCACGCCGCACACTTTACGGCATTCCTTCGCGACGCATCTGCTGGAGGCGGGCACGGATATTCGAACCGTTCAGGAGTTGCTGGGGCACAATGACGTGGCCACGACGCAGATTTATACCCATGTGTTGGCCCGACCCGGGATCGGGGTGCGTAGCCCGCTGGACGAGGGTTGAGCGCCGAGGGAGAGGTTGGAGGACACTTCGTGCCGGTCCATTCGCCGCCGCCTGATGATTTGGCGGGTACCGAATTTCCGGAGAGCCGAGTTGACTTACCCCTTGCGAGTGAGCTGCGAACTCGGGACGCGGCAATCTTCCCATGAGTTTAGCGGCCGGCAAGGGAAGAACTGTGGTTGGAGCAGGCTTGGTGTTGATCCGAAGGGCGTGCTGGTTCAGTGCAAGGCTCGTGAACTTGGCCACGGAATTCTCGCGCTCCAGGCTAGGCGATGGGAGACTCTCTTGTTTGCTGGAATCGGTCTCGTGTTGGGCGAGGCATGGTTCCGGGGTTGGCCTCGGTGGTGGGTGAAAGACAGCGGCCATGGAAGCATCAGGCTCCCGACACGTGAGTGAAGGAATGACTTATGGGTGATCCAAACAACGAACTACGCACGCCGTTTGAAGAAGAAGTGCATTCGGCGTTCGACCGGCGAGGTTTCTTGCAGCGATCAGCCGCGGGCTTGGCGGGCTTGGCTCTGTCGGTGCGGGTGTCCGGGGGTGGAAATGCCAGCGCTCAGACCCCGGGCGAAGAAATTCTCGGCGCGGCCGGGGTGAAGACAGCGGATCGATCCAAGCGGTTGTGGGAGGCCGTCTCCGACCGGAAGATCCGGGTTGGGATTGCAGGTTTTGGAGTGTGCCAGTTTGGGGCGGCGTTCGGGTTCCAGAACCATCCGAATGTCACCGTAGCCGCCGTGACGGATCTGATTCCCGATCGGTGCGCGGGTTTGGCCAAGGCGTGTCGGTGCGACACGACCTATCCGTCGCTGGAGGCGATGATCGGTGATGACAGTCTGGAAGCGATCTTTGTGGCGACGGATGCGCCGCGGCATGCGCGTCATTGCGTGGCCGCGTTGAAGCGGGGCAAGCATGTGGCCTGTGCGGTGCCTGCGGTGTTTGGTTCGGTGGACGAGGCTCACGAACTTCTGTCGGCGGTAAAAACCAGCGGACGAAAGTACATGTTGTTTGAGACCTCGGCGTTTCATGCGGAGAACCACGCCATGCGCCAGATCTACCGGGCGGGTGGGTTTGGCAAGTTGGTTTATTCGGAAGGTGAGTATTACCACTACATGGCGGAACCGATCGATTCCTACGAGGGTTGGCGGGTGGGTTTACCGCCGCAGTTCTATCCGACGCATTCGAATGCCTACTATGTTGCGGTGACCGGTGGACGGTTCACGGAAGTGAGTTGCATGGGAATGCCGTCGGTGATTCCACACCTTCAGAAGGAGAACAATCGCTATCGCAATCCCTTTGGAACCGAAATTGCTCTTTTCCGCACGAGTGAGGGAGGGATGGCTCGGATGGCCGTGAGTTGGGACAGTCCGGGTTTCGAGGGTGAGGTGGGGCGGGTTCGAGGGCAGCGGGGATCGATGACGGGCATGGCGTATCAAGGGAGCCTGTCGCCATTGCCGTTGTTGGAGCCGCCGCCCCTGCCGCCGGGGGTGGATCCTGGAGGGCATGGAGGATCGCACGGTCAGCTCATGAACGAATTTGTCACGGCGATTCTTCAGGATCGGGAACCGCTGATTGATGTGGTTCAGGCCCTCAATCTGACGGTATCGGGGATCATCGCGCACCAGTCCGCGTTGCGGGATGGGGAATTGCTGAAGATTCCCGCGTTCAATCGTGGGTGACGAACCGACGGGCTGATGGGTGGGCAGGTGGGCAGGTTGTCGAACTCCTACAGTTTCAAAGGGCGCATCCGATAGGTAAGGGTCGAGCGGCCATCTCGGCGAGCTGTGCTTTTCGGGGGCCAGATGCTGGATACCCCCGGGCGGAGCTTTGCCAGTGGCTTCCCTCGTGTTTGCTGTTGAACGACCCATTCCCAGCTTTCCATGTCTGACCTCCTATCCTTGGTGTGCGTTGCCCTGTTGTTGGGTTCGACAGTTTTGCGCGCCGACGTGTCCCGAACCAGGGAGGTCGTGGAAAGCGGCGCCTGGATCGAAGGTGCAGCGGGTGTCTCGGCGGGTGACTTCTTTTCCAGACACTGGCCAGCCAGCGAGACCACGGAGGTGTCGTCGAACCCAGGGAGCAGCGCCAAGGAAGAGTCGGGGGTGATGGTTCCAGGGCTCCTGATCAATCCAAAACCGGGGGATTCGGCGGACTGCAATGAGAATGGTGTTCCCGATGCATTCGATATCGCTGCCGGCAAGTCAGTCGACGCCAACAAGGACGGGGTGCCGGACGAATGCCAGGGGATGAATGAAGGTGGCAAGGGTGGCAATGGGGGTGGTGCCAGTGGCGGTCAACCCGGTTGCCCGCCTGGAGGCGACGAAGAACAAGGGTTTGCTGAACTGGCGGACGGGCCTGTTTCGGCCGAGGCCATGGGCATCCTTCGGGTGACCACCCCGGCTGAGATTCGTGGCGGGCTGTTGGTGGCTGCGGCGCCGATCGAACTGGGAGGGGTCAGCGCGGGCACGCTATCGGTCCGCTTGGATTGTCCGCGGGGAACGGTGGTCTTGCATGCGGTGAACACCTCGAAGTCGGGCAGTGTTCGGGCGCGGGCCTGGGCGTATTCGGACGCTGAGGGTACAAAGCCGGTGGCCACGGCTGAGGTCACCCTTGCGGCGGGGCAGGGGCAGACGGCGTCGCTCACACTTTGCCGACCGCTGGAGCAAGACATCACGCAGGTGGTTCTGGACTATGATGGCGAAGCAATGGAGGCGCTGCGTTCGATTGGGCATTCGAGCCAGGCGAACCATCAAGTGCGCCGCTATGAATTCGAGGATCGCGCTGTGGGCACGGTGGTGATGGGGCAATACCCGGGAGTTACCTTTCCTGATCGACCGCTGATTTCGTGGAACGATGCGTCCGGAGAGGAGGGGAAACCCGAGACGCAGATGCTCAAGAAAGCAGTCAGCGAACAGGACCCCGGGCCGATGGTGCTCCGCTTTGATCCGCCCCAGGGAGAAGTGCGGGTTCGCGTGGGCTACCCGATTTCGGAGGATGATGGGCGGCCATTGCGTGTGACCATGCAAGCCTTTGGTGGGGCCAAAGGAGGCTCAGCACCCATCGCGAGCGCGGAAGCGATCCTTTCGGCCCCGCGTGTGATGGATCGGATTTTGAGCGTGGTTCGATGCGGGGCGGACATTCATGAAGTCCGAGTTCAATTTGAGGACCGATCGTTGGGCGGGATGGAAGCGATTGATGATCTGGAATTTGGTCCGGTGCCGGTTGCTGTGTCGGAGCCGGACACGGTGCCGCCGGTGGTGCGGATGGTGAGTCCGGCTTCGGGAACGGTGATTTCGCAGATGGATCCGTCGAACTCCACCGGGGGAACGACTTTAGTGGCGGAGATCGAGGAACAAGGGGCGCTGGAACGGGTGGTGGTGGTGGTCAGGGATGGAACGGGTGCGGAATTGCGGCGTCTCGACGACAGCCAGTTGAGGATCAGCGGAGTTGCTCCGCGTTTTCGGCTGGAGGCGATTCTACCGCTGGCTTACGGGCGGAACACGGTGGAGATCGAGGCGGTGGACACAGCGGGGAACGTTGGGTCCAGTGTGGCGGAATCCTGGGTTCTGACTTACCAGGGTCCGGCGCCGCTCCGACTGGACACCAGCAGTCCTGACATTGGGTACCCAGAGGATCGGATTGCGGACGCGCATCCCACGCGGCCCCAGGACGAGCCGGAAATTCGCCTGCCCAGGACGATATTCACCCTTCGGGGTGCGCATCTGAACCGCCTGGTTCGGGTGCATGCGGTGCGTGACGACCAGGCGCAGGTTCCGCCGAGGGCAGGGACGCTCATCGCGGCGGAGGTGGTGTCGCGCGACGAGGAAGGAACGGAGATCCAAGTTCGCCTGCCTGCCAGCGTGTGGGAGGGACTGGATGTGTCCACGGACCTGCGGCTGCGCTGGGTGGTGGAAGATGCGTGGTCGCGTCCCGATGGAATCCCCTGGACCTTGGGTGATCGGTTCACGGTGAGGCAACGTCCGTGGCCGATGACGTATGGATTTGGTTTTGGGAATGAAGAGGGGCCGAACACGCTGACGGACTTCGATGGTGTGTTTGGTCTGAACGCGTATCTATCCTGGACGGGGCACTGCTGGAGGGATCCGATCTATATCGGATTCTTCGCATGGGGATATGGGGTGACTTTGAACCGAGCACCCGGAGGAAGCTGCTTCGGCCTCGTTGCGGCCAGCCAGGCGATCTACATGAATGACTTCGATCCGGCCTGGTTGAACGCCGGATTCCCGACGATGGCCCATCGGCCTGCGGGCCGGTTCACGCACGGCATCACGCGGGACAACATTCCGGACTGCGGGCCACGATCGGCGGGTTCGCTATGGAGTTGGATTCAGGTTTACCACGGCATTCAGCAGAGCGAGCAGCATCTCTTCCAGCAACTGGACCAGATCGTGCAGCGAGGCGGGATATGGCGGGGGAACATCGCCGCCCGCCTTGCGCAGCTGAGAACGCGTCCCTACGCCTCTATGCTCTGCATGAAGCCGAACGGGGGAACCACGGGTCACTGTGTGCTGCCGTACCGATTGGAGGCGCTGGATTCGCGAGTGACCCGGATCTGGGTGTACGACCCCAACTATCCCTACTTTCACAGCCTGCCGGAAACGCATCCCTTCAATGTTCGATCGCTTCACAGTTATGTGGATGTGGACCCGGTGGCCAACAGCTACGTCTTCGATCTGAATTCCAACTTCGACACCAACAACGTCGAGGCGGTTCGCAATCATTTCCATGCGGGACCGCCATGGAGCGGACAGGGGCTGACGGTGACGACCCTTCCGATCGGCAACCGCACCATGCCCGGACTGGGGTATGGGATTGAGTACCTTATTTCCTCGGTCACCGGCGATGCGCGGCCGGAGTACTCGAACGCTTTGGGGCAACGCTGGGGCTGGGACGCCAGCGGCAAGCTCACGGAGACCATGGACGACGTCCATCCGTTCACTCCGTTTACTTTCGCCGGTGACGAGACCGACCAGGTGAGTCTCTTGACGCGCGGGTCGAACACCTGGAATCGGGTGGCGATTCGTGCGGTGGGGACGAACTACCAGTTTGTCACGGGCGGCGGGGGGGTGGTTTTTGGCATCCGCAACCCAGGTGCGACACCGGGCGGTGTGGATCATGCCGAGCAACAGGTGGCTGGCGGGGTGCCGCGGGCGGTTCGTTTTGAATCCGAGCAGCCCAACGCCCAGCTGGAGCCCTTCATTCTGCTGCCGGATTCGCAAGGGAACCGCACCAATCATGTCGCCTGGCGTTGGCAGGGGCTGCGATTGCCGGCGGGTGCGCCGGTGGTGTTTGAAGCGGATCCGGCCACCGGCGCGATTGGGGCGCGCAACGAAGGCAAGGAACCCCTCGAGGTTCGGTTAGTTCGTGAACGCGGAGGCGTCGGCGGCCCGGAGACTGTCGACTATGGAACGATTGCCGTTCCGGCGGCAGGATCGGTGCGGCTCACTCCATCAGGTCCGACAGAAGCGCCGCACCTGCGCGAAGACGTGGACCTCGACGGTGACGGAGTGGTCGAGCGCACGGTGGATCATCTGCCGGGTAAAACTTTGGGCGTACCCCGCCTGGTGCCGGGCCGGGTGGATTGGGCGAAGAAGCGCGTGCATCTGCGCGTTGAGGGCGCACCACGGGAGGATGTCGCGGTGGAACGTTCGCAGGACCTGCTCCACTGGGAGGGACTCTCAACGGAACCCTCGAAAAACGATGCGTCTGAGGTGGAAAGTGTGATGGAGAGCGGGCCCATGTTTTTCCGGCTGCGTCGACTTCGGTGAGCCGGGGGAAGGTTCGTTTTTGGTGGGTGGGAGCTGGGCCTGGAGGATGGGCGATGGCGTCAGGACCTGCCTGCCGAAGCAACGGCAAGGGACCAGAAAAGCCCTTGAAGAATCGCAGCATGGCGGCGACTACTAGGCGCCGGTTCAAGGAACTCCCCTCACCATGTTGCCCCGTCTCTTTGCATTATGTCCTGTCTGGCGGTGGGCTTTCGCTCTCGCCGCAGCGGCTCTTTTGACAGGTTCCACCCGGGCAGCCACGCCAGCCGCGCTGGGCGATTTGGATGCCGATGGGGTTCCCACAGCCCTGGATCTGGTTCGGATGGTGAACCACGTCGCTGGCGTTGTGTCCCTGCCTGCGGACTTGGCGCCATTCGCCGATCTCAACCAGGACGGCTACGTCAATGACCAGGACTTGGAGCGGCTGGCAGTCAGCGTGTTGGGCCAAACACCACTGCCGCCGCCTCCGCTCGCCCGGGTTCGCATCACCTCGCCGGACGAAGGCGAACCCAACGTGGCGGTGACCCGGGAAGTGGTGTTTCGACTGACGCTGCCCCTGTCGTCGTCGGCCACGATCAACACCGATCAATTCACTGCGTTTGCGGGAGGTCGGAAACTGCTGGCCCGGGTGGAGATCGCGTCGGATCGGCGGACGGTGACTTTGTTCTATCTGGAGCCGTTGCCGGGCAACGCCCAGGTCAGTGTGAGTCTGGATGGGGCCGGGATTCTTGATTTTCTGGGGCGTTCGATCGATCCGGACGGGGACGGACAGCCGGGAGGAGTGGCGCGACTTCGTTATGAAACGCTGAGCACGGAGCCGGTGGGAACGACGGCGGTGGTGGGGCGGGTCTTCGCGTCGGAACTGGTTCCCGGGCCGAACAACACGACGGCCACGGTCAATGTTCCGCTGCAAGGTGTGATTGTTTCGGTGGATGGCCAGGAGGAGCGGTTGCGGACCACGACGGACGCCAACGGCAACTTCAAGCTGCAGCCCGTGCCAGCCGGCCTGTTTTTTGTGCATGTGGATGGCCGAACGGCGGCGGGCAGCCAGTGGCCGAACGGAAACTACTACCCGGTGGTGGGGAAGTCCTGGGAAGCGATCGCCGGCCGCGAGGACAACCTGGCGGGTGGAACGGGCGAGATTTTTCTGCCGCGAATCATCCAGGGAAGCCTGACCTCGGTGAGCGCCATCGAGAACACGGTGGTGACCTTTCCGGCGTCGGTGGTGCAGGACAATGCGGCGTTGGCGGGTGTTCAACTGGACGTTCCGGCCAATGCACTGCTCAGCGAAAGCGGTGTACGGGGTGGACGGGTGGGCATCGCACCGGTGTCACCCGATCGCCTGCCGGAGGCGCTTCCGGTGGGGTTGAACTTCCCCTTGGTGATCACGGTGCAAACCGATGGAGCCTCGAACTTCGACCGCCCGGTACCGGTGCGGTTCCCGAATCTTCCGGATCCCGTGACGGGCGAAGTGCTGGCGCCCGGAGCGAAGAGCGCGTTGTGGAGCTTCAATCATGACAAGGGCGAATGGGAAGTGGTCGGACCGATGACGGTTTCGGCGGACGGCCGCTTCGTGGAGAGCGATCCCGGGGTTGGCATTTTGCAGCCTGGCTGGCACGGCACGCAGCCGGGTGGGAACAACCGATGTGACCGACCACGGCGCGGGGGTGGCGGTGGCGGGGGTGGGGGCGGTGGCGGGGGTGGAGGTGGTGGTGGCGGAGGAGGGGGCGATGATGATCCGCCGGGACCTAATCCCGGTAGTGGAGATGACGACGAGAGCGTGGGCGGAGGCAGCGGCGGTTCGAGCGAGGACGCCGGAACCGATGGCGGCGACGACTCGGACATCGATGGCGACGGCACGCCGGACAGCTCGGACGACGACATCGACAACGATGGGATTCCGAATGCCGAGGACGACGACGTGGACGGGGACGGACAGCCGAACAGCTCGGATCTGGACGATGACGGTGACGGTATTCGTGACACCCACGACCCCACGCCCCGCGGGCCTCAGAATGCGGGCGACGACTGTGGCGGGGTGGAATGCGGCTGCGATCGGACAGGGTTCTATGAAAGTCCGGAAGCTGCGGAACTGCCGAAGGTGAATCCGGATGGAACGTCACCGGACGGGCGGTATCGGTTGACCGCGGTGGCGGCGAGTGGCGGGGTGAACCTGCGGGTGACCCGGACTTCGAACGGGACCGAAGTGTTGAACGTGACGATTCCCACGACGAACGCGGGATGGGGTTTTGCCAAGGAAGGCGATGCGTTCATGTACCACTACATCACGGGCGCCATTGGCAGCCAGACGTACACGGTGGTGCTGCACAACCTGGCCCGGATCAATCCGTCGGTGCCGGTTTGGATTCGGTCGTCGTCATTCGCTTCGGCGTTCACGGGCTTCAGTCCGCAGGGCAACTGGCTGTTGTACGCGATCAGCCAGGGGGCCTCGTCGGTGTCACTGGCGGTGGTGAGCGTCACGTCCGGGGATCTGCGGGTGAACGAGACCTTCACCACCAGCGCGGTGCCGATCGACGGTGGAGGTTCGGGAACCTGGGGATTCAGCACCGAATGCGCGGAACGCAGCTTTGTGTATGCGTATTTGCCGCAGCCCAACCAGGTGCAGTGGAACGTGGTGAACCTCGCCACCAAGGCGCATGTGGCCTCGGAATCGTTTGCGACGATTGGCGGCTTTTGGAAATTCAGTCGCTGCGGCGACATGGTCGGCTTGGTGACCCAGCCGAACCTGTCGCAGGTGGTGGTGAACCTTTTCCGGACCAAAGACGGTGTTCAGCCCGCGGGGGGGAACGCCTCGTTCAATTCCATCGGAGCGGATTTCAACCTCAAATCGACGCTGGCCTCCCACGTGGTGGTGAATCAGGGCGCGGACGTGGTGCTGGTCGCCAACACCGCGGATGCGGCCTGTGGCGCCGGTCCCGCGCCGCGGAGTCTGCATGCCGCTGGAACGCCGGCGGTGACACCGCTGCCCATCCCGGGCTCGACGGAGATTTCGTTCGGGCTGCACTATTACGCGATCCACGACTGGGCGCGGAACGAGATGGTGCAACGGGGCGTGGCGGGCAGCGCCGGGGTGGGGCATGTGACCCGGATTCTGCCGCCCAACCTGCTGTTCCGGAACTATCTGCTGCGCGCTGAGACGCTTGAAGTGGGCTGGGTGGACGACGTTTCGGCCGGGAATGGCCAAAGCCAGACCATGCCGCAGGTGTACCTCGTGCCCGATCCTTCGCCGGACACCGATGGCGACGGGTTGGGAGCGTTCGCGGAAGCCATCATGGGGACGGATCCGACCAAGGCCGACACCGACGGCGACGGGATCAACGACGGGACGGAGACCCGGCAGGGTGGCGATCCGAACAGCGGTTTGTTCGTGAGCACGGGCGTGATTGCGAGTGCGGACACGCCGGGTGATGCCCGGGACATCGTCGCGCTGAATGATCTGGCGGTGATCGCCGACATGGATGCGGGTGTGGCTGTCTTCAACATCTTCAATGGATTGAACCCGGTGCTCGTGGCGCAGGTGGACACTCCTGGCACGGCGCGCCGGGTGGCGTTGTCCGGACGTTATGCGGCGGTGGCGGATGATGCTTCCGGGTTGGCGATCGTCGATGTGGGCGATCCGGCGAATGCGCGGATCGCGCATCAGGTCGGTGTGGGTGGGCGCGCGCAGGCGGTGGCGACGGCGGGCACCTTGGCGCTGGTGGGATTGGGCAACGGAGATTTGGTGACGGTGGATCTGTTGTCCGGCCTGGTGCTGGAGCGTTTGCCGCATGCCGCCGAGGTTCACGACATCGCGGTGGAAGGCGACCTGGTCTACTGCCAACTGCTGAGGGAACTCAGGGTGTACCAGCTGTTCTCGGACGGCAGCCTGGAATTCCTGGGGGCATCGGGGCCGCCGACGTTCCAATTGGCGGGCACGTTGGATCGGTTGATCCGGGTCTTCGTGGGGGGTGGCTACGCCTATGTTGCCGTGTATCCCGGCTACGATGTCTTCGATGTGCGCGATCCGGCGGCCATCACCAAGGTGGCCACCGCCCGGGACACGGGACCGAATTCGTTCAAACAGATCGTGCTCAACGGAGCGGGTCGTGGCGTGGCATCGGTGGGGCCGGTGCCGAACGACACCCCGGCGCATGATGCGTTTCTGTACGACACCAGTGACCCGACCAAGAACGACCTCCTGATCGCTAACTTCCCGACGCCGGGCGCTACACACGCGGTGTCGCTGTACAACGGTCTGGCGTATGCGGCGGACGGGCGATCCGGTTTGCAGGTCATCAACTTCCTGGCCCGCGACACCCTGGGGGTGGCACCAGGCATCACGCTTCGGTCCTCTTTCTCGCTGAACCCGCCCCGCGCCGAGGAAGGCAAGAACGTGGTCGTGTTCGCGGATGTGACCGACGATGTCCAGGTGCGCAATGTCGAGTTCTACCTGGATGGCGTTCGGGCAGGGACCGATGGCAACTATCCCTTTGAATTCCGCTTCACGGTGCCCTCGATCAGCGCGACGCGAACCTCGTTCAAGCTGCGGGCGAAGGCTTCGGACACGGCGGGGAACGTGACTTGGACGCCTGAACTCACCGTGGACCTGGCGCTGGATGGAACGCCTCCCCGGGTGCGGCGCGTGACGCCCGTGGGCGGCGGAAGTGTGGTGCAGACTCTGACGGCGTACTTCAGCGAGCCCGTGGATCCGGCGAGCCTGGGTGGCGAGGGCTTCCGGCTTTTCGGCTACGGCAACGACGGCCAACCCAACACGGCCGACGACTTCCCTGTGGCGGGCACCACTTCAGTGCGGTTGGACGTGAATGCAGCGCTGTTCAACACGGCGTCTCCCCTTGCCGATGGCAAGTACTACGCGGTCCTCGGAACCACGATCGCCGACCTGGGCGGGAACCGGCTGGTGGAACCGTTCTCGTGGCATTTCCGGGTGGGCAACGGCGTGTACTGGATTCGGCCTGCCGACGGGCTCTGGAACGACGCGGCCAATTGGAGCACGGGAATTGTTCCCGGTCCGACCGACGACGTTGTCATCGACCTGTTCCCTGGCAACGTCACGGTCACGCTGGGAACCCCGCCGGCATCGGTTGCCAGCATCCTGCTGGGTGAACAGTTGAAGTTGGACGGCGGCACGCTCACGAAGGCTCGGATCGAAATCGCCGAAGGCGGGGCCCTTCAGTTCAGCAGTCGATCCGACAACTTCCTGGATGCGGTCAGCGTGGTTGGGGACATGGATCTCACCACCGCATCGGGACGGGCGCGGGTTCGGAACGGGCTGACGGTGAGCGGTGGCCGGGTTCGGCTGAACAACAACAGTGGGATCGGGTTTGAAGGCAATCAGACCTTTGCGGGGGAAATCCTCTTCGAAGGTGATTCCGGGTTCCTGAGTATTGACGGCAACACCACGCTGACCCTGGCGCCGACGGCGCTGGTGCATGGCAAGAGCGGGCGGGTGGGGCAGGCGATCTTCCAGGGCGGCACTTCGGTGCTGGTCAACCAGGGAACGCTCCGCGCCGACGTGGCCGGAGGCACGCTGCTGGTGAATCCGAACATCGTCACCCACACAGGCACGCTGGAGAGTCTGAACGGCGGCATTCTGGCGATTGGCCCGAACAGCTGGACCCAGAACGGGACGGTCCGGATTGGGGCAGGAACGGTGCAGCTGGGTGGCACGGTGGCACTGGGGACGGAGGACGTCTGGGTGTCGACGGGAGGCGCGCTGCAATTGACCGGCTCGTTGGACTTGGGGGGCGCCACCCTGGCGCTGGATGCAACCACTGGCTCGCTGACACTGAACGGCGGGCTCCTGCAGAACGGGACCATCTCCCAAAGCGGTGGAGCCCAGTTGCTGTTCAACAGCAGTGCCCAGAATTTCATGGACGCGGTACAGGTGGTCGGCGACGTGGATCTGACTCCGGCATCCAGTCGGGTGCGGATTCGCAACGGCCTGACGGTGACCGGAGGCCGGGTGCGGCTGAACAACAACGGCGGCATTGGGTTCGAAGGCAACCAGAGCTTCGCGGGTGAAATGCTGTTCGAAGGGGACAACGGGTTCCTGAGCATTGATGGCAACACGACGCTGACCTTCGGGCCGACCGCCCTGATCCAAGGCAAGAGTGGGCGCATCGGGCAGGCGATCTTCCAGGGTGGCACGGCGGTGTTGGTGAATCAGGGGACGATCCGCGCCAACGTTGCGGGGGGGACGCTCCTGCTGAATCCGAACACCTTCACCCACACGGGCACGATCGAGAGTTTGAACGGCGGGATCGTCGCCATCGGGGCGACGACCTGGACGCAGAACGGCACGGTCCGTGTCGGAGCTGGCACCATCCAGCTGGGTGGGACTGTGGCGCTGGGGCCTCAGGGGGCGTGGCTGTCGAACGGCGGCACATTGCAATTGACCGGATCGCTGGATCTGGGTGGCGCCACGCTGGCGCTGAATCCGACCACCGGCTCGTTGATGATGAACAGCGGTCTGTTGCGGAATGGGACGGTCACCCAAACGGGTGGCGCCCAGTTGCTGTTCAACAGCAGCGGCCAGAACTTCCTGGATGCAATCCAGATGGTGGGCGACCTCGATCTGACTCCGAACTCAAGCCGGGTGCGGATTCGCAACGGCCTGACGTTGACCGGGGGGCGGGTACGGCTGAACAACAACGGCGGAATCGGGTTTGAAGGCAACCAGACCTTCGCAGGGGAAATGCTCTTCGAAGGGGACTCGGGTTTCATGAGCATCGATGGGAACACGACGCTGACCCTCGCGCCCACGGCGCTGGTGCATGGCAAGAGCGGGCGCATCGGGCAGGCGATTTTCCAGGGTGGCACGGCGATCCTGGTCAATCAGGGCACGATTCGCGCCGACGAAGCCGGAGGCACGCTCCTGGTGAATCCGAACACGTTCACACACACGGGCACGCTGGAGACCTTGAACAGCGGCATCCTGGCAATCGGACCGGCGAGCTGGACCCAAAACGGGACGGTCCGGGTTGGATCGGGCACGATCCAGCTGGGTGGCACGGTGACACTGGGGACGAGTGCCGTGTGGCTGTCGAATGGCGGCACGTTGCAACTGACCGGGTCGCTGGATCTGGGTGGCTCGACGCTGGCACTGAATCCGACGACCGGCTCGCTGGTCCTGAACAGCGGGCTGCTGCAAAATGGGACGGTCACCCAAACCGGTGGCGCCCAGCTGCTCTTCACCGCCAGCAGCCAGAACTTTCTGGATACCATGCAAGTGACGGGCGACCTCGACCTCACGCAGGCCTCCAGCCGGGTGCGGATTCGCAACGGCCTGACGGTAACCGGAGGTCGGGTGCGGCTGAACAACAACGGCGGGATTGGTTTCGAAGGCAACCAGACCTTTGCAGGGGAAATGCAGTTTGAAGGAGACACCGGGTTCCTGAGCATTGATGGGAACACGTCGCTGACGTTTGCGCCGACCGCACTGATTCATGGCAAGAGTGGACGCATTGGGCAGGCGATCTTCCAGGGTGGCACGGCGGTGTTGGTGAATCAGGGGACCATCCGAGCCAACGTCGCGGGGGGCACGCTCCTGGTCAATCCGGCCACCTTCACCAACACGGGTACGCTCGAGAGTTTGAACGGGGGCATTGTGGCCATCGGAGCGACGACGTGGACGCAGAACGGCACGGTGCGGATCGGAGTCGGCTCGGTGCAGTTGGGAGGGACCGTCACTCTGGGGGCGGACGGCGTTTTCGTTTCAAACGGTGGGACCTTGGAGGTGTCGGGCCTGATCGACCTGGGTGGCTCCACTGTGACCTTGAATGGCACCACGGGCTCGCTGCTGCTCAACAGCGGCACCCTGCGGAACGGATCGATCACCCAAACCGCAGGCGCCCGGCTGCTCTTCAACAGCAGCAGCCAGAACTTCCTGGATTCCGTTCAAGTGACGGGCGATCTCGACCTCACCCAGGCCTCCAGCCGCGTGCGTATCCGCAACGGCCTGACGTTGACCGGAGGTCGGGTGCGGCTGAACAACAACGGTGGGATCGGTTTCGAAGGCAACCAGACCTTTGCGGGTGAGATGCAGTTCGAAGGGGACACAGGGTTCTTGAGCATTGATGGCAACACGACGCTGACCTTGGCGCCGACCGCCCTGATCCACGGGAAGAGCGGGCGCATCGGGCAGGCGATCTTCCAGGGTGGCACGGCGGTTCTGATCAATCAGGGCACCCTGCGCGCCAACATTGCGGCCGGCACGCTTCTGGTAAATCCCAACACCTTCACCCACACGGGCACGCTGGAGAGCTTGAACGGTGGCATCCTGGCCATCGGAGCCACGACCTGGACGCAGAACGGCGCTGTTCGGACCGGAGTCGGCTCGGTGCAGTTGGGAGGGACCGTGACGCTGGGGGCGTCCGCCAGTTTTGTGTCCACCGGCGGCATCCTCGAGTTGACGGGTCTGCTGGATCTGCAGGGGGCCACGCTGCCGTTGAACGCGACCACGGGTTCACTGCTGCTCAACAGCGGCACGCTGCGGAATGGCACGGTCGCTCAAACCGGCGGCAGCCAATTGAAGTTCAACAGCAACGGTCAGAATTATCTGGAATCGATCACGGTCAGCGGCGACCTCGATCTCACGACGGCGTCGGCGCGGTTGCGTGTGCGCAACGGACTGACGGTGAATGGCGGTCGAGTGCGGCTGAACAACAACGGCGCCATCGGTTTCGACGGTGTGCAGACGTTCGCGGGTGAGATGGTCTTCGAGGGCGACACCAGCTACGTGAGCTTGGATGGCAACGCGACCCTGACACTGGCGCCCACCGCGTTGATCCACGGGAAGAGCGGGCGCATCGGGCAGGCGATCTTCCAGGGTGGCACGGCGGTGCTGATCAATCAGGGGACCATCCGTGCTGACGTGGCGGCGGGCACGCTTCTGGTGAATCCCAACACCTTCACCCACACGGGCACGCTGGAGAGCTCGAACGGAGGCGTCCTGGCCATCGGCCCCACGGCCTGGACCCAGAACGGCACGATTCGGACTGGCGTGGGCACCGTGCAATTGGGGGGGACGATCACGCTGGGGGCGTCGAGCAGCTTTGTGTCGAACGGCGGCGCCCTGGAGTTGGTGGGTCTGCTGGATTTGGGTGGCGCCACGCTGGCACTGAACGACACCACGGGCTCCCTGGGGCTCAACAGCGGTACGCTGCGCCAGGGCACAGTCACCCGCGCAGGGGGAGCTCAACTTCAATTCAACGGCGGTGGTCAGAACTTTCTGGACGCGATCACCGTCGGCGGAGACATCGATCTCACTCCGGTCAACAGCCGGGTGCGGATTCGCAACGGGCTCACCCTCAACGGCGGTCGGGTGCGGGTGAACAACAACGGCGGGATCGGGTTTGAAGGCAACCAGACCTTTGCCGGGGAAGTGATCTTCGAAGGGGACACCGGTTTCCTCAGCATTGATGGCAACACGACGCTGACCCTGGCGCCGACCGCTCTCATCCACGGCAAGACTGGCCGCATCGGGCAGGCGATCTTCCAGGGTGGGACCTCGGTCTTGGTGAACCAGGGAACCATCCGGGCGGATGTCGCTGGCGGCACACTGACCGTCAATCCCACCACGTTCACCAACACCGGAACGCTCGACCAAACCAATGGTGGCCGTTTGGTCGCCCCTGGATTCCCCTGATTCTGAAGCCAGTGAACCGAACATTCCTTTTCCCATGACCTTGCAAACCATCGGTTGGCTCGCCACCGGAGCCCTTGCGTCGCCCTTCGTGCGCGTCGTCGGCGGCCTGCGAAGCCCCTTCTTCCTCGCCCTCGTGTCCGCATGTGCCCTGGGCGGAGCCTGGATGCTCCCGGCGGGCGCGGCGACCTCGGTCGCTCTCGGTTCCTCCAGCGCCGGGCCCGGCGAGGATGCCGTTCTCAACCTCCAGTTTCAGTCGGATGCGAATCCCACCGCCTTGCAGTTCGACGTGCGTTTTGACGTCAACACCTTGTCGCCGGGCTTCGCCGTGGGAGGGGCTGCAATGAACGGTTACGTGGTCCGTTCGGCTTCACCCGGGCCCGGGGTTGCCCGGGTTCTGGTGTATTCCGCCGCCAACCTCCCCATTCCGAACGGATTGCTGGGCACGTTCCCCTTGCGGGTGCGGGCATCGGCGGTGACGGGCACGACTCCCATCACGATTTCCAATCTCGTCGTTTCGAGCAGTTTGGGCACCCGTGTGGAGCCGGTGACCTCCAGCGGCGGGGTGGTGACCGTTCGCAACGAGGCGGCTCCGTCGTTTCAGCGGCCCAGTGTGGCAGTGAACGGGCAGCTCGTGCTCCGACTGAACGGGCAGGACGGCCGATCCTACACCCTGCAAGTGTCATCCGACCTTCGGAATTGGGAGACGGCTTCCACCGCCGTGGCAACCGGTGGCGTGGCCGTATTCAACGACACCCCGGTCCTGGGATCGTCGCATCGTTACTACCGAGCCTTGGCGGCACCTTGATGGGCGATGAACCGGGGGGCGAGGCGTGGATCGGGCGGCCCTCATCCCGGCCTTCTCCCGGAGGGAGAAGGAGAACATGCGCCGCGGGTTTTGAAGGGCTGAGCCATGCGTTGGCTGGTGCGATTCGCGACGGCTCGGAAGGACGGGGTACAGGCATGTCCCCGAGGGCAGGACGCGACACCCTCTCCCCCCGGGAGAGGGTTGGGGTGAGGGAGCACGGTACAACCCTCGCGATGGCTTCCATGGGAAGGTTCATGGGAACAAAAAACCCACGGCTGGCGCCGTGGGTTTTTCGTGATCTTTGGTACGAGGCTCGCGTTGGACGCGAGAGCGATCAGGCCTTGGTCGGTTCGTACTCGTTGTTCTTCACCACGCCGGGCGTCGGAATCGGATACTTGCCGTCGGCGTCGGCGCGGACCGGGGCCGCGGACTCCGCGGTCCAGTTCTCGATGCCGGGGGCGTACTCGTGCTCGTGGTTGAGCATCTGTTCGAAGGTGATTTCCTGGCCGGTGTGGGCGGCCATGCGGCCCATGGAGCAGGTAACGCTGGCGTCGACGCCGCGCTTCACCTCGTTGTAGGGCTTGTCGTTGCGGATCGCATCGATCAGGGCGTTCCACTCGTTGACGTAGGGATTCCGTTCGTCGGGTTTGACCTCGGACGTCCAGAGCGCGCTGGAGCGATCGAAGTTCTGTCCCTTGTGGATGCTGGAGGGCAGCCCGCAGTCGCCGGAGCGGGAGGCGACAGCCGAGCCCTTGGAGCCGTGGATGTAGCTGGAATAGATGTCGTTGCAGCCATTCATGCAGCGGCCGTCGAAGAAGAACTTCGATCCGTCGGCGAAGGTGTATTCGACGGCGTAGGAGTCGAAGTTCTGGTCGACGAAGGTCTGGCCATCGGGCGCGGTGCGGTAGTGGCGTCCGCCGAGGGCCTGGGCCTTGACCGGCCAGCCGTTCTTCATCCAGCTGAGATGATCGACGATGTGGATGTAGAAGTCGGAGTAGCAACCGCCGCTGGCCCACAGGAAGCTGTGGAAGTTGCGGATCTGCCACATCAATTCGCTGGGTTTGCCGGGGTACTTGGTGGAGAAGGCGGACCCGACCGGACCATGCATGCGGTAGCCGCGCATGGCGATGATGTCGCCGATTTCACCGTCCTGAATGCGCTTGTAGAGTTCCTGGAGGCCGCGGCTGTGGCGGGACATGAGGCCGACACCGACCTTCAGATTCCGCGCGGAGGCTTCCTCGCCGAGCTTGAGCATGCGGCGGGAGGACGGGCCGTCGGCGGTGACCGGCTTCTCCATGAAGACGTTGAGGCCCTTCTGAATGGCGTACTGGAAGTGGACCCAACGGAAGGCCAGCGGCGTGGTCAGGATGACGATGTCGCCCGGCTTGAGGGCGTCCATGGCGTGTTTGTAGCCGTCGAAGCCGAGGAATTGCTTGTCTTCGGCGACTTCGACCTTGGTGGCGACGGGGCCACGGGAGAGGGCGCGGTAGCTGTTATCGAGCTTGTCCTTGTAAACGTCCGCCATGGCGGTGAGGCGGATGGGGCCGGTCTTGTTGGAGAGCGCGTCCACGACGGCGCCGCTGCCGCGACCGCCGCAGCCGACCAGGGCGACACTGAGGGTGCTGTCGCCGGCGGCGTGCACATGGGGGAGGGCCACTCCGGCGAGGGCGGAGACGGCGCCGATCTTTCCGCTGGTTTTCAAAAACTCGCGTCGAGACGACGCCTGATCAGAAGGGTTGGACATGCGCAAACGGTTTTGCCCGGCTCTCCCGCTGTCAATCGCGAAAAGGTGGAGGTTTGTGGAGAGGAACATTTTCCGAGACTTGGACACGTCTTGGCACCATGAGCTGGGGCGCGAGGGGTGGAGCGGGTGGCCCTCATCCCGGCCTTCTCCCGGAGGGAGAAGGAGAACATGCGCCGCGGGTGTTGAAGGGCTGAGCCATGCGTTGGCTGGAACGAGTCGAGACGGCTCGGAAGGACGGGGTTCGGGCATGTCGCCGAGGGCAGGACGCGACGCCCGCTCCCCGACGGAGGCCCGGAGGGCCGAAAGAACGGTAGCCCATGGCGTGAGCCATGGGTGTGGCGTTGCATTGGGTTTCGAGCCCCGGAGGGGCGATCAGAATCAACCGCGTTGGGGTTGGTATTTGAGGAACGCAGGATGTTCTGCCCTCCCCGACCTTTCTGATCGCCCCTCCGGGGCTTCGGGTTTTACTTGGGCCATGTCCCCACGGCTCACGCCGTGGGCTCGTGTTCTCCCGCCCCGTCCGGGGCTGGGAATTCGCGGTTTATGACCCACCCCGCGGGGGCGTCAGTCGTGGAGCAGATATTCCAGCAGATCCGCGGCTTCCTGGGCGGTGAGCGGGGCCAGCATGCCCTCGGGCATCGCGGATAGCGTGGATGCGCGGAGTTCCTGGATGTCCACGGCGCGGAGCGTGGTTTCCATCAGGGACTCCTCTTTGAGCACCACGGCGTCAGTGGTGCGGCGGATGACGAAGCCGACCCGCTCGGATTCGTCGCGGAGCGTCACCGTGACGCTGCGGAACTCGGGGGCCACGATCGTGGAGGGATTCAGGATCTGATCCAAGAGCGCTGACCGGCCGTACTTCGTCGCCAGTCCCTTGAGTTCGGGGCCAAACGCGCGTCCCACGCCGTCGCGTTCATGGCAGCGGGTGCACTGTGCCGCTCCGCTGAAGAGGCCCCGACCGCGCGTGACATCGCCGGTCAGCGACAGAATGGAGTCCGGTTGAATGTCGCTGCCCAGGGTCTCCCGTCGCCGATCCGGCGGCAGGTAGCGCTGAAGGAGATCTCGGACGAGGGCGTTGGTGTGGGCCAGGGCCTTGGCCTGGAGCATGGGCAGCCGCCGTTCGCGGCCGGGTTCAATGGCGGCAGCAAGCGCGCCGTTCATGTCGGAAAACAAACGGTCGGCACCTTCATCGGTCAGGTGCTGAAGTTGTTCCTGAATCTGGGAGTGCCGCGCAGGAATGTTCGCGGTGTCCGCTGTTGGCTTGGGATCGGCGCCTGTGGGTAGGGAGCGAACCCAGTCACGAACAAGGGCGAGGGCGGAGTCGTCGACCAAGCGGGACCCGATATGAGGCATGCGGCCGGCGCCTTCGGTGGCCATGCGGTAGAGGAGGACGGAACGCCAAGGATCGCCAGGAGCGACGATGCGGGCTCCGGCGAGGCCGTAATCGCCGCGGGTGGGCGGTACATCGAAAATCCGAAGTTGCTCGGGGGCCTCTTCCCAATTGAGGCGCAGGGCCGCGGCACCGCCGGCGCCGAAGCGATGGCAGGCGGAACAGTTGACGTGAAGCCACGAGCGGGCGCGGTCGGCGAGGGGCAGGTGAGCGTCGTAGGGATCCACGAGTGGGTTGGGGGTGCGCCCGCGGCGGCCCTCGTGTCGCAGCACGCCAAGTTGGATCAAGCGTTCGAACTCGGAAGCGTTGTGTTCGGGTTGAACACGTTCGGGCGGCTGGGTTGTTTCGCCTCGGCGACGGACGGGTGGAGCGCCGAGTTGAAGCGTTTGGAGGGTGAGCGTTTCGCCGGCCCAGGCGTTGTGACAACGCAGGCATTCGCCGCGGCTCATGAAGCGCCACGGGGTGGGGCGGACGCCGCCGGGTGCCTGGGGATCCTGGACCTGGTAGACCGCATACGCGCCCGTGGCATCGACGAGGTGGGCGTCGGACCCGGCGTCATTCCATCGATAGGTGTAGGGGTTCCAGGCCTGGCCGTCCCAGTGCAGGATCTGGGTCTCGATGGGGCGCGCGCTTTTGGGATCCTGAGCGCGGAGTTCGAGGGTCAGGGTGCGGGCGAGGACGGTGTTGCTGGGGAAGTACCAGGTCGCGCCGGTGATGTTGCCGACGCCGCCCTCCGTGGCGATCGCGCCATCCCCGGGAACTCCCAGCCACCAGGTGGCGCGCGCGTGGTCGTTCCACATGGGAGCGCGGATGGTGTAGGGAATGACGCCGGAGGCGGGCGTGAACGGCGTCATGGAGGCGGCGATGCCGCTTTCGCTGAGGTTTCTCG
This sequence comes from Verrucomicrobiota bacterium, assembly GCA_963205105.1. Lineage (GTDB taxonomy): Bacteria > Verrucomicrobiota > Verrucomicrobiia > Limisphaerales > CAIMTB01 > CAIMTB01. The sequence goes on along the minus strand of CAUJJW010000242.1, from coordinate 33,581 downwards.
GAAAGGCACGATTGGCGGCGGCGGCCGAGTTGGTGACGAAACGATACAGGCCACTGTTGAAATCCAGGAACCACACGTCGCCGTCGGCGTCGTTCACGAAGGAAACCGGCTTGAGCGGCGTGTCGCAGAGTTCGGTGTTCGAGACCAGACGGTCGCCGTCGTGGCGCAGCGCCCAGAACCGCCCGGTTTCCCAATCCCCGTACACGTACGCTCCGCGAAGTCCGGACAGACGGTTGCCCCGGTAGACCTGGCCACCGGTGACGCTGGCGCCGTCGGTGTGGGGCACGGCGTGAATCGGTGGCAGGATGGGGCCGGGACCGGCGGGCAGATCGCTCCGAATCCGGGGATTGGGTCCCTCCGTGATGGGCCAGCCGTAGTTCCCGCCTTTGGCGATGCGGTACACCATTTCCCACAATTCCCAGCCGACATCGGCTGCCCAGAGGGAACCGTCCGGGCCAAAACTGATGCGGAACGGATTGCGAAAGCCGAAGGACCACACCTCGCCACGGGCACCGGCGAGTCCGACGAACGGGTTGTCGGCGGGAATGCGATACGGCGGGCCGGTTTCGGGCGTGTTGACGTCGATGCGCAGGATGGAGGCCAGAAGGTCGGTTAGATCCTGGCCCGTCTTGAAGCGGCCGTCCGGCGGGTCGGGATTGGCGCCATCGCCGGTCGAGATGTAGAGCATGCCATCCGGACCGAAGGCGAGGCCGCAGCCGTTGTGACCGCCGCCCGGCCAGCGGATGACAACCCGTTCGCTGGTGGGGTCGATGATCGGTGGATCGAAGGAGGTGACGGTGAACCGGGAAACGTAGGCGCTGTTGGTGAGGTGACCGGGGCCGTTGTAATTGATGAACAGGAATCGGTTGGTGGCGAATCCGGGGTGAACGGTGAACCCGAGCACGTTGTCGACCGCCCGTCCGGTGGCGCGGAGATCCAGAGCCAGGCGTGGGGCGTCGCCGGACTTGGAGGTGTCGAAGACCAGAAATTTGCCGTCCTGTTGGGACACGAACAGGAATGGCGTGCCCGGAGCGAAGGCGACGTCGGTGGCTTCGCGGAATTGGGCGTGCGGATGGATGCGTTCGACGGTGTAGGGCGACGGCGGGTTGGGGGAGCCGGCGAACCGATTGGATTCCCAGCGGGGCCGCGGGGTGGGAGCGGGTGCGGCGTGGGAGAGAGCGGGGAGGAAGGCGAGGAGCAGGAGAAGGAACATGGAGAGGAACGTTTTCCAAAAATTGGACACGTATTGGGACCATGAACCGTGGAGCGAGGAACGCAGCGAGCGGCCCTCATCCCGGCCTTCTCCCGGGGGGAGAAGGAGACGACACGCCGCGGGTTTCGAAGGGTTGAGCCGGGCGCTGGCTGGAACATCAGACCCCATACACGGTTTTGGCGTTGAGTCGGAAGTAGGCTCGGGTGGCTTGCGTTCCTTTGGTGGCGAAGTAGTCCCGAACGATTCCCAACGCGGTGGCGTACGACGCGAACCGGGCGCTGACTGGCCAATTGCTGCCGTAGATCACGCGGCGCTCGCCGAAGGTCTCCCAGACGGCATCCAGAACGGGTGCGTAAAACGCCGTGTCCGCGGGGGCGTTGCCGTCGGTGCGTCCGGTGCCTTCCACCAAACCGGAAACCTTCATGAAGACGTTCGGGTGGGCGGCAACGGCTTCCAATCCGGCGCGCCACGCGCGGGGTGGTTGCTTGCCGTCGACGCGCACATTGGCGCAGTGATCGATCACCATACGGAGGTTCGGGAGGCGCTTCGCGAGTTCCGCGACGGCCGGAAGTTGATCGGGTCCGACCAAAACGTCCAGGGCCAGGGAGCGTTCGGCCAGACGCTCGAGGTCGCGCAGGAATTCAGGGCGGTCGGGGGCCAGTTGAACGTCCCACCCGCCGGTGCGCATGCCGCGGAAGCGCGGATGCGCAGCATCGCGGGCGAGGTCGTCGGCGAAACCCGGCTGACCCGGTTTCAGGTGCCCCACGAGACCGACCAGGGACGGATCGTGGTCGGCGAGTGCGAGAATCCAGGCATTGTCAGCGACCCAGGGGCTGGCCTCGACGACCACCGTGGCGGTAACGCCGAGGGGCAAGGCGAGGGATCGCCATTCGGATGGGTAGACAGGGCGGTAGAGGACGGGGTCGTCCTTGGGCGGCCAGGGGACGCCTTGGGGCCGGGTGGGATCGTAGAAGTGAGTGTGCGTGTCGAGGATGTCGTCGGCCTGCGATCGCGGTGGCCGGGAGGAACAACCGGAGACGACACTGGCGACGGCCAGGGCTGAGCGGGAGAGAAAGGTGCGCCGGCTGGGCATGGGTTCAGGGTGCCAGAGGGCGGGGTTTGGCTGCCACTGTCGGGCGGATTTCCGAGAGGATCGGGATGAGATCCTGGAGGGTGTCGCCGAGGATTTCGGTTTTGTCGGCGGTGATGGGACGTTCCTTGCCCAGAACAGCACCGGGAGATAGCCAGGGGAGGAAGTAGGTGGCGCAGGGGATTTCGCGGCGGATACGTTCCATGTCCTGTTCGCCGTGGAGGAACAGCAGGAGCTGCCACGAGTTGGGGCCGTCGCCGAGTCGCTGGCTGAGGCGGAGGAAGCGACCGAGCCCACGGGCGACGGTGGTGACGGTGAGTTCGTCCATGTTTTCGAATGGATCGTCCAGAATTCCGAGTCGGAGCGGGTGTTCGCGGGCGCGATTGCAGAGGAGGAAAAAGGCGAGGGCGAACGTGCTGATTTGGGCGGTGTTGAGGCGAAGGGGTGCGGGCTGATTGTCCTGCACGAAGTCGAGGCTGATGGAGGCGTCGGTGTCGTCGACGCGACTGATGATGTCGTCGTAGGCCCAGCGTGCGGGGGTGAGCATGGCGGTGAACTCGTTGAGAGCGGCACCGAGCGGGGTTTGGAGACGGGTGCGAAAGCTGGCGGTGGCGTTGGCCAGCAAGGACTGCTGGCGCTGGGCGATTTGCTGGAGGATTTGAAACTGCGTCAGCGTGTGGTGGAGACCTCCATCGGGGGGGACGAACTCGGTGCGGGCGGATTCCAGGGCCAGCAGGGCGGTGGCGACGCCTTCGATTCCGGCGGCGAGCGTTCGAAACCCTCCTGGGGCACCGATGGAGAGGGTGGACGTGTTCCCGAACTGGACGGTGACGGGTTGGCCGGACTGGAAGGCGAGTCGGACGGCCTCGGAGAGTTTGGGAGATGCTGAGATGAGATCTCGTCCGAACCCACCGGCTTCGGCGACGGCATCCAGGGCGCCGAGGTCGAACTCGCCCAGGGCGGGGGCGGGGCTGCCCAGCAATCGGGTTCGCTCGGACGGTGAAACGAAGTTCACCACCTTGCCGCGGGCGCTGCGGAGTTGTTCCTCGGCGGCTTCCCACCGTGAGGTCCTCGACGTTGCCGCGGGGGCCAGGGAAAGGACCTCGGGCGCTGCGAGAAAGGGTGTTTGGTCAGGCGGAAACGCGGCGGGCAGTTGGTGTTGGACGGCTTCGACGGTGGCGAGCAGGGCGTGTTCGCGCTTGAGGATGTCGGCGGTGGCCAGCTGCTGGAGCCAGTGGTGGAAGAGGTCCGGGAGGGCGCCGGTGGATTCCTCGGGGGCGGCGATGGCGACGTCCTGGTAGGCGCTGAGGAAGGTTTGGGCGGCGCGAATGCTGTTCAACAGGGACGCGGAGCGGTTGAGCAGCGTCCGGATGCCTTCGTCGATGGCTTTGGCGGCCTCGAACACCGGTTCCCAGGAGGTGGCGTCCCCAGTGCGTTCGAGATGGGATTGGAGGGTGAGCGGGAGCAGAGGCTGAAGCGCGTGGAGTTGGGACGTATCCAGGGGCAGCAACTGAAGAACCCGGTTCCAGGGGATGCTGGGGCCCTGCACCCAGGACAAGGCGTCGGTGGCGCGCGATTCGTCGTAGGTTCCGGTTTCGGTTTCGAACAACTTGCGCAGGCGGGACGGGAGTTTGGCGAGCGTCTGGTCCCGTTGGCGAAGGGCCTGTTGGGACTCCGAGGCGAGGGCGTAACCCTCGGGGAAGAACGTTTCGAGCAGCAGCTTGGCCTGTTCCTTGTCGCTGGAGCGGGAGAGCAGCTTGATGACGTCCTGGTTGAGGCGGAAGGCGCCGGAACGCGAGGCGAACTCAGGTGCGAGCGGTCGGTCGACGCCGGTGGGCGTCAAACGCCAGGAAGCCAGTCGGGAAACCGCTCCAGAACTGGCGCTGGATCGCGCCGAGCCCTTCGAAGGAGCTGGGGCGGGAGTCGGGGCGGGGAATTGAAGCTGAACCGCCGCGCGGGGGACCGGGCCGTTGGTTTTGCGTTTGGCGAGGATCGTCCGGTTGGTGATGACGGACTGGCAATCGGCGGGCCCGAGCTTCTCGATGCGACCGGTGGTGATGAGTTCGATGGCCTCCACGAAGGAGGATTTCCCGCTGCCGTTGTGGCCGTGAACCAGGTGAAGACTGCGCCCCGGCCGCAGTTGCCAGCGACGCGAGCCGCGGAGGCGAAAGTTCTTGAGGAGCACCATGGACGGCAGTCCGGTGGGAAGCGGTTCCTGGGTCGTCGCGGAGCCGGATGGCGTGGATTTCGCGGAGGAGGAAGGCAGCTGGCTGGTCATCCATTCGCGGGACTTGCAGAGCAGCCAGGAGAACGCCCGGTGGATGTCGGAAGCCTGGTACCGTGGGGAAGGCGGCGTGGGTTCGGCCGGGGCGGCGGAAGGTGTTGGGGAACGCGGCTCCAGCAGGTTGACGCCGATGGCGTGGAGCAGGGAGACATCGCGGGTGACCGATCGAAGTTGTTCTCCAAAACTCCGGGACAAGGCAGGATCGGTGATGACGAACACCACTTCGACCGCGAAGGGGGATCGACGGTGCTGGGTTTCGCCGGGGCGCAGATCCTCAAGCAGGAGATGCCGCAGATAAGCGGCCTCGCCGATGCGTTGACGCAGGTGTTTGCCGATGTCGTCGGGTGAGGTGGGAGATTCAGTTTTCTGGGTGGCTGGATCGGGAGGAACAACGATGTGCACCAGGGCGAGGGTGCCGAGTTCGTGATCCACCACGAGGGCGTCGGCGGTGAGGTCGAGGCGTTCGGCAACGCGGAATCGGAGGGGGGTGGAAGGTTCGCGGAGCCAGAAGCGGTGGGGATCGTTGCGACGCAGTTCGAGGGGGTAGGCATCCTCGATCAAACGCTTGTTGAGCTGCCGCAACGCTGCACCGGTGGCCTGCATGTCGCGGAGACGCCGGGTTTTCGGTCGGAGTCGGATGCCGTCGAAGCGCGCCTCGTTCCAGAGGTCGGGTCGGTCGAGTAGGTTGTTGAGCGCGGTGAGCAGGTTTTCCCGGGCTGGAGCCAGGCGATCGGCGGGAACCGTCTGAGCGGCGAGCACCTGAAGAGCGGCGAGGGTGGCGGGCGGGAGTTGGTCGTGGAGGAACGCGGACACGGGATCTGCACGCTGGAGAAGACGTTGGGCATACCCCTGAAAATCCTTGAGGTCGGAGGCTACCCAGGGTGCGGCGTCGCGGATTGGGCCGAAAGGAAGGGCATCCGCCTGGGGAGTGCGAATCAGGGTGGCCAGGTCGTTGCTGGCGGCCAGTTCGAGATCCTCGGCGAGGATGTTTCTCAGCGTTTCGAGCAGGGGAGCGGTGGTGGGAGGCATGGGATCAAGTGGGTTGAAGGCCGAGCCACCCGGGGGCGTCGTCGCGGTCCTGTTCGGTTTCAGTGCGCGACGCCCATCGCCAGAGCACGGACGTGGGCGGAGGGCGTTGTTCCACACTGGCACCCGACCCGCGCGAGAACGGGAGGGGACGATCGCGAGGCAAGGGGGTTTCCCTGGCGTGGGTGTCCGGAGCACCGCCGGGTTCGGCGTCGGTGCGACTGGAAGGCCGCCAGGGAGCGTCCCCATCGCGCAGCAGCCAGGTGCAGGTTTGGGTCGGATGCCCGTGCAGATGAGCCGACGTCTCCGAGCGGTCGAACCCGTCGAAGCGGATGGAGAGCGACTGAAGCACGGGCACGAAGGGGCGCGGCGGGGCGGTTCCCGATTCCGCGGGGTGGAGTGACCGGAGGAACAGGATGGTGGGGAGTTCGCTGGCCGCGGCCCAGACCTGCTCGGAACCGCGCGGATGAAGGCGAGGCGGGTGGCTGGCGCGGGGCAGTGTGGCGGCCCGGATCATGCGGCGGACGGCGAGTTCCACGACCGCGCCCCAGCAGGTCCAGCCAGCGTCCTGCATCATGGGATAGTACCAGCCGAGTCGGCGGAGGTGTTGCAGGCTGACTCCCAGCCCCCCTTGACGTCGGAGTTGATCCACGGCGGCAAACTCGCGCAGCAGCCCGATGTGGAACGATTCGCTCCAGGAACAGAGGCGGCCGAGTTGTCGGCGGTGGCTGGCATGGTGCGGATCTTGAGAATGTTCCCAATGACTCGCGATTCCGAGTTCCCGCCGGACCAACCAGCCAAAAAAACGCCGCGCGGTCTTCAACTCGACGTCCGGCCGGGCGCGGCCATGCAGGGCGGTCAAGGTGCGCTGAAGGTCGTTGGCCAGGCATTCCTTCTGGCGGAACCTCAGCACCAGGTGAAACAGCCACCGGCAGATCTCATCCAGATTGGGGAACTCGACGGAACCACGGCTGTGGAAACGGAGGAAATTCGGGTGCCCGCCAAAATCCGCGCGCGGGACTCCGACGGCGTCGCTGGCGGCGTTGAGGACTTCCAGCGCGTGGAAGGGCTTCTTGTCGCCGGACGACGGAAGGACAATGTCGAAGAAGAACGCCGGGGCCCTTTTCGGGCTGAGTTCTTCGCTGCTGTTGGACGCCGCTGCCTGGGGCTGGGACCGGACCAGGCGATCGGCGCGGCGGATGCGGGCCATTTCCTCATACACGGTGCGGAAGGTGTCGTGGACGACGGGATCCTGGAGGCTGTAGCCGGCGAAGACGACGGTCCGGGTCCGCAGCAGGGTGCGGAGGTAATCCGCGGCCCAGGCATCCTCGCGCCAGTTCTGAATCTCGCGATAGGTGAAGACCATCGACTTGAGGTACGAGCCCAGTCGCTTCTCAGCGGCAAAGGCGCCGTCATTCGGCAGGCGAATGTCGCGATAGGTCTTCGCACAGCCGTGCATCTTGATGAGCACAGCCGTGCGATGGGCTTTGCCTTCGTTGAAGAATTCCGTGGGAGAAGTGATTCGGGCGTAGTCGGAGTAATGGGTCGCCGGAATGGAGTCGCAGGACTTGGAAGAGCGATCCGCGAAGCCGGACAATCGGAAAGCCCCTTCGAGCAGGAGATCGAAGTTGGGGGTGACCGTGGTGGTGCAGAGACCGTCGCGGGCCAGCCGCGCGATCACGTGGTGCCGCGGGAGCAGCCGGTTGCCATAGCTGTCGGCAATCAACTCGAGCGAATCGGCTCCAGGGTCGCCGGCCATGATCCGTGAATCGCGAAACCCCATGGCATCGAGAAACAGGGACTTTCCAGCGGCGATGGGGACCGTGTCGTCGAGTGGTCGGGCGACCTGATCCCGGCGAACCCAGGCCACCAGGGAGGGCAGGGTCTCCACGTCGATGGGAATGGTATCGAGCGGCCCGGACCGTGAGCCGCCTGGTGTCAGGCGGATGTTCTCCTCGGTGGCGTGAACGGCAGCAGCCAGTCCAAGTCGATGCGAGTCAGGCAGGACGGCCGCGATCTTCAGCAGCTCCGCAAACGCCCGGCAAAACCAGTCGTTGGTCTCGTAATACTTGCCGGCCAGGTTGCGAATATCCTGGTCGTTGTAAGGAAACGCAGCGGACGGCACCGCGGCATCCAGGGCGCTCAGTTCGAAGGTGGAGCGAATCGCTTCGCGGATCGGTAGGGCGTTCGGTCCAAGGTGCTGGCTGAGGGCTTCCAGCCGGATCAGCAGGCGACGGATCAGGCGTGTTGCGAAGTTCTGTTCGCTGTCGAGGGAGAAGCCGGCGCCGACGAAGAAAACAACATCCCCGCGCAGGATCAGTCCCGCGAGCCGCTCCAGGCCGTCGGCGGGGAAGGCTGTCGGATGCGTCGCTGGTTGGGAGGACGGCGGGGACATGGAGCGTGGTTAGGCGGTCACGCGGGCGGGAAGCGACTCGTTTCCGGCGATCGCGGGGATGATGGCGCGGTCCTCATGCGGGAGGCGGTGGCGATGGCGGTGTTCCGCGGGTCTTGCGACGCGGAGCTTTGGAACTCTTGGTGGCCTTGACCTGTTCCAGAACCGCCTGGGCCATGTTTGCCAGGAACTCGCCCTGGGACGTCAGCGTTTCCGTGGATTCCGGAGTTGGGGGAGGAGTCTGGGTGACGGGTGGCGACGTTGTCGTCGTGCGTTCGGCCAGCGCGACCAGTTCCTGGCTCAATCGGGCGAGTTCGGAACGACGCACGTGCTGCATCCAGGCGAGCCAGAGCGGTGGTGGTTCGAAGGAAGGGTCCAGGCTCTTCTCGAGGGACAGGGTGCGTTCGGCGAAATCGGCTGGGGAAGTGGCGGCGAGCACGTTGGCCGGACGCAGGGCGTCGGCGAGGCGACCGGCCTCCAGGGTTTCCAGGAGGGGCAAACCTTCGCGGTGACGGAGAGTCAGGCGGGCGAGGAAGCGGGCGAAGCGTTCCCCGGGATGGGCCAGTTCCAGGAAGTCGGAGGGCAGGGTTTCCACCACCCGGGGAGCTGAGGCCTTTAGGTCGGCGACATCGATGGGCCAGAGGCGGATGGTGCGGTCGTCGCCACCGCTGGCGAGCCAGGTGCCGTCGGGGGAAAACGCCACGGTCCAAACGCGTTCGGTGTGGCCTTCGTAGGTCTTAATAAGGCGACCGTTGGCGGCATCCCAAACGCGGATGGTTTTGTCCCAGCTGCCGGTGGCGATGATTTGGCCGGAGGGATGAAACGCGAGGCTTTGGACCCATTCGGTGTGGCCACGGGCGCGCCAGAGGGGTTTTCCGGCTGAAAGATCCCAGAGGATGACGGTTTTGTCGCCGCCGGTGCTGGCGAGGACTTTGCCGTCGGGACTGTAGGCGATGCTGCCGACCCAGTCGTCGTGGCCTTCGAGGACGCGGACGGGTTTCAGGTCGGGAAGTGACCAGAAGCGGATGGTTCGGTCATGACCGGCGCTGGAGAGGGTGTGGCCGTCGGGGCTGAAGGCGACGGCGAGGGCGCCATGGGGGTGGGCGTGGATGAAGGCGCGCTGACTAAAGGAATGAGATTGCCCTCTGCTGCCAAATGGCACCCTTGGTTCCCAGATTTCGAGGTGACCGCTGTCGCGGGCGACTGCCAATCGGTCACTGCCGCGATCGAATGCTACGGACCAAATGCCACTACGGTCCTTGTTGTGCCCTGCGTATCCCGATCTTCTGGGGTTTGTGAAGAACCACGCCACAAACCCTGATTCATACCCGGCAGCGGCTGTGTCGAACTGGGAATGGGTCGCGACACTCCAAACCGGAGTCTGATCCTCGGGAGTCAGACTTCGAATCAAGTCCCCCGAATCGTTCCAGATGCCAATCTTGCCCTCAGCTTGACCTGTGATGATGAAGCCCTGACTTGGCGAATACGCCAAATCCAGCACCCCACTCCCCGCGTCCGCCACCAAGATGCGCGGCGCGCGCGGAGCGGAGGGGGCGGGCGGTGGGGTTGATTCCAGAGCCGGTGTTCCCGGCAGCGGTGCTGTGCCGAAGAGCGATGCGAGCACTTCGGGCAGGGCCTCGTTTCCGCCGGGGTAGGGTGCAATGCGGAACCAGGGCAGGTGTTCCGCCAGAAACGCCTGGGCGGCCTCCACTTCATCCTCCCGGCACACCACCACCCCGGGCAGGCTTTCGCCGCGGCGTTTCAGACCTTCCACCAGCGGGTCTTCGCCGAAGGGCACGGCGGCGCCGAGGGTGACGACGAGTTGGAGGTCGTTGAGAAAGGTGTCGATGGCCCGCCGATGGAGTTCGGTTCCGGACGCGCCGGGCAGGGCGCGCACAATGGACTCCGGTTGGTCCCATGCCCCGTACAAGCGAAGGAGGGTGGGCGGGTTCAGGAGTTGGGATAACCCGTGGAACTCCAGCCAGGTCATCGACTTGAGTCCGCTGGCCATTTCCAGCAGTCCATCGTAGGTGGCCGAAGCCAGGGCGAACCCGGATTGCGCGGCCTTCAAGAGTGGGGCGGCGACGGCTGGATTGGCGACCGAGGGCGGTCCGATGGTTTTCTGGAGCCAATCGGCGAGCAGCCCCTTTTTGGACTTGGACGCCGTTTCCAGCATGGAACCGACCCTGATGCGTTGGAGCAGTTCGAAGCTGTCCAGGTTGGCAAGGATTTGTGAATCGAGCTTTTCTTTGAGACCAAAGTTTTCGAAGGCGAGGCGGAGGCCGGATTGGAGCAGGTCCTTCAGGACCACCGAACGGCCGCTCAGGGAGGAGGCAATGGCGGGTCCCAGGACGATGGCGGCGGGGCGGGTGGGGAGGAGGGTGTGGAGATCCTCGAGGGAGAGGATGGGCGAGGACGGAATGGGAGGCGGGGCGGACAAGGGTGTTATGGGGAAGTTCGTGCGTGTGTAACCGGGAGGCCGGGCTGGGTCGAGCGCGGAGGCGGATCCAATTCGGGGGGGCGGCATCTTGTCTTCATGAACTGACCATCTCCAGCCCCGGAGGGGGCGGCAAGACCCTAGCCCACGGCGTGAGCCGTGGGGACACGGCCCCCAAGAAAAGACAAAGCCCCGGAGGGGCGATCAGAAGAGCAGGGGTGGGCCGAACAGGATGCGTTCCCCCCAATACCAATCCCAACGCGGCCGACTCTGATCGCCCCTCCGGGGCTCGAAATCCAATGCAACGCCACACCCATGGCTCGCGCCATGGGCTTCCGTTCTTTCGGCCCTCCGGGCCTCCGTTGCGGCGGGCGGGCGCAACCCCGTTGAGTTTGGTCGAAATGCCCGACCCCACCCAGGGTAGCTCGTTCCTCGCAACCCTTGGGCTTTGGGTCGCAATCCCTTCGGGATTGGAACCCGCCGAGGCTTTCACCCCCGGTTCAGGGTCGGTACGCAATCGCGTTCGGTCAGGCGGATTTTTGAACCATCACGGGCAGCGGATGAGCAAGGTCATCGGGATGAGCCGCAAATCCATGGGAAGCCGCATGAGATCGTTACTAATCCCGTATTGCCAAACGGGTTGGGGTTTGCAGACTCCGTTTGTGATCACGCGCAACGGGACCGACCCTTTCGGGCTGCGCATTGGTTTGATTCACTTCATTTGAACAAAAACTAATCGCACGAGTCTATGGGTTCGTGCTTTTCCCGTGAGTTCCACCGCCTCACGCCCTGATCCATCTGACAACCCGGTCATTCTGGAAATCCCAGTGACTCCGGATCCTGTGGTGTCGACACCTGAAACGCCTGGCCGCCATGCGCGGTTGGGCGTTTTGCCGGCGACCCCGGAAGCGCTGAAGACCCTGACGGCGGATTTCGTGCGGGAACATCGGGTTTTGCCGCTTCGTATCGAGCACGGGGTGTTGCACTTGGCCACGGTGGAGGCCGGGAATGAATCGCTCATCGAAAATGTCCGGCTGTTGACGGGGTTGGAGGTGCAGGAGATTGCGGCGGCTGAGAAGGACATCCAGGAGCGGATCGGTGAGTGCTACCGGGTGACGGTCGAGCAGATGATCGAGAACCTCCACGCCGGCGAAGGCGCGGTGGGTGAGGCGAAGAACCTGCACGACATCGAGGTGATGGCGAATGAGCCGACCGTCATCAACCTGGTGAACGTCATCATTTCGACGGCTTTGCGCGAGCGGGCGAGTGACATCCATCTGGTGCCCTTCGAAGGCTCCGTGGAACTGCGGTACCGCATTGATGGTCTCTTGCAGGTGAAACCGCCGCCGCCCCGGAATCTGCACGCAGCCCTGGTGTCGCGGGTGAAAATCATGGCGGACATGAACATCGCCGAGCGGTTCATGCCCCAGGATGGGCACATCCAGATTCATCACCGGGGAGCGCGGGTGGACATCCGGGTGGGAACGATGCCCACCAAGTACGGCGAGAGCCTGGTGATGCGGTTGCTGGAGAAGAACACCAAGGTCCAGACCCCCGAGGAACTGGGCTTGGGTGCGGAACGGGCCGCGCTGCTCCGGCGGTTGGTGGAAAAGCCGCATGGTTTGTTCCTGACCACGGGCCCCACCGGCAGCGGCAAGACCACCACGCTGTATTCGATCCTCCAGGGGGTCTACACCCCCGAAAAGAAGATCATCACCATCGAGGACCCGATTGAGTACGAACTGGCCGGAGTCGCCCAGATTCCGGTGCGGCCGAGTCGCCAGTTCACCTTCGCCACGGGGCTGAGGGCCATCCTGCGGCAGGACCCGGACATCGTGATGGTCGGTGAAATCCGCGATTCGGAGACGGCGGAGATTGCGATCCGGGCGGCGCTGACCGGGCATCAGGTGTTCAGCACCTTGCACACCAACGACGCGACGGGCGCGGTGACCCGTTTGCTGGACATGGGGGTGGAGGCGTTTCTGATCTCCTCTGCGTTGGAAGGGGTCTTGGCCCAGCGGTTGGTCCGACGCATCTGTCCGGGTTGTCGCACGGAGATCCGTCCCAGCCCGGCGGTGTGTGAACGGTTGGAGGCGCTGAGCGGGCGTGCCCTGCATGGACCGTTCTTTGCCGGCAGCGGCTGCGAAGATTGTCGGGAAACGGGATACCGGGGCCGGATTGGCATCTTTGAACTGCTGCCCGTCGGCTCGGAGATGCGGGAATTGATCCTGCACAAACAGTCGAACGCGCAGCTGAAGGAACTGGCCCAGCGTTCGATGACCACCATGCATCAGGACGCCCTGCAAAAGGCGGCGGCCGGGATGACCACGCTGGAGGAGATCATTCGGGTTTCGTCCGGTGATCAGCTCGAATGAGTGCTTTCCGCTATTGGGCGGTGCAATTGGACGGCGCGGCCGTTGAAGGGGTCGTCGAAGCGGACGACCGGAAGTCCGCGTTGCAGGTTCTCGGACGTCGCGGGCTGTACCCATCGAAACTGGAATTCGCAGGGTCGGAACCTGCCAAGGCCACCGGAGCAGGTGGCGGCAGAGCCGGTGCTGGATCGCGTGCGCGTGGGGAATCCGCACCGCGCTCCACGGCTCCCGCTCAGGGGCATGGCGAAGCTCCGAAACCCGATGCGTCCGCCCCCGCGGCTCGCCGAGTGCGCAAGGTTTCACCGGCGGGGAAGGCATCGGGCCGAAGCGACGACCGTCCTTCAGCAGTCTCGGGGGTTGAAGCCGGCAAGCTGCGGGTGAAGCGCAAGGAGATCACCGCGTTCACCCGGGAACTCAGCGCGTTGTTGGGCGCGGCGATTCCGATTCCCCAGGCGTTGGATGGGTTGGCCGAGGAGGAAGAGAACGCCAGTTTGCGGGCCATGGTGTTCGGGTTGTCGGAGGCGGTGCGGAAAGGCACGGCGCTATCGACGGCGATGGAGGCTTACCCGCAGCTGTTCAGCCGCTTGTACGTGAGCATGGTTCGGGTGGGGGAAGAGGCAGGGGCCTTGCCGCGGGTGATGAGCGATCTGGCCGATCTTTTGGAGCACGAGGACGAGGTGCGCGGTGAAGTGGTGGGGGCGGTGGCGTATCCGGCGTTCGTGCTGGGTTTCGGGATTTTCACGGTGGCGGTGCTGCTGACCGTGGTGTTGCCGCGGTTGTTCGGGATGCTTCAGGAGATGCTGAACGTGTTGCCGCTTCCCACCCTGATCCTGCTGAAGGTGAGCAAGATCCTGAGCCGCGACTGGCTCTGGATCCTGCTGGGTTTGGGCGGTGCCTTTTTCGGCGGGCGCAAGTACCTGCGGACCGAACGCGGTGCCGAGGCGTGGGATGGGCTGCGCCTGAAACTGCCACTCATCGGCGCGGTGTTTCGGTCGGCGGCGCTGGGCCGTTTCGCCCGCACCCTGGGCACCCTGGTGAAGAGCGGGGTCTCGCTCTTGCCGGCGCTGCGGATTGTGGAGGACACCATCGGCAACCGGGTTTTGGCGAAGCAGGTGGCGCTGGTGTCCGAGGAAACCCGTGGCGGCGATTCCCTGGCGGCGCCGCTGCGCAAACTCGCGGTGTTTCCGAAAGGCGTGATCCAGATGATCGAGGTGGGTGAGGAAACCGGTCGGCTGGACGAGATGCTTTTGAAGATCGCCGAGATCGAGGAACGGCACATGCGGGCCAAGACCAAGACCATCGTTTCGCTGCTGGCGCCGGCCCTGATCCTGGTGGTCGGCGCTCTGGTCGGCTTCATGGTGATCGCGCTGCTCCTGCCGATTTTCAAGATGAGCCGCGCCATTCACTGACTCGCTTTCGAACCCAACGACGACATGAAGATGACACTCCGAACCCATCGACGACGCGCCGCGTTCACGCTCATCGAGATCATGGTGGTGGTGGTGATTCTCGGCATTCTGGCCGCCACCATCGTGCCCCAGTTCATCGGGATGACCCACGACGCCAAACTCAGCGCCGCCAAGTCCCAGATTTCCGAGATCGAAAGCGCCCTGGAACGGCTCGCCATTCATCTCGACCGCTACCCGAGCTCCGACGAGGGCCTCAACCTGCTGGTCGAGGCGCCGCCCGGCGACGACAAGAAGTGGCGCGGTCCCTATCTGAAGCAGGTGCGCAACGATCCCTGGGGGAATCCTTATCAGTACCGGGCGCCCGGGGTCCGGCACCCTAACAGCTTTGACGTCTGGTCGCGCGGGGCCGACGGCGCCGACGGTGGTGAGGGCCAGAACGCGGACATTGGCAATTGGTAGGTTTGGGCGATGAGGGCTGAGTCACCATCCGTCCGGCGTTCGCCGGGGTTCACGTTGATCGAGTTGATCGTCGTGATCGTGCTGATGGGCATCCTGGCGGCCATGATCGTTCCCGAAATGCGCGGGTCGTATGGGCACGCGGTGTTGAGGTCGGGCAGTCGGGATTTGGCCAACGTTTGTTCCATCGCTTCCAGCCGGGCGGTCAGTTTCAACCAGGTGCACCGCCTGCAAGTGGACCCGTCGACGGGGCGTTTCCGCGTGGAACGACGCGTGCGCGGGCCGGATCGGGAACGCGCGTTTGTTCCATTGCGCGATGTTTCCGGGAGCGAAGGCACGTTGGGAGGCGGTGTGTCGGTCCGCATTCAGCCGGTGGAAGAACGGGGCAAACCTGGATCCGCCGAGGATGCGTCGGAGCCCATGGGTGGCGCGGATCGGGAATTCCCAGCCTCCGGCGAAGGCGTGTCAGGCGAGGATGGGGAGCGGGTTCCGCCACAGTCGCTGAGCTTCTATCCCGACGGGACGGCGGACCGACGTGAGATTGTGCTGCGTGACCCGGAGGGATTCGGGTTGGTTCTGCGGGTGAACCCCGTCACAGCGCGGGTCCGGGTGCTGGATCTGCCGCGACGTTAGTCACGTTTGTCCCTCGCCATGCCACCCTCCAGGTCCAACGCCGGCTTTTCGCTCGTCGAGGTCATGGTGGCGATCCTGATCCTGGGGGTTGGAATCGCGGGTTTGACCGAAGGCATCGCCACCGCGTTGAGGTCGGCGCGGGAATCCCAGTTGGTTGGCGCCGCCATGCTCGAAGCGGAGGGCGTGATCGAACTGCTCCGGGCCGAAGGCTACATCTCCGATGGCACGACCGAGGGCGATTGCAGCCCGGCGCTGAAGCCGCATCGGTGGACGCGGACGGTGTCGGCGACCGATCTCGAAGGGCTCCATGACGTCGAAGTGCGGGTCGAGGATGGGCGGACGGGAAAGACCATCTGTGAACTGCGCACGCTGGTGTTCGAGGCGCCGACGAGTTCGCCCGCGAGCCAGACGGGGCGTGGTTCGGAGGCGGAGATCCGCCGGAGAGAACGGGGAAGGCAACGCTGATGCGCATCACCTTCCATAGGTTGGCGAAGAGCGATTGGGGAATGGCGAATAGGGAAGAGCAGAAGCATCTCCGTAGCGGCGGGCGTCCTGCCTGCCGTAGAGGGGGGCGTCTCGCCCCCCGGAATCTCCGGTTCCAGGCCCGCGAACAGGCCCCTTTCGAACCGGCTCCTTCGGCCCTCCGGGCTTCCGCGCCACGAGGCGCCCCAAGATCTCGGCGTGGGGAAGCCGGGTTCACGCTGATCGAACTGACGATCGGCGCGGCGCTCATGGCCCTGATTTTGGCGAGCGCTTATGCGTGCCTGAGTTCGGGACTGGCGGCGCAGCGTTTGCTGGAGCCACGACTCGAAGCCTTCCAGAGCGCGCGGGTGGCGTTGCGGCTGATGACCGCGGATCTGCGGGCTGCCTGTCCGTTGTCCAAGGAAGCCGATTTCGTCGGCATCGATCGCACCATGGGTGAGGTCGAGGCGGACAATGTTGATTTCGGGACCCTCAACTACACCCCGGCGCGGCCCGGGGAAGGGGACTTCTGTCAGACCAGTTACTACCTCGATCAAGATCCGGAGACCGGGGATTGGCTGCTGTGGCGACGGCGGAATCCGCGGATCGGTGTGGATCCTTTCTCGGGTGGCACTCGGGAAGAGATCGCGCGCGGGGTGCGCCAACTGAAGCTGGAGTATTACGACGGCTTCGACTGGTTCGACACCTGGGGGGACGCGGAGGGCGATGGAAAAGCCGCGGCCTCCAGTTCATTGGCGTCGAATCTGTCGGGCATGCCGGAAGCAGTGCGCATCACGCTGGCGTTTTCGGCCGGAGAACGAACGAAGGTGGGGCAGGCATCGACGAGCGAGTCGGGTGCGAATGGCGAGACCGAACCGCCTCTGGTGTATCAGACGGTGGTGCGATTGAACGCAACGGGGGCGTCGTCGAGCCCAAGTGGTGATTCGACAACGACCGGGGGCGGCAACACGCCCACCCCGCCCAATGCGGGTGGAGCGCCCAGGTCGCGTGGGGTGCCGGGGGGAAATCGATAACCAAGCTCCCTGCATGCCACTTGCCATGAACCATCGGTCCGTAGCGGCGGGCGTCCCGCCTGCCGTAGAGGGGGGCGTCCCGCCCCCCGGAAAGGATGCGTCATGGAACAGACCTCTGCACATGCCTTATCCGCCGGGCAAGATGCCCGGCTCTACGGCAGGCGGGACGCCCGCCGCTACCAATCCATCGCGCCGTTCGGAGTCCGGTGCGGTGCTGGTCGGTCTCCTCTGGTGTCTGGTGCTCCTGGCGGTGCTGGTGGTCGGGATCCTGCATGCCGCGCGGACCGACTTGCAGTTGGCCCGGCATCACGCCGATCAAATTCAAGCGCGCTACCTGGCCCTGGCTGGGATCGAACGGGCGAAGGCGCTGCTGTACCAGGATGCGCGGGAACGGAGCCGGTCGGGACAAAGCCACAACGGCTCCCTGTTCAACGCGCCCCAGAGCTTTCGGGACATCGCGTTGGGGCGGGGCACCTACCGGGTGCTGCGCGGCGGACGATCCGAGGAAGGCGGCGGGGTGATCTTTGGAGTCAGCGATGAGG
This sequence comes from Verrucomicrobiota bacterium, assembly GCA_963205105.1. Lineage (GTDB taxonomy): Bacteria > Verrucomicrobiota > Verrucomicrobiia > Limisphaerales > CAIMTB01 > CAIMTB01. The sequence continues at coordinate 16,231 of CAUJJW010000242.1, read as the reverse complement.
AAAGCCGCCTCAACTTGAACACGGCGGAACCCGACGATTTGGGACGACTTCAAGGCATGACACCGGACCTTCCCGCCGCGATTGCGGATTGGCGGGATGGCGACAACCAGGTCACGCCGAACGGTGCCGAGGCCGAGTATTACCTGGCGATGCAACCACCCTATCAGCCGCGCAATGGGGCCTTCCTGAGCGTGCGCGAATTGCTTCAAGTGCGGAACATGCCGCGGGAACTGCTGCTGGGCCGTGAAGGCAGCGACACCGGGCTGCCCGACATGGAGGAAGGCGGGGAGGATGACGAGGTCATGCCCGACCTTGGGGCGGGTCCCACTCCCTGGGCGACGCTCCTGACCGTGCATTCGGGGGTGAAGAACGTGAGCGCGACCGGTCAGGAGCGGGTGAATGTCCAGACCGCGGACGAGGCGGCGTTGACGGGTGTTCGCGGCATCACCACAGAGATCGCGAAGGCGATTGTGGCGCATCGGGGTCAGAACCGGCTGGAGAGTCTGGCGGACCTGTTGGAAGTGCGGCCGGCGCCCCAGCCGGGACAGGAGGGACAGCCGCCGCCTCCAGGGGTTCCTGGACAACCGCCGCCGGAGGCGGAACCGGGAACCGAGATCGTGACGGGTGCTGGTCGGGGACGTCCGGGTTCGGGTGGTGCTCCGGTGATCGACAAGACGCTGTTGATGGACATCGCCGACAGTTTGACCACGGACTCCGAGACGACTCAGGAAGGTGTGGTGAATGTGAACACGGCGAGCCTCGAAGTGCTGGCCTGCCTGCCCGGGCTGAGCCGGGAATTGGCCCAGGCGATCCTCTCCTACCGGGCTTCAGCGGGCTTCTTCGCAAGCACGGCGGCGCTGCTGAACGTGCCCGGGATGACGCCGGAGCTGTTCAAACAGATCGCCAAACGGGTGACCACGCGATCGGAGACATTTCGAATTCTGGCGGAAGGGCGGGTGCGGTCGACGGGGGTTCGCCAGCGGGTGCAGGTGGTGGTGCGGGTGGGATTGAGTGACGTGCAATTGCTGTCCTATCGGGAGAACGATCTATGAACGCGCTGTCCTGGCTCAACTCGGGCGTGGTTTGGGTGGAAGCGACACCGCGATCCATGCAGGTGATGCGCGGGGGCAAGGTGCGCACATGGGCTTTGGACCGGGCGGGCGGCGGCGGCCTGACGCCAGCGTGCCGTGCGGGGTTGGTGCAGGAACTGACGGCGTTCCTCGAACGGAAACCCTGGCAGCCACGCACCGAGGCGCGATGTCTGTTGTCGGCGGGCGGGGTGACGTTGCGGCGATGGAAGATCCCATGCTCGGGGGAGGAACAGACCCGGCGGGTGCTGAGTTTGCAGATCGAAAGCGAGTTGCCACTGAGCCCGGATGAATTGGCTTGGGGTTGGACGAAGGTGGGGGAATTGGGAGTCCTTCAAGACGTGCTGGTCGCTGCGGTGCGGAAAACTTCCGTGGTGGAAATCCTGGGCGTGCTGGAGGAGTGCGGGTTGGCTCCCCGGTTGACGCTTGCGGCCTTGGCACGTGCCGGGTGCGTGGTGCCGCGGCATCCTGTGGAGCCCGCCGAGGCATGGCTCGATGTGGGCCACGATATCTCCGAGTGGTTGTCCATGGACACCGCAGGACCGACACGGCTTCGGGTGCTGCCGTGGAGCGAGCAGTCCTTGGTTCGCGAGTGGTGCCTTACCCCCGGGATCACTCCCGACATGGCGGAAGGCTGGTTGCAGCGGGTTCTGGGCGGGTCTGGAGGACTGGAGGATGCCGCGAAACCAGGGTGGGACGCCGCGATCCGGGCCCTGGCCGGGTCGTTGTCGGGACTGCCGCGCGGGGGACGACTTCGGCTCACCGGCAGACTCGCGGGCGCGCGTTTGTTTCGGGAAAGCCTCGCCGGGCACTTGGGCTCGGGAGTCGTGGTGGAATCCGGCGAGCACCGAGGGGATCGAGCGGTGTCGGACGGGCTACGGCGGCTTCAGGACGACACGAAAGCTGGGGCGGTTTCGGATGGTTTATGGCTGGCGACCGCGGTTCAGGAAGCGCCGACGGTTTTGAATCAGGCAACGCCGCGGAAGTGGGCCTTGGTCGCCGGGCTTCTGCTGCTGGGGGTGCTCCTGATGCCCTACATTGAGGCGATGATCTTTCTGCCGGGGCTCGAATCCAAGGTGGCCGCGGTGAAAGCCCGCCAGGACCGCTTGCAGACGATCGATCGACAGGCGGATTTTCTGCGGCACCTGCGAAGCAACCAGGCGCCCTACATGGAGACCCTGCTGGTGCTTGGTAAAACGCTCCCGCCCGGGTCCAAACTGGAGTCATTGAACCTGAATCGGAAGGGCGAGATGGCGCTCCGGGTTTCCACCCGCCAGCCCCAACAAGCCGCCGAGTTCCGCACCCAGTTGACCGACTCCGGATTCTTCAGCTCGGTGGTGATCGAAGAGCAGTCGCCGACCCCGGATCGGCAAAAGGTCCAGATCCGGATCAGCGGACAGATCAAGCCGGCCAACCAGCGGCAGGGTTTGGCGTTTTTGGCAGATCCACCCTCCACCAACGCCCCGCCCGGATCCGCAAAGCCGGAAGGCATTCCGGGCAGGCCCAAGCGCGGAGGTCCGCCCCCTGCCGGTGCTCCCGGCCCCGTTCCGAGAACCTGAACGCCTGACGATCTCTTACCCGGACCTGCCATGGCCACACGCCCTTTGTCGGATCGCGAACGTCGGACCCTCCGCTGGGGGGGGATCGGCATCGCCGCGTACCTCGTCCTCTTCTTCGGACTCCAGGCCTGGAGCTACGCCCAGCGCCGTCGGAACGACTACCAGCGTCTGCTGCGGGAAGCGTCGGTGTGGAACGACAAACTCGTCGTGTACGACGAAAAGGTACGGATGACCCAGGACCTGATGGAACTGTTCCGCATGGACCCCGGGAAACTGTCCCGGACCTCGCTGGTGGCCCAGGCCAGCGCGGCAATTCAGCAGGCGGCGATGCAGGGCGGCGTCCAATTGGGACCTGTTCGTGAGACGCCCTCTCGGGCCGCGGGCAAGGAGCTGACCGGCATCCAATTGGAAGGCATGGGGCCGGCGCCTTCGATTCTCGGCTTTCTGGAAACGCTGAAGACACTCGGCTTTCCCCTGGTGACCGAAACGATCCAGCTGAGCCCGGCGCCGATGGGACCCGCGCAGGTCAAGGTCAGCCTGACCCTGCTGCTGCTGGATTTTGAGCAATGGAAGACGACCGAGAGGAGGCCCGATGCGTGACCGAGCGGAGAGTCTGCTGAAGTTGGTCAGCGCGGTGTTCGTCGCCGTGCTGCTGGTTCAAGTGACGGGCATGGTCCGTCGGATGAACCCGATGAAGCGCACCAGCGTTCCGGAACCGGCGACCTGGGCGCCGCCGGGTGCGGCAACCAACTCGCCAGCCGCGGCGAACGCGGCGCCTCCTGGCATGCCGCCCGGCATGCCTCCTGGAATGCCACCAGGAATGGCGATGCCCGGGCCTCGACGTGGCGGACGGGGACCCGGCGGGCCCGCGGCATCCCTGCCACCGGAAGCTCAGTCGCGCGTCGACCGTGTCGTCCAGAGCGAGCTTCTCGGCCCGATCATGCGACCGCCTCCGATGGCGTTGCTGGGGATCGCAGGGAAGGACGTGCTGCTTCGGGCGCCGAACGGACAGTCCGGTCTGGTGCGCGAAGGCGGCGAGTTGGGCGGTGTGCAGTTGGTGCGGATCGGCACCAATCGCGTGTTGGTGAAGGAGAATGGTCAGGACAAAGAATTGATGATTTTCGAGGGCATTGGCGGCGAAAGCCTCCTGCCTCAAGGAAAGGAAGCTACCCCGTGAATCCCCCCTATCGCATGTCGTTGAAGGCTGCTCTGGCCCTCGCACTGAGCCTTGGTCTGCTCCCGTTCCTGGCCTCGTGCGGGCCGCGACCAGAATCCACGCCCGATGCAGGAACCAACGCTCCGTCGGCGTCCACCAATGCCGTGGCCCCGACTGCTGGCGGCACCAACCAGGCCGCCACCGCCGGCGCCACCACCAACGCCCCGCCGGGTCCAGGTGTGCCGGGAGCCGCCGTGGCGGGACCGCCCGGTGGACCCGGCGTGCCTGGAGTTCCGGGAGCGCCTGGTGACACGACGTCCACCAACGCGACGGAGGGCATCCAGGTCGCCTTCCAGGGCGCCAACGTGGAAATGATCGTGCAGTGGCTGGCTGCCACCACCGGGAAGACCGTGGTGAAACATCCGCGTGTTCAATGTCAGTTGACCATCGTCAGCTCCAAGAAGGTCACCACCCGGGAAGCCATTGATCTGGTGTACCGCGCCTTGTCGCTGGAGGGCTTCAACGCAGTCGAAACCCGGACCACGATCCTTCTGCTCCCGGAAGGTCAGGACTTGAAGATGAGCCCGGAGATCCTGAACGCCGCCAGCTCGGATATTCCCGAAGGCCGGCAGCGGATCATGAAGATCTTTCCGCTGAAGCATGTGTCTCCGTCGGACATGCGGGAGAAGATCCGCGGGGTGCTGTCGGAGAAAGGAACCGCGGACGCCGATGAACGGGCGAGTTCGCTGGTGGTGACCGATTTCAACGACAACGTCCGATTGGTGGCCGAATTGCTGAAGGAACTCGATGTCACCTCGGTGGGCGATGCCGCCATTGAAATCTTTCCGCTGAAACATGGCGAACCGGAGGAACTCTCGAATCTGATCGGTTTGATTCTCAATGCCCAGTCGGGTGGCGGTGGAGGTGGATCGCCGAGTCGGCCCTCGCGCAGCGGTCCTCCCGGCATGCCGGGGATGCCTGGCATGCCCGATGGGGGTGGTTCGTCCCCGTCGGGTGGAGGTAGCGGATCGAGTTCCGGCGGCACTTCATCGATCCGGATCTGGCCCGACCGGGTGGGCAACCGGCTGATCGTCTCGGCTCCGGGATCGCGCATGGTCGATGTGCGGAAACTGGTGACCATGCTGGACACCGACAAGCCCGGCGACGTGACGGTGCGGGTGCTGCCTTTGAAACACGTTCAGGCGGCGGATCTGGTGAAGGAAGTGCAGCCGCTCTACCAGAAGATGAATGCGCGCACACCGAAGGAAGCGGTCGAGATCGCCGCGAACCAACGTTCCAATTCGCTGATCATTCTCTCCAACGAAAGCAGCTATGAGGCGCTCCGCGAGTTCATCGCCGCCCTCGATACCGATGATGCCCAGGACAAGGTGATCCGGACGTTCATCCTCAAGAACGCGGACGCCCAGGACGTGGCCAAGCAGCTCCAGTCGCTGGGCCAGGATCAGGACAGCAACTCCCCCTACCGCATCTTCTACTACGGCGGTGAGCAGCAGAAGACTTCGGAGAAGCTGAGCGTTGTCGCCGACCGCCGCCGCAACTCCATCGTCGTGCAAGGGCCGCCCGCGCGCATGGATGGGATTGCGAAGATGATCCAGGAACTGGACGAACCCGTTTCGGACGATGCGTTGGCCCCGAAGATCTATGCCCTGAAGTACGTGAGTGCCGTCGATATCGAGGACGTGCTGAACGAACTGTTTCTCAAGAAGCAGGATCGGCGTCCGTACTGGTACTACGACGAATCGGAGAGCCAGGGCACGGCGGACCGCGATGTGGGCCGGTTGTACGGCAAGGTGCGCATCACCAGCGAGCCGTACTCGAACACGCTCATCGTGACGTCGAATTCGAAGGAGAACCTGGCTGCGGTGGAGGAGATCCTGAAGCAGTTGGATGTGCCGTCGCAGGCCGGCGAAACCACGCTTCGCATCCCGCTGAGGTTTGCGACCGCTTCCAATCTGGCCAACAGCCTGAACATTCTGTTCGCCAAGAACGGTTCGCCTCCGCTGCGGCCGGTGCAGCAGCAGCCCCAGCCCAATGCGAATCCCCAGCAGCTGCAGGCGAACTCCGCCGGCGTCCCCGCCCAGAGCAGTTTTGAATTGAGCCTGGAGTCCAAGGAGGACGGCTATTTTCCCTGGATCGGCGGCCAGCCGGACAATCCCCGCGGAACCGACGGACGTTCCTCCACCCGCCAGGTCAGCGATCTGGTGGGGCGGGTGCGGGTGGTGGCCGACGAACGGAGCAACGCCTTGCTCGTGTCCGCCACCGTGCATCTGCTGCCGCAGTTGCTGAAACTCATCGAAGAACTGGATGCCCCCACCGCGCAGGTCCTGATCGAGGCCCGGATTCTGGAAGTGGCCACTGACAAACTCGACAAACTGGGCGTGCGCTGGTCGCCGGATGGCAGCCAGGTGTTCAGTGGCGACGACTACGACAACTCGATCATCGGCAATGTGAAGGGACGCTACACCTCGGGCTTTGGCGGCAAAACCACCGTCAACAACCCGCCTGCGGGCGAGGTCGGCTCCGCCATGACCATGCTTCGGTCCGGGGTGCTCGACTCGACCCTCAACCTGGACGTGCTGGTCCAGTTTCTCCGGCGCAACACCGACGCCACCGTGCTGGCCGAACCGCAGATCAACATCGCCGACAACGAAATGGGCCGGCTGTTCGTCGGACAACAGGTGCCGTTCATCGACAAGAGCCAGAGCACCGACGTCGGCGGCCTGGTGCAGAGCTTCCAGTACAAGCTCGTGGGGGTGATCCTGGAAGTCACACCGCGGATCAACAGCGCCGGCGATGTGTCGTTGCGCATCCGGGCGGAGTCGTCGTCGATCCAGCAGAGTCAGGTGATCGCGGGAGGTCCGGTGGTCGACACCCGCAACTTCCGAACGGATGTCACGGCCAAGAGTGGTGAGACCCTGGTGTTGGGCGGCATTATTCAGAAGCAGATCTCCGACACCGTGCGCAAGGTGCCGGTGCTGGGCGACATTCCTGGCCTGGGCTGGGCCTTCAAGAAGAAGGACAAGTCCGCGCGCAACGTGGAGTTGATGGTGTTTCTTCGGCCAAAAATCACCCGAACCCCGGAGGAGGCGAAGGCGCTGATGGACGATCTCGACACCAAAGCGCCGCTGATCGCGCCCTGGAAACATGGCGGCGTCCCCTCGGAGGTGCTGGGCGATCCCAAGAAGTCGGACAAGAAGAAGTAGGCACCGCCGAACAACCCGGCAGCGGTGTCCGACAAATTGAGCGGCCTGGATGCTCCACGCCCCTGTGGTGGACGATGCCTTTGTTGAACGTTGATCCGCGGCGGCGGGTGAGGACACTTCACCCATGGCTTCACGATTGGCCGGGAAATGGGTGTTGATCACCGGGGCTTCCAGCGGGTTCGGCGCCGCTGCCGCACGGGCTTTTGCTGCCGAAGGTTCCCGCCTTCTTTTGGGCGCACGACGCATGGATCGGCTGGAACACGTCGCGGCCGAGGCGCGGTCGGCGGGCTCTCCGGACGTCCGGGTTCATGCGCTGGATGTGGCCTCGACCAGTTCGGTGGAAACCTATGTGGCCTGGGTTCGAACGGTCGCCGAGCGCGTGGACATCCTGGTCAACAACGCCGGCGGCGCGCACGGGTTGGAATCGGTGGCGGAAGGAAAGGATGCGGACTGGGAAGCGATGATGCAGGCGAACGTGCTGGGGGTGTTGCGGATGACCCGGGCGGTGTTGCCGCTGGTGCCCCACGATGCGGGTGGGATGATTCTCAACGTGGGCTCGATTGCGGGCCGGACGCCGTACGAGAACGGTGCCGCCTATTGCGGGAGCAAGGCGGCGGAGCTGGCGATCACCCGATCGCTGCGCATGGAACTGAACACCGTGGGCATCCGGGTGGCGACGGTGGATCCCGGATTGGCGGAGACGGAGTTCTCGATGGTTCGCTTCAAGGGTGACGCTGATCGCTCCAAGAAGGTGTATGCGGGCACCCGGCCGCTGGTGGCCGAGGACGTGGCGGAGGCGATGGTCTGGGTGGCATCACGTCCGCCGCATGTGTGCATCGACGAGATGGTGATCAAACCCACGGACCAGGCGGCGGTGCACAAGCTGCATCGGCGCGCCGTCTGATTCAGAACAGCACAGGAGGTGAGCCTTTCTTGTCGACCACGGCTCGAACGCGGCCTTCCCATGCTCCGACGATGCCCTTCCATTCTTCGGATTCGAAGTAGTCCTCGAGGGGTAGATCCAGATCGAATTCGGGCATGTAGAGGCCCACGATGCCTCGCTCCAGAATCCCGTCCGCGAGGACCCCTTTCTCCCTGAAGATCAGGATCGGCAAGCCGAGTTGGTACGCCATCGCGGGCTCAATGTGGGCCCATGGCGTGGTGAGCCAGGCTCCACTGACGTCGGTGGGTCCCACACCAGGGATGTCGGAGTCCGCGCGGTGGTGGGCTTGGACCAGCAAGGTCCGCCGGAACGCGACCGTGATTAGTCCGTTCGACTCCAGCATGAGGCGACGGATCCCCCGCAACGGTGCGTCCATGTCATAGTCCGTGACGCCAAGGGTCCGTGGGCCGAAACCGCGGGCTTCGAGGTTCTTCCGGACGGCGTCGATGAAGAGCCTCTGTCGCAGGTAGGCCGGTTTGGGATAACTCAGGAAGATGGAAATCTTCACGCCGCTATCTACCGCCGATAGGCGGGCTTAGGAAAGCCCGGGTTGAGAATACCCCATTGGCGAGGGCGGTGCCGGTGAGAATTACCACGGAAGCGATGGCCATCTGAAGCGTCAGTCCCTCGCCGAGGAACAGGGCACCCCAAAGGATGGCGAAGACCGGGACCAGGAAGGTGACGGAGGCGACCTGGGTGGCGGTGGCGGATAGCAGGAGTCGGAAATAAAGCAGATACGCCACCGAGGTGCACAGGATGCCGAGCAGGACGACGGAGATCCACGGAATGGCCGAGGGGTTTATCGTGGGCCAGAGGGCGGCTCCGGGAATGAGGGTCGCCAGGGCGGCGCCGGTGAGGGTGCCGGCGGCGGTGATATTGGCCGGTAGATGGGCGAAGCGGCGTTTGGCATAGTTGCCGCCCAACCCGTAGCAGAAGGTGGCGAGAACGGCGGTGACGATGGCCCAACCACTGCCGCCCTCGCGAAAGGACATGCGTCCCCAGCACAGGATGGCGACGCCGCTGAGTCCGAGCCCGAGGCCGACCCATTGGCTGCGTCGCAGCCGATTTCCCCAGAACAGCCAGGCAATCACAGCGGTGGTGATGGGGGTGAGGGCATTCAGCAGCGAAGTGAATCCCGCGGTCAGGCTGAGGGAAGTGTAGGCCAGGAGACAAAACGGAATCGCAGCACTCAGCAGGCCGTTCCCCAGCAAGGGACGCCAATGCCCGCGCAGCAGGGCGAACTCCTCGCGTCGACGGATCAGCGGCAGGAACGCGATGGCCGCAATGAACATCCGGCCTGCGATCATCGGGACCGGGCCAAAGGGGGTGGCCGCGATGCGCATGAAGAGGAACGATGCTCCCCAGAGCGCGGCCAGTGCCACGAGCATGGCCGCGTCACGTGGTTTCATGGGAAGCTCCCTGTTCAAAAATGACCTGCTCACCGGCCATGAACCAGGGACTCCGGGGGGCGAGACGCCCCCCTCTACGGCAGGCGGGATGCCCGCCGCTACGGAGGCACGGTTCATCGGGAGCACTCACGAGCGGCGGAGCCTACGCAGGGAGGGCGGTGAAGGGAATGGGGAACGAGGAGCCAGCTTCCCTGTCGACACCACCCCCCGGCCCACTTCAACTTCGTTCCCCACATGAGGGTTGAACGCCCATGAAGGCCATTTTGCTCGAGCGTTTTGGGGGTCCCCTGATCCTGGCCACCGTCCCGGAACCGGCCGTGCCCGCCGATGGCGTCGTCGTTCGAGTCCGGGCCACGGGGCTATGCCGGAGCGACTGGCACGCCTGGCAGGGGCATGATCCGGATGTCCAGCTGCCGCATGTGCCAGGCCATGAACTGGCGGGTACGATCGAGGCGGTGGGCCGGGAGGTGACCCGCTGGCAGGTGGGCGACCGGGTGACGGTGCCGTTTGTGAGCGGGTGCGGTGGCTGCGAGATCTGCCGGCAGGGCGATCCGCAGGTGTGCCCGACCCAGTATCAGCCTGGCTTCACCGGATGGGGGTCCTTCGCGGAGTTTGTGGCCCTCCGTTATGCGGATCTGAATCTGGTGCGGCTTCCGGAGGAACTGGGGTTCGTCGAAGCCGCCAGCCTGGGATGTCGGTTTGTGACGGCGTACCGGGCGATTACGGCGCTGGCGAACGTGCGCCCGGGGGAATGGGTCGCGGTCCATGGCTGCGGAGGGGTGGGTTTGGCGGCTATCATGATCGCCGAAGCGCGTGGCGCGCGGGTGCTGGCGGTGGACATCCGGGAAGCGGCGCTTGGACTCGCCCGGGATTTGGGGGCGATCCAAACGTTGGACGCACGGTCGATCGCCGACGTGCCTGCGGCGGTTCGGGAACGGACTGGTGGCGGCGTGTCGGTTTCGGTGGACGCGTTGGGCCACCCGACGACCGCCCGCAATTCGGTCCTGAGCCTTCGACCTCGCGGGCGGCATGTGCAGGTGGGTTTGCTTTTGGGTGGGGATTCCAATCCGCCGATGCCGATGTCGGCGGTGATTGCGAAGGAACTTCAACTGTTCGGCTGCCACGGGATGGCGGCGCACGCGTACCCGGAGATGCTGGCGGAAGTGGCGACGGGACGGCTTCAGCCCTCGAAGCTGGTTCGGCGAACGATCACCCTGGCGGAAGCGCCTGAGGCACTGGCGGCCATGGGTGAATTTCGGGAAGCAGGCGTGACGGTGGTGGATCGCTTTTGAGGGGTCTCAGCGTCGGCCGCGTTTGGTGGGGATGGACAGGATGCTGGAGCCATGGGTGACCCAGCCGCTGCCGCCGATGATGACCCGCCGGATGCGTTCGCCGGTTTTGGGGTCCTGAGTCAGCGCGGGTTCGCTCATCTTTTGGACGACCTCAAAACGCCGGGGTTTCTGCTTCGGGTTATCGGGAATGGTTTCGTACACGTAGGTGGCCATAAGAAAAAGCGGGGTTGGGTGGGTGGAGAGTGATCTGCTCGAAATCGACCTGCTCACGGGCCATGAACCTGGTTGGACTCCGGGGGGGCGAGACGCCCCCCTCTACGGCAGGCGAGACGCCCGCCGCTACGGAGGCGAGGTTCATGGGTAGGGTTCCGGAAATTGGCCAGCCCCTTCGGGGGGGATGCCGAGCCAACGCCAAAACCCGGATGCTTTCGGGATGGGAAGGAATTGGCGGAGGGAAAGGCCCGGTTCACGCACAAGATTCAAGCGAAGGACGGCAGGACTGACAAGCGGGGGGGCGCATCTCCGTGTTGTCGGAGGACATGGCCCTCTTTTTGACAGGATGAACACGATGAACAGGATGAAATGCCGTTCCGCTTGGGTTTCTGAGCATCCTGTTCATCCTGTGAATCCTGTCCAAAACCCTCCGATGCTTGGATCTCCCATCCACAACTCGGCGATCGCCCCAAGCGGGGCAACGGTCGACAGTTCGGTTGCGTGCCGGCGGCGGGTGAGGTCAGACTTCAAGCATGGCATTAGGGCATCGATGCACGAGGCGGGCGTGGTTGGGAAAGCTGGCCGCCGGTCTGACCGTTCCGACTCTCGCCCGGGCAGCGGCGGCGCCAGCGCCGGTGTTGTCCCCCAACTCGGCCAAGGCCACACGTTCGAAGTTGGGCATGCCGGGCTTGCATCCGGGCCGGGTGGTGTCGGTCACGCATCCGGCTTCGATCGTGGAGGGAAAATTCCAGGTGGACCCAATCCGGCGGATGCTGGACGAGGGGATGATTGAGCTGACGGATGCCGATGATGCGACGCAGGCATGGCGTCAGTTCTTTGAGAAGGGTGACGTGGTGGGGATCAAGCTGACGCCGGTGGGCGGGCCCCTGGTTCAGAGCAGTGTGGAAGTGGTTCAGGGCATCATTGCCGGGCTGGAGTCGGCGGGAGTGCGGCGTCAGGACATCGTGGTGTACGACCGATATCGGAATGAGTTTCTGAAGGCGGGATTTGATGAGTGGCTGCCGGCCGGGGTGCGGTGGGCGTTTGCGAGTGAGGGCTACGACGACCTCCAGCAGGACATGAAACGCTACGATCCGAACCACTACATGGACATGGCGGTGGTGCTTCCGGGTCAGGACTTGGCGAATCCGGCGGCCCGTCGGTCCTATGTGGCGCAGTTCATCAGCCAGGACGTGAACAAGCTGATCAATGTGCCGGCGCTGAAGGACCACCAGTCGGCAGGAGTGACGCTGGCGCTGAAGAACCTTTCGCACGGACTGGTCAACAACGTGAGCCGCACCCATTCGTCGAGCACCCTGAACGTGTGCGGTTCATTCATTCCGGCGGTGGTGTCGTTGCCGGTCATCCGGGACAAGACGGTGCTGCACATTCTCGATGGCATTCGCGCCCTGTATCATGGGGGGCCCTTTGCGCGACCGCAGTTTGTCTGGGAACATCGCACGCTTTATTTCGCGACCGATCCGGTGGCGCTGGACCGCATCGGCTGGAAGGAGATCGACCGGAAACGCGTGTCGGTGGGGATGAAGCCGATCGCCGAAGCGAAGCCGGATGAATTTTCGACGTTTCTGAACCGGCAACCGGAGCACGTTGAGATCGCGGGGGCGCTGGGGTTGGGGATGTGGGATGAGCGACGAATCGATCTAAGGGCGCGGTCGCTCCAGGGTTGAAGTCGCTTCGCGTGCCGGTCCGATGTGGTCAAGGCAGTGGCGGAGGGTTTGGGTGAGGCGTGCGGGGGTGTACGGCTTGGGCAGCAGGGTGATGGTTTTGTCGCTGAGTCCGCCTGAATGGACGAGTTCGGCGCTGTAACCCGTTGTCATGAGGATCTTCAGGGTGGGATGGGAGTGACGCAGTCGGTTGGCGAGTTCGATGCCGCTGATCCCGCCCGGCATGACGATATCGGTGAGGAGCAGGTGGATCTGAGCCTTGGCGTCCTGCCAGATGCGGAGTGCATCCGGTCCGTTCCGCGCCTCCAGCACCCGGTAGCCGCAGGTTCGGAGCAGGAGGCTCGCGGTTCGGAGAAGGCTTGGATCATCCTCGACCAGAAGGATGGTCTCGGTGCCATGGGGCATTTCGGCCACGCTGGGTGGCGATGGGACGACATCGGCGGGTGCCGCGGCAGGCAGGTAGACGCGGAACGTGGTGCCTGTGCCGGGCAGGCTGTCGAGAGTGATCCAGCCCTGATGCTGTCGGACGATGCTGTCGACGGTGGCGAGTCCGAGACCCGTGCCGTTGCCGGGGGCTTTGGTGGTGAAGAACGGCTCAAAAATCCGCTCCTGAATCTCGGGCGCGATGCCAGTTCCGGTGTCCACTACCGCGAGGCAGATGAATGAACCGACACGGGCTTCGACGGTGCGCCGGGCGACCTCGGGGGCTATGTCGAGGTGGGTGGTGAGGATTCGGAGGGGGCCGCCCCGGGGCATGGCATCCCTCGCGTTGAGGCACAGGTTCATCAGCACCTGTTCCATCATGCCGGGATCGGCATTGGTCCAGGCGGACTGTGGCGAAGGTTCGAAGCGGAGCTCGATATGTTCGCCCAGCAGGCGGTGGAGCATCTTGAACAGTCCTTCGACGATGTCGTTGAGGTTCGTGCGCCGGATTTGGACGACTTCACGGCGTCCGAGCAGGAGCAGGCGTCGGGTCAGTTCGGCACCGCGTCGGGCCTCTTCCTCGAGTTCCCGGAGCGTGGTCTGGACCTCGGGGTCGGGCGATGCGCTCTCCCGGACGAGGTGCAGATTGAGCATCATGGCGCCGAGGATGTTGTTGAAATCGTGGGCGACGCCGCCGGCGAGTTGTCCCACGGCTTCCATTTTCTGTGCATGGCGGAACCGGATCTCCATTTCCCTGGCGGCCGTGATGTCATGGAAGATGCCCTGCACGATGTGTTGTCCGCCGAAATCGATGACGGCTGGGGAGACGTTGACGATGCGCCGGGTTCCGTCGGTTCGCAGGATTTCGGCCTCGACCGGGCCGGTTCCGATGCCGAGGGCGTGGGTTCGGAACAGCGCCTGATAACGCTCGATGTGCTCGGGTGGATGGAGGGTGATACTGGATCGTCCGATGATCTCGGCACGCGGCCTGCCGAGGAGGACTTCGGCGGCTCGGTTGCAGTTCATCAGGCGCCCTGAATCGGCTTCGGCCCAGAAGATCGCGTCGTTGGCCTGTTCGAACAGGAGACGGAAGCGTTCCTCGCTTTCACGGAGGGCCTGTTCGGCGCGGAACCGGACGATCACGTTGCCGATCTGAGGCACCAGAGCTTCGAGGCATTTTCGGGCCCAGACAGGGACGATTTCGATGGTGTGCGAGGCGACATTGATGCAGCCGAGGATCTCGCCGTCATGGCTGATCGAGGCGATGCCGATGGCCATGAGTCCCTCGTTGGTCTGTTCGGGAGTGGCCGCGGGCAAATCCGTGTAGCGGGTGTAGAGGATGACTCCCCGGTTCACGAGTGCGGTCTTGGGTGAATCGGCCGGCATCATGCGCACCGCCTGCACAAACGACGCCGACAACCCATGGTGGGCGACCATGCTCAGGCTCCCGGTGGCCGGGTCTTTCAGGTAGAGCCCGCCGCTATCCATGCCGGTGGCCTCAATCGCGGCCCGGAGACAAAGCTGCAACAGTGCATCGGGCGCCTGGTTGCGGGCCGTGGAGAGCGCCAGGCCAAGGTCGCGTTGCTGTTGGCCCAGGCGCTCGCTGCGCACCCGTTCCGTGATGTCGCTGGCCGCGGCATAGATGAGCTGTTCCTGGGGCATGGAGGCCGCATTCCACTCGATCCAGCGGTACGAACCATCCTCGGCCCGGCATCGATTGACGAACCGCTGAAGATTGCGGCCGCGGCCGAGTTGGACGAAGCGCCGCAAGGTGGGCTGGCGGTCGGCGGGATGGACCCGCTCGATGAAGGGAGTCGATTGGAGTTGGGCGATGGTGCAACCCAGCACGCGTTCCCATTCCGGGTTGAGTCGGTGCAGGCGCCCCGTCGCGGTGATGATGCCTACGAGATCCGGAACAAGCTGGAAGAACTGCGTGAGTTCCTCCTTGGCGCGCTTCCGTTGGGCGAGGTCGACGGCCATCGCTCCGATGTCCGACACCCAATCCGCGTCGGCGGGAAGGTAGTCCTTGGTCTTGCCGGCCACGCCAAAGAGGGCGACGACCAGGGAACCCTGGCGGATGGGAATGACCAGTTCGCGACGGTGTGCGCGGGAGCCCTTCCCGAGGGGTGGGCCGGCCGACGCCGGATCGGGTGCATTGACCACCACCGGTTGTCCGGTCCGGACACACTCCGCCCAAATGGCGACTCCGGTGATTCGGGCAGAGTGATCGGAGGATGGGGCTTCGTCATGTTTCCCACTCGAACGGTCATCCCCGGTTTGGAGCGTGAGATGCGCCTGGCCTGCATCCAGAAAATGGAAGTACCCCAGCGGACTTCCTGTCCAAAGCTTCGCCTGAGAAACGGAGGCTTCGAGCAGTTGAGGCAACGTGTCGGAAGGAATCCGATCGGTGAGTTGGCCACGGATGTGGGCAAGAATCTCGGATCGTTGAAGCAGGGACAGGTCCCGGAAGAAGGCGGCGTACCGGCCACCGAAGCCGGGCGAATACGTCACTTTGGCCTCCACCGGCCAGCAGGAGCCGTCCTTGGTGCGATGGAGCGTGTCGAAGACGAGGCCGCCGTCCCGCCGGACTTGAGCCATGCGATCCTTGGTTTCCTTCAGGGTCTCGCGGGCTTCGAACTCCCCGATGTGCCGGCCCAGGATCTCGTCGCGGCTGAAGCCCGATCGCCGGGCGTAAACATCATTGACGTCCAGCAGCACGCCTTCCTCGCTGACCAGCCAGAAACCTTCGGGCGAAGACTCGAGGACATTGCGATACCGATGCACCTGGTCCTGAAGATCTGCGAGGACCAAGTTCTGATCGCGTCGGAATCTCCGGTCCAGCGCCCCGGCGAGTTGGATGGTGAACAGGCCGAAGCACCAAACCAGGGGGAGACCCGAACGATGGTTGCTGTCATCGGCCTCGGCAACACGGGCGGCCGGAGGTCGGGTTGGTCGGGCGTTTTCCCAGACGGCCAGCAGAAGGAACGTCCAGAAAAGGGAACCGAGGTGGTAAAGGAGATTGGGGTGGCGTCGCAGCCACTTCAGGGCGACGGGCATCATGGGTGGGATGGCTTAATCCTGGGTGAGTAGGATCGCCAAGGGCTCGCCGGAAGAATGGGGCACGGTTGGAGTCCTGGCGGGCATCGTTGCTTCGGTTGGTCCCGGGCGACAGTGTTCCGGGTGCAAGGGCGGGCGACACCGGGATTGTGGCGGGATATTCGACCTGCTCGCGGGCCATG